>JBLFWR010000021.1:0-36656 GCA_047611725.1 Binatia bacterium | reverse complement strand
CGTCGATGAGCATGGACGATTCCACGCCTGACGCTGCCATTCGCGACCGCTTGCGGCCGTTGACGAGCTGGCTGTTTGACCACTATTGGCGGGTCGAAACTCGTGGACTCGAACACATTCCAGAGCAAGGGCCGGTTCTTTTGATCGGCAACCATTCCGGCACGCTGCCGTTAGATGCCGCAATGATCGCGCACGCGGTTGAAGGTGCGCGCGGACGAACCGTACGACCGCTCTACGATCGTTGGGCTGACAACCAGCCCCGGGTG
This sequence comes from Binatia bacterium, assembly GCA_047611725.1. GTDB lineage: Bacteria > Desulfobacterota > Binatia > UBA1149 > CAITLU01 > JBLFWR01. The sequence goes on along the minus strand of JBLFWR010000021.1, from coordinate 36,390 downwards.
GCCAGTGTGATGAAGGCTTTGGGCGGTGTGACCGCAAGTTACCGGGCCGCTGAAGATCTTCTGACGGCGGGTGAAGCGGTGCTGATTTTCCCGGAGGGCGTAGCCGGGGTCGCGAAGTTATTTTCTGAGCGCTATCGCCTGCGGGGGTTCGCAACGTCGGCCGGTCGGCTTGCACTGAAGCACCGCGTTCCGATTGTTCCTTTTGGCTTGGTGGGCGCCGAAGAAGCTTCGCCCATGCTCGCTCGAAGTCTGGAAGTGGGCGAGAAGCTCGGCCTGCCGTATCTGCCAATGACTGCGGGAGCGGCGGTTGTGGGGCCGTTGGGCCTTCTGCCTTTGCCGACTAAGTGGGTTTTGCGTTTCGGACGGCGTATCTACCTTCATCGCGAACGGCGGTTCGCGACCAATCCCGATCCGGAAATAGTCGCCCAGCGACTGCAGCGGGCGGTTCAAAACCAGCTTTCCCGAGAGCTCGGAAAGCGGCGCTCATTGTTTCTCGGCTAAGGCCCACATAGGAGCTAAGTTTATGATCTCAGTTGGCGACAAAGTCGTTCATCAAGGTTCCCCGGGGCGCTTCGAAGTGTTGTCGATTGAGCCGACACCGGGGCCGCCGGTTTACAGCGATATTCTTACAATCCGTTCCGTGGCAGGCGTCGAGCTGCGGGTCCTGGATACGGCCGTCCGAGTCGTTGAAGGTGCCGATGCCCTAGGAGGCGACTGACGGCTTTGGCCGAGCAGTTCCGGGCCTGATTTCCTGATTTCGATGTTGCCATTTGGCCGAGCATGGCGTCGCGGCGCCGGAGCCCTGGCGGCTTCGATCTTAGTACCGCTTGGCTTGCTGCTTGGCTCGCTGGTCGGGGTGGCTGGCTGCACCGGCGAACCCGAATCTGCACCTGAGCCGGCCTCGCCGACTCCCATCATTCTGCTCACGATCGACACCCTGCGTGCCGATCATCTTCGTTTCTACGGCTACCATCGCGATACGGCTCCCAACTTGGCTGCGTTTGCAGAGGAAGCCGTGCGCTTCGACCGGGCGTTCACTCCGCGCGGCAAAACCTCACCGGCCTACTCTTCGATGTTTACTGGGCTGTCTCCACGCCGTCACGGGGTGGGACGGATCGGTCACTATCTGCGCTCTCGCCATGTGACTGCGGCCGAGCTTCTGCGCGACGATGGCTATCGAACTTTTGGTTTCGCCAGCAGTGCCGTCATGCGGGCCAACGTAACGCATCTCGATCAGGGCTTCGAAGTTTGGGATGACACCCTTCCGACGCGCGAAAGTATTCGTATCAACTACGAACGCCGTGCCCACGACACGAATCGCGCCGTGCTGGAGCGTTTAGAGGTCGGCGATTCGCCGCTTTTTCTTTTCGTCCACTGGATCGATCCGCATGGTCCCTACAATCCACCAGCCGAAGCATCCCTGCGGTTTCATACGCCTCGCGATGGTGCCAAGCGGCTGCCCCTACACAGGGTCACCAGTTACCAGCGTCTAGAGGGCGCAGTCACGCTGACCGACTATATCGATGCCTACGACAGTGAGATTCATTTCGTTGATGAGCAAGTTGGGCTGGTACTCGCCCGGCTTCGCAGCCTGGGCCTTTACGACCGCTCACTGATTATCGTGACTGCCGACCATGGAGAGGGGCTGGGCGATCATGGCGTTTACTTTCGCCATGGCTTGCACCTTGACGATGCGTCGTTTCGGGTCCCGTTGCTCATCAAGCCGCCTTCAGCTCCTTCAAAACGTCGCGCGGTCGGTAGCTGGGAGGGAGCCGTATCGCTGGTCGATATCATGCCGACACTTCTTGACTACGCGGGGGTCGAGATCCCCGCCGGGCTCGATGGACGTTCGCTGCGCCCAATCGTCGAAAAGGGGCAGGGAGACCTCGATCGTCTCGTGTTCGCCAATCGAGCGGCTGACAAGCATGTTCAAGACCGCGCCGCCCATTGGCGCCAGGGATCGTTGTGGGCGCTGGCCTGCACGGCTCGTGACCCAAACCCGGCGGCTGGCTGTACCTTCGAGTATTTCGACGCTGCTTCGGACCCCGCGCAAATCTCGCCGATTCGAGAAGGGGCGTTGTTAGAGAAGCTGCGCGATGCCTTGGTTGCTCACGAGATCGAGCAGACAGCTTTGGTGGAAGACCCTGCCGCAGCCGCAAGCGAAGATAGCCCGGAGGCTGCTCTAAAAGGGGTGGCGCCAGACAATATCGAAGCGCTCAAGGCGCTCGGCTATGTCGAATAGCGATTTGTACGGAGAGCATCGATGGCCATCACACTCTACGTAAAAGGCGCGTGTCCGCACTGCCGAGCACTGCGAGAAGGCTTGGAGGCAAGTGGTCGTCCTTATCGATTGGTGGATCTTGAGGAACGCAAGCAGGCGGTTGCTGAGCTACGAAAGCTAACGGGTGGTCGTCGCATCGTTCCGGTGCTGGTTGATGGAACGAGCATTTCCGTTGCTCCCGACGGTGGAACGGAGTTCTGAGGCCACACGCCGTGAATTGTTCTGGTTAGGCTTGAGGCCTGGGCGGAGAGTTTTGGCTATTTGGAGGCGCTGGCGGGCTTCGGTGCGGCGACGATTGGTTGCACGATCGGTTGCCCCCAGGCGTCGGTACGGCCGATTCCACAGCGGTCCAGAGTCTTGAGGGTGTCGCGGTTGACCCAGCCCACGCCCATAGCGCAAGGCCGGGCTTGGCCGTTTTCATCAACAACGCTCGGTCCGGGCGTGTGAAAATTCAATTGCAGTCGCTTTGCCATGGGCCTGGAAAGTAGCCGGGATCTGCCCGAGTTGCCAGCCCCGCACAGCGTGGTATTCACCACCAGCCGGTGGATCTGGACCGGCGCCAACTCTGCAATGGAATACAAGAAAACTCTGAACCTGCCTCGCACGCATTTCCCGATGCGCGCCAATCTGCCAGTGCGCGAACCCGAAAGGTTGGCGGTGTGGGAGGCCGAAGGGCTTTACGAACGAATGTTGGCGGCGCGAGCCGATGCGCCCCTGTTCCTGCTCCACGATGGACCGCCGTATGCGAACGGCAATATCCATATTGGACATGCGCTCAACAAGATCCTCAAGGACATCGTTCTCAAATACCGTGCCTTGGCGGGGTTTCGTACGCCCTATCGTCCCGGTTGGGACTGTCACGGGCTACCCATTGAGTTGGAAGTCGAGAAGAAGGTCGGCCGTTCCAAGAAGGCCGCGATGTCGCTCGTCGAGGTTCGCGGACTGTGCCGTGACTATGCCGACCGGTTTGTCGGCGTGCAGCGCGATGACTTCCGCCGCCTGGGCGTTCTCGGAGAATGGGATCGTCCGTATCTGACTAAGGATTTCGATTTCGAAGCCACTGAGGCGCGTGAGCTCGGAGCTTTGTTCGACACCGGTGCGGTCTATCGAAGTCGCAAACCCGTTCAGTGGTGCGCGTCATGCCGCACGGCGCTGGCCGAGGCTGAAGTCGATTACGAGAACGACACGTCGCTATCGGTCTATGTAGCCTTTGAGGTGGCCTTTGAAGTAGCCGAACCGTCGGGGCCGCTCGCCGAGCATGCAGACCGCCGCCCGGCGGTTGCGATTTGGACCACCACCCCGTGGACGCTACCGGCAAATATGGCCATCGCCGTGAGTCCGCACTTCGACTATGCGCTGGTTGAATGCGGCGAGCGTTCGTTGGTTTTGGCCGCCGATCTCGTAGAAGGACTGCGCGAAAAACTCGGGCTAGGGGCGGAAATCGCTCGGTTCTCCGGACGAGAGTTGGAAGCAGTTCAAACGCGACATCCGTGGATCGATCGCGCTTCACCTGTGATCCTTGGTGACCACGTCACGCTGGAGGCCGGCACCGGCTGTGTGCATACGGCGCCTGGTCACGGACAAGACGATTATCTGGTCGGCCGAAAGTACGACCTTGAAGTTTACGCTCCCGTCGACGCCGGTGGAATTTTCACGGACGAGGTCCCTGAGTTTGCGGGCCGATTCGTGTTTACCTGTGATGACGAGATTGCTGCCATGCTCACCGAGCGCGGCGCGCTTTTGGCCAGCGAGCCGTTCCAGCACCCCTATCCGCACTGCTGGCGCTGCAAGAAAGCGATCATCTTCCGGGCCACGGAACAGTGGTTTGTTTCGATGGATGCTAGCGGCCTTCGCGCGCGAGCTCTCGAAGAAATCGACAAAGTCCATTGGATCCCGGCATGGGGTCGCGACCGCATTCGCGGCATGATCGCGAGTCGTCCCGATTGGTGTCTGTCGCGACAGCGCGCCTGGGGCGTGCCGATTATCGCACTGCACTGCAACGGATGCGGGCATGTTGAGGTTTCCGGAGATCTGGCGCGCCACGTTGCCGATATCTTCGAGCATGAAGGTGCCGATGCCTGGTTCGCCCGATCGCTGGAAGAGCTCCTGCCAGATGGCTTTGCCTGCAGTGGCTGCGGTGGGCACGATTTCGATCGCGAGACCGACATCTTGGATGTCTGGTTCGATTCCGGTGTCAGCTTCGCTGCGGTGGTCGAAGCCGATCACGGCAAAGACGTTCGCGCCGATCTCTACCTGGAAGGCAGCGATCAGCATCGAGGCTGGTTTCACTCGGCGCTTTTGGCGTCAGTGGCCAACCGTGATCGCGCTCCGTATGCGGCGGTTTTGACCCACGGTTTCGTGCTGGACGGCAAGGGCCGCAAGATGTCGAAATCCGAAGGGAATGTCGTTGCACCCCAGGACGTGCTCAAGCAGTTCGGTGCTGACATTTTGAGGCTTTGGGTCGCTGCGGAAGATTTCCGCGACGACGTGAAGATGTCGAAAGACATTCTCGCTCAGATCGCCGATTCCTACCGGCGCATCCGCAACACCTCACGCAATTTGCTCGGCAACCTGTCTGATTTTGATCCGGCTTTGCATACCGTCGCGCCAGCCGACATGAGCGCTTTGGATCGGTGGATTCTCACGCGCTTGGCAAGCTTCGTGGACCGTTGCGCGAAGGGGTACGAAGAGTACGAGTTCCGCGCGGTGTTTTCGGCGCTGGTCAACTTTTGCAGTGTCGATTTGAGTTCGTTGTACTTCGACATTCTCAAGGATCGGCTCTACTGCTCGCCGGCCGATGCGCAGCTTCGGCGCAGTGCTCAGTCGGCGATGTACGAAGTGCTGTCAGCGTTGGCCCGCATTATCGCCCCGATCGCTTGCTTCACGGCTGATGAAATCTGGGAGGCCATGCCGGTGCGCCCGACGCCCGATCCGAGCGACGGTCGCCCGACAGTGTTTCTTGCCGGCATGCCGCAAGTAGCTTCAGCTTGGCGCGACGAGGAACTCGCAAAACGATTCGAGCGGCTGCTGGAGATTCGCGCTGTGGCAACACGGGCCCTGGAAGAGAAGCGCCAGGCTGGTGACATCGGCGGCTCCCTCGAAGCGGGTGTGCGACTCCAGGTTTCCGGTGCCGACGCGGCTTTGATTCAAACGTTTTCGATCGCGGATCTTGAAGAAATTTTTATCGTTTCGAAGATCGAAATCGATGTCGTTGACCAGGGCGAACCGTCTGCCGAGGTCACTGCGCCGACGGGCACGAAATGTGCTCGTTGCTGGAAGTTCGCCGAGACTGTTGGAAGCGGTGCCCAGTGGGACGACCTTTGTGTGCGCTGCCACGGGGCCGTCGAAATGCTGGGTGAGCTTCCTCAGTGAGGCTGCGCATAGCCGGTCTGTGGTCACTTGGTGTCGTGCTCTTCGATCAAGTGACTAAACTTCTTGTCGATTCTTCCCTGGCCATTGGGGACAGCGTTGTTCTCATCCCGGGATTTTTCTCACTCGTGCACGTGCGAAATCGCGGCGTCGCGTTTGGGATGCTCGGCGGCATCCCGGATCCCTGGCGGGTCTATGGTCTCGCCGGTCTGGCGTTGATCATTGTCGCGGTTCTGACGTGGATGCTTCGCGAGACACCGGTTGTCGAGCGCTTACAAAGATTGTCGTTGTCGTTGGTCATCGGAGGAGCGATCGGGAACCTCTACGACCGGGTACGATACGGCGAAGTGATCGATTTTCTGGACGTCTACGTAGCCGGTTGGCATTGGCCAGCGTTCAACGTCGCTGATTCGGGAATCACTGTCGGATGCGTCCTTTTGCTTTTATCGTCGCTGAAGCCAAGCAGCTCGGAATAAAGTCTGACAGACTCACGTCTACTAAGGGTTTGGTTAAAAGAGATTGGTTCTGGACGACCAAAGGGATCGTCCCCCCCCTCAAAGGAGAAACTTTCATGAGTGTATTTAAAGACTTTCGCCCCGTTGTTGTGTTTGCCGCGATCACCATTTTCGCCGCTGGCTGCGCGTCGGGCGGCCTTAGCCAACGCGAGAAAGGCGCTGGGGCCGGTGCGGTGATTGGTGCCGGGGCCGGGGCAATCATCGGGAATCAAAGCGGCGATGCCGGGGAAGGAGCGCTGATTGGCGCGGCTCTCGGCGGCCTCACAGGTGCGATTCTAGGCGATCAGCAGCAGGCTGGATCCGAGCGTCGCAGCGCGCTTGAGCAACGCCAGTACGAGCAAGAAGAGGAACTTCGCCGCCAGCGTGAAGAGATAGAGCAGCTCAAGCGTGAGCAGGGATCTTACTAATGAAGGGTTTTTCGGTTTCGTCCCTTTCTTCCTTGCGGACGCTGGCTTTGATTCTTGTCGCGACCACGGCTGTGGGCTGCGCGTCCGGCGGTCTCACCACTCGTGAGAAGGGTGCTGGCCTCGGTGCGCTTATCGGTGCGGGCGCCGGTGCCATCATCGGCAACCAAAGTGGCCATAAGGGCGAAGGAGCTCTGATTGGTGCCGCGATTGGCGGGCTAAGCGGCGCGGCGGCTGGAGACCAGACTCAGGCGGGCCAGCAGCGCGACGCTGAATTGAGCGGTCGCCTTGATCGCCAGCAACAAGAGTTAGCCGCCAACGCAGAGCTGCTTCGCAAACTGCGTGAGCGCAACCTCGATGCGACCGAAGGTCAGCGCGGCGTTACCGTAACTCTCCCCGACGTCCTGTTTCAGTTCGGAAGTGCCGACCTCACAAGCGGCGCCCGTTCCACGACCCAATCCATCGCCGGGATTATTTCCAGCGACGCTCCCGGTCGTCGCATCGCGGTTGAAGGCCACACCGATTCCGTGGGCCCAGCCGACTACAACCAAGGCTTGTCCGAACGCCGAGCTCGCGCCGTCGCCGCGGCATTGGTCTCGGGTGGCGTGAACAGCAACGTTCTTGGAGCTAGGGGGTTCGGTGAGAGCTTCCCAACTACCAAGAACACGAACGCGGATGGTTCGGATAACCCGCAGGGGCGATCGCGAAATCGTCGTGTTGAGGTCGTGATTTTGAATCCGGCTGGGGCTGTGTGAGCTGAGGCTTGGATAGGTTTGGATCGTTTGAACGGCCCGTCGCTTAACCGCGGCGGGCCGTTTTTTGTTGGAGTTGGCTTGAGCGAAAGCTGAACGGCACCGTTGCGCACCGTTCGGCTGAGAAGAACGCCAGCACATCCGGTGTGCCGCTTTTGTCAAAGTCGGTGAGCAGTAGTTCGTCAATTGGTCGGTTGGCTGCCAAATGCTCGCCGCTCTCCAACAGTCCGCGCGGACTGTTCGTAACTCCCGCCACGCTTCGCCCGCATGAAACTTAGCCCGAAATCCTGGTCGGCTTGGTATTGGTTGTGCCCGTGACAACGCAGTTCGATGTTCTCAAGTTCGTGCTGCCCGCCTCGCCCGTAGGGCATTTTGTGATGGAACTGGAGGTTACGCGTTGTGCGACATCGGTGCCCCTTGTCGTCTTCGAATCTGCAACGACCAACGTCGCGTAGCCAAACCGCGCGACGCAACGCTGCCGGAATGGCGCGGGTTCGGTGTTCTTTTGCGCTACTGCTTCGGGGCTTTTGCGGACGATCCGTAAGCGCAGCTTTCTTCTTCAAAGTCTCTGCTAGCAGCAGTTCGATAGCGCGACTGATGATTGCAGCGGGATCTCCCGCTACTTGGTGGCTCAACAGATCTTCAAGCGCTCGAAGCTTGTCGTGGGTTTGTTGATCGACGGTGATTTCAACTTTGTAGCGACGCGGGGCCAGGGGAGTGATTCGGCCACGCGCTGCGGTCGCCCGCGTGTTAGCGGCAGGGAACGAGAGGTTCGGCGAATCGGGCGCTTCTCGCTTCACCTCCATAATTTCTGATCCCGCGAGTCCTGCGACGCTGGCCAGCTGAGAAGCTGATTCCCGCGCTCCAGCATCTTGAGAACAACAGGAAATCGACGAGCCACACGCGCCGCCCAAATCCTCTTCGCCGTCATCCCTCCCGCCAACAGTTCGCGCAGACTGTCGACAACTTCACGCGCGCTTGGCTCTCATCAACGTTCGACCGAAATCGAGATCGGCAGCGTCACGTCCTTCGCGTGTTCCCCTCGCTACTCCGACCCAGCCGCCGCCCGAAAAGCCGCACGCATCGCAATCGAAAGCGCGATCAGCACCAACACCGCGGCGACAAGCGCCGGCACAACCCCCAGCAACCCAGCCAAACTACTCTCGCCGAATCGATTGTCTCCGATCGTCAACGCGCGGTTCGCTGCCAGATTGCCAAATACGTAGAAGCACGCGTTTCCCCACGCGGTTGCGATTAGGCCCCAGCCGACCCAGGCCAATCTACGGCCCGATAGGTTCAGGCGTGGCAATGCTAGGGCGACGGCGACAACCATTAATCCGTTCATGATGTTGCCGGTATGGGCGGCGACCCAGCCGCGGGTGGTGCCGGGGATGGTCACGGGAATGGCAGGTATCGGCCATAGGTCGATGGCTTCGAGCAGACTGAAGGTGAGCATGAAGCCCGAGAGCATGCCGATGATCATGACGGCAAAGCCGTTGCCCAGCATGAGCGCCTGCATTCGTTGATTGTGACTATCCATGAGGGTCCCTCCTTCGGGTTGCGAGAGGCTAACAGCTAGCCCGCCCTGGAAGGAGCTGCCGACTGTGTCGGGATCGGGACCGGGGCCGGGACCAACCTGTCTCGGGAACAAAAAAAGACGGCTCGCTGCCAGGGCAACGAACCGTCTAAAGGGATCTCAGAAGATCGCGAGCGCTATACCGCTCGGCCCTGCTCGGCCTGAAAACGACTAGATCGCGTTTTCGCCGGTCTCTCCCGTACGGATGCGCACTATCTCTTCGACTGCGGTTACGAAGATCTTGCCGTCGCCGATGCGTCCGGTTTTGGCGGCCTCCGCGATCGCTTCGACCACAGGTTTGACCTGATCGTCTTTGACGATGATCTCAAGCTTCACCTTGGGGAGGAAGTCCACGACGTACTCGGCACCACGGTAGAGTTCCGTGTGTCCGCGCTGACGCCCGAATCCTTTGACCTCGCTGACTGTGATGCCCTGAACACCGACGCCACTGAGGGCCTCTTTCACTTCATCGAGTTTGAACGGTTTGATGACTGCTTCGACCTTCTTCATGGCTTGGTTCTCCTATTTCGATCCAGGGTCTCGGGTGCCTATGTCTCAGGCGCCTATGTCTCAGGCGCCCATGTCTCGGGTGCCTATGTACGCACGGCACCGCCGTGCGGCACCTCGCCTTGCTGTTAGAAACTACGAGGCGATAGTTGGGACAACCCATAAGTAAAACGAATTGCTCTTATCTCGTACTGCGGTTTTGCAAGCACGGTGCCACGTTGGCGTGACAAACGAATTGTAGGGTTTTAGCGGTTTTTTGGGGGCGCGGCCTGCCTTTTCAAAGGGCAGTGCCTAGAGGTTAGGCAGGTCAGTAGCTGCGCTATGAGGCGCGGCCAGCCTCTTTCAACGTGTCGTAGGCAGCGTTGATCTTGCGCATCCGGTCTTCAGCGATCTCGCGGAACTCGTCGCCGAGGTGGGTTACCCGATCCGGGTGGTTCTCTTTGCAGAGACGGCGCCAGGTCGACTTAATCTCGTCTGCCTCAGCATCGGCGCTCAAACCGAGTACGCCCAGTGCCTCGTCGAGTTGCTGCTCGGGGCTTGGTCCGCGGCCCGGTCCACCGCCGCCGCCGCCTCCAAAACCAAATCCGCGGACAAACGGGTCGAGTCCGAGCAATCGGGCGACCTGCGAAATGAACTCACTTTCGGCTTGGCTGACGTGTCCATCAGCCTGCGCCACCTGCGACATGACTTGCACGACGATCAGGCGCTCCTGCAGACCGTAGGAGCTTGCCAAATCGGCACATAGGCTTTCGATCGAGGTGGTATCGCGCCGGGATTCTTTGATCAGGTCGCGCAGCCAGGCCAGGCGCTCGTCGCGATAACCGAGGCGCTGCTCGAAAAACTGGCGAATGGCGGCGACTTCACGACGGTCGAGCTCTCCGTCCAGCTCGGCCAGGCGCACCAGCAAGGACACCAACCGTTCGACGAAACGGTTGTGGCGTTCGGATTGGGAGCCGGTGTACAGGCGTACGGCGTTGCGGCGCATCCACCAGGTGGCGATGCCCCCGCCCACAAACAGGATCACTGCGAAGAACGCGAACAGGCGCAAAACGCCTATAAGCAAAGGGCCTCCTCCAACCAGAAGGAGGAGAAGTACTAACCACAGGCAGCCAAAATTGCCCCGGTATGTCATCAGGCAAGGTCTCGCAAAATAGGACGGGAATATGGTCGGGGTGAGAGGATTTGAACCTCCGGCTTCTGCAACCCGAATGCAGCGCTCTACCAGGCTGAGCTACACCCCGAACGCGGGAATTCCGTGCAGACAGCGTGACTAACACGGCGCCAAACAAAAGTGAATCATGCCGTTCCGGTCGCCTCGCGGAAAACGGGATGGCGGACTTTAGCTGCCGCGAAGTTCGGTGATTCGACCGGCGTAGTCTGAGCTTCCGAAGATCGCCGATCCGGCCACCAGCACGTCAGCACCGGCTTGGCGGGCCAACGGAGCGGTCTCACAATTAATGCCTCCGTCAATTTCCAGGAAGCATGATGAGCCGAGTTTTTGCTTGGCTGCACTTAGTACTTTTAGCTTGTCCAAGGCCGAGGGGAGGAAGCTTTGCCCCCCGAAGCCCGGGTGGACGCTCATGATTAGAATGAGTCCGGCCCGCTCAAGGTAGGGAACCACGGTATCCACCGGTGTGTCCGGGTTGATAACGATCCCCGGCTTGGCGCCGTAGCTTTCGATCTGTTGGAACAAGGCTTCGACACCTTCGGCCCCGCCAGCAACTTCCTGGTGGATCGAAATGTAGTCTGCTCCAGCCTTGGCGAAAGGCTCGATGTAGCGCGCGGGCTCTTCGATCATCAAGTGGACGTCCAACGGCAGATCGGTAGCCCGGTCGGCAGCCTCGCAGACCGCAGGGCCGATGCTCAAGTTGGGGACGAAGTGACCGTCCATGACATCAACATGAATCCAGTCGGCACCGGCAGTGGTGACTGCGCGAACTTCGGCGGCGAGGGATCCAAAATCGGCTGCGAGAATTGAGGGAGCGACGAGTGTCATAGCCCCGGTTATAGAACGGCCGGGCAGTTGCACAACCACTGCCCGGCCCTGCGCTGGCTTCAGGGCCTGCGCTTTAGAGCTGCGGCGAAGAAACCGTCCATGCCGCCATGGTGTGGAAAGGTGCGTAGGCGCCCCTGTTCGTCGCTGCGTGGAGCGTCGGTGTCAGCTTCGAAATCGGGATGCGAGGCCAGGAAGGCATCGACGATATCTTCATTCTCGGCACGCACGATCGTGCATGTGGAATAAACCAGTCGCCCACCGGGACGTAGGGTCGAGGCTGAATGGGCCAGAACTTTGGTTTGGCGCGAGGCCAGGTCATCGATGTCGCTGGGGTCGCGACGCCAACGGATTTCCGGGTGCTGCCGCAAGGTCCCCAGGCCGGAGCAGGGGGCATCGACCAGCACGGCATCGAATGGGCCACCGAGATCGTCAACATGCATCCGCAGCAGGTCGTCCTCGATGATCGGGAGCGCTGGGGGGAGGTCTTTGCTGAAGCCCGCAGCGATCATTGTCGCCTCGATACGCCGGCGCGCACCGCGGGCTTTGTCTACCGCCATCACTCTACCTTCAGTACCGACCAGCGCCGCGATGTAGGCTGTTTTACCGCCGGGAGAAGCGCATGCGTCGAGCACAATTTCGCCCTCGCGCGGGTCCAATAGCAGGACAACGAGTTGCGAAGCTTCGCCCTGAGGCAACGCCAGGCCTGGAATTCGCTGGGCCATTGACGCCACCACGGCGTCGGGAGCGTGGTCGGCCTCGCGTACACGAACTCCCATTTCGCGAAGCCGCGAGATGCCCTCTTCGCGAGGCATGAGCACGCGTAAAACGTTGGGGGCCGCCTCGTTGTTGGCGCGCATCAGGTTGTCGGCCTCGGGCTGTCCAAGCTCTTCGGTCCAGCGTCGCACCAACCAAAGAGGATGCGAGTAGGCGATCGCCCGGCGTCGGTCGGGGTCCAGGTCCGCCCAATCGCGGGTCAGGTCGAGCGTGTCACTGGCATTGGGCGCGACACTTTCTTGTTCAATGCCACGCTGCAGGGCCGCGATGTCGTCAGCTGCACGTAACCCGTCGCGAGTTGTGCGACGAAGAACAGCGTTGAGAAAACCGGCCGCCTTGCGGTGTACGCCTTCGGCCATGCTCACGGTTCGATCGACTGCCGCGTAGGCCGGAACCCGGTCGCAGTAGCCAAGCTGAAAAAGCCCGAGCCTCAATAAAACCAGCAGCTCTGGATCGATCTTGTTCAGAGGACGGCCAGCGTAACCGGCGATCGTGTAATCTAAGGTCAGTCGGCGCGCGACGCATCCGTAGACAAGGTGAGTGGCGAAGTCTCGTTCGCGTCGATCCAGTTCTATGCGTTCGAGGCGTTCGCCGATCGCACGATCGGCAAAGCTTCCTCGTTCAACGTCGAGAAGTGCGTCGTAGGCGACGCTGCGAGCGTCAGGCTTGCGCACCAAGAATCCTTCCCACGCTTAGTGCTTCGGCACCGCGCGCGTAATCGATAGCGCTCATTGAGCGTTTTCCCTCCGGCTGAATGTGAGTGAGACCGATACTGCCCCGTCCGCAGGCGACTCGAACCATTGAGTCTTCGATGCCTAAGACGAAACCTGCGGGTCGCCCGGTTGGTTCCAGGGTCGCCGCGCTTGTGGCTAGTACTTTGAGACGACGTTGGTCGGCGAACGTAAACGCTCCGGGCGCTGGAGCAAAAGCACGCACGAGTTGCGAAACTTCAATCGCGCTGCGTTCCCAATCGACGCGCGACTCGGCGCGGCGAAGCGGTGGCGCATAGCTTGCCAACTGTGGGTCTTGCGGCGTCCGTTTGGTGCGTGATGCGGCAATGTCTTCGATGGCGGCGACAAACATGTCGGCGGAGAGTTCGGCCATCGCCTCGCGCAGTGTGCCCGCGTCCATATCTTCGGGAACGGCGATGCTCCGACTGGCGAGCATGTCGCCGGTGTCCATGCCCGCATCCATCTGCATAATCGTGACGCCGGTCTGGGTGTGACCGGCCAGGATGGCGCGCTCAATGGGAGCGGCGCCGCGCAGGGCGGGAAGCAAAGACCCGTGCGCGTTGATGCAGCCGAAGGTCGGAACCTGCAATACCGATTCGGGAAGGATGCGGCCGTAGGCCACGACAACGCCCAGATCTGGTTTAGTCGCCGCTAGAGCGGCCAAAAATTCATCGCCGCGCGGCCGATGCGGATCCAGCACCGGCAAGCCATGAGTCAACGCCAGTTCCTTGGTCGGGCAGGGCTGAAGTTTACGGCCACGCCCCGATGGAGCATCGGCACGCGTAACTACGGCAACAACTTCGTGCTTCCCATCGAGAAGTCGCGAAAGCGATACAGCGGCGTAAGCCGGGGTGCCAAAGAAGATGAGCCGCAGGAGATCAGACCAGGCTTAGAGTGCCGGCACTTCGGGCCCGCTGAATAGTTCGGGCTCGTCGCGGACCAGTTTTTTGACGCGCTTGCGATACAGCTCGCGCTTGAGTCGGGAGATCTGATCGATGAACAAAACCCCGTCGAGGTGATCGATCTCGTGCTGCAGGCACACGGCGGGAAGGTCTTCCGCCTCGATCTCGATCTGCTTCTGATCGATCGTCCATCCTCGAACTAGGATGCGTTGCGATCGAGTGACTTCAGCCTGGTAGTTCACCACCGACAGGCAGCCCTCTTCCCAAACAATCTTTCCTTCCGCCTCGATGATTTCGGGATTGATTAGTTTGACGAGGTCTACGCCACGGTTTGCCGTGTTGGTATCGACGACGATCGTGCGTTCAAGAAGTCCCAGCTGGGGCGCGGCCAAGCCAATTCCATCCGACGCGTACATGGTTTCAACCATGTCGTTCAGCCGCCCAGCTAACTTGCCGTTGATCTCGCGAACGGGTTCGCAGGTCAGTTTCAGCTTGCGGTTGGGGTATTTGAGGATTTCGCGGATCGCCACTAGGGCCACATAAGATGCTAAAAAGACTATGATTTCAAGGGATCATGCAGCTTTGCAGGGGCCTTGAACTTGGCGCTGCCGCTGCGCCTGCCGCTGCCCCGACCCGTTAGACCAGGTCTTGGGGGTCCACGTCGATCGCTACTCTGACTGAGGCCTTTCGAGCGGCATCGCTAATGCGGTCCCGTGTTTGGGCGGCGACTGCGCGCAGAACGTTGGAGCCACCGGCCTGTAGCTCGAGCTTGAACCGGAAACGCTCTTTGACCCTTTCGACCAGCGCTGGCCCCGGTCCACGCCATCGAAGTCCTTCAGCGCCAATGGCCGCGACCTCTCGGGCGGCCATGTCGGCGATGCGTTCGACGGACGAGCGAGAAGCGCCCTCGAAACGCATCACGACGATCCGTTCATGGGGTGGGTAGCCGAGTTCTGCGCGGTCGCTCAGCTCGGCCTCGGCAAATGTTTCGAAATCATGGTGGACGGCAGCTTGGATGGCTGGATTCTGCGGTTGGTAGGTTTGGACGATCACATGCCCGGGCTCTTCCCCGCGACCAGCCCTTCCCGCTACCTGGCACAGAAGGGCAAACGTTCGTTCGCCGGCGCGAAAATCTGGCACCAGCAACGATTGATCAGCGTGGATAACGCCAACCAAATTCACTCCTGCGACGTCGTGGCCTTTGGTGATCATCTGCGTTCCGATCAAGACGTCGAGTTCGCCGTTACGCCATTGGCGCAGGATCTTTTCCGACAGTCCTTTGCGCGAGGTCGCGTCGCGATCCAGACGGGCCACGCGAGCGCCGGGGACCAAAGCCCGCACGGTTGCTTCAAGTCGTTGTGTCCCCAGTCCTTGCGACACCAGCGCGTCACGTCCGCAATCCTGGCAACGGTCTGGAAGAGCCTGACGTGCGTCACAGTGGTGGCAGCGTAAAACGTTTTCGTGGCGATGAACGGTCATTGCCACGCTGCAGTGCGAGCACTCCAGAACCTTGCCGCACTCGTAGCACTGTAAACTTGCGGCGAAGCCACGACGATTCAGGAACAGCAGAGTCTGACCGCCGGCCTTTACGTTGCGCTTTACGCGCTCGCCCAAGTGTTCGCCAAGGCCTCCAAGAGCAACGATGTCTCGAGAACGAAGATCCACCACCTCTACGATCGGGAGCGGAGTTGGCGTGGCACGCTCGGGGAGTCGGAGCAGATCGTAACGCCCAGAACGCGCATGGCGCCACGATTCCATGGAAGGTGTCGCTGATCCCAAAACCACCGGACAATTGGCCTCGCGACCGCGCAGCACGGCGACATCGCGGGCGTGGTAGCGGACCCCGTCGCCCTGCTTGTAGGAGCTATCGTGCTCCTCGTCGACGATTACGATCCCCACATCGGTAAGCGGGGCGAGCACAGCGGAACGGGCACCGACGGCCACGCGGGCCTCGCCACGAGCTATGCGCCGCCACTGGTCCCAGCGTTCGCCGGGAGACAACTCGCTGTGGAGTACGGCAACTTCGTCACCGAATCGCCCCCGAAGCCGAGCAACGATCTGATGAGTCAGCGAGATTTCGGGGACCAGCACCAGCGCGCTTCGCTGCTGGTCCAGCGCCTCGCGAATCAGGCGCAGGTAGATTTCTGTCTTGCCGGACGACGTGACCCCAAACAGAAGAAACGGAGAAAAGGTGCCGAGCTTTGCTGTCACGGCGTCGACAGCAACCTGCTGCGCCGGGTTCAGGGCGACAGCCTGTGCGACTTCAATCTCAGCACTGATCGCTCGATAGCTTTCCTCGCGGGTCAACTTGACGATGCCAGCTTCTTCCAACGCCCCCAGCGTCGCTTTGGGCGAAGGGAACATCTCGGCTAGCTCTGCAAGCGTGGCACTGCGCGTGGGCGAGGCATGCAAATACTCGTAGATCTCGCGACGCTTGGGGGCGCGGCGAAACAGATTCGCGGACAGTGCTTCGTCGGGCATGCGTACGATGCTGGCGCGGGTCTCGAATCGAGGCTTGACCTTCGGTTCGTCCAAGACGTCGGCGATGTCGACAATCTTACGCTCACGCAGCGCCGACAAGGTCCGGTCTACCGAACGCAAGCCAACGGCGGCTGCCAGGCGCATCGGGCTCAGCGCCCCACCAGCGGCGGCCAAAGCGGCGATCACGTTGCTCTCGGGCTTACTTTTCGCCCCATCGGGCGTCAGCAATCGTACCTCTCGTCGCGAGGCGGTGGTTAAGCCACGCCCAATGGCGAGCGAGAGGACGTCGGCCCGCGAGCACAAATAGTACTCGGCCATCCAGTCAACGACCCCGAGCAAATCGGCGGGCACAATCGGTGTGTCATCGAGAACCGAGGCAATTTCGCGCAGGCGCATCCCTTCTGGCGCTTCACCGGTACGGGTGATGACCAGAGCAGTAACCCGGCGTGGCCCCAGGGGAACGACGACGCGGACGCCGGGCTGCACGGAAGCATCAAGAGCTTCCGGAACGGCATAGGTCAGCGTGTCGATATCTGGGATCGGCGGTAACGGCGTGACTGTGGCGAAGGTTTCCAAGGTGCGGGGGGAGCATAGCGGCATCGATGATCCGCGCCAGCGGTGCGCGCGAATTGATCACACCTTGATCGTTGAAGAACGACCTCGTTATCCGCGATTCATTTCTGCATGAACCTGTTTTCTAGGTGGCGCCAGAGTCGGCGAGCCGCGTTCTGGCTTCTTGGGGCCGAACGAATCTCGGTGTGTGTGCTGCGGCGTGAACGTGACGAACCGTATTTGGAAGCGTGCGCGGGTATTCGTTCCTCGCAACGGTTGGACGGGATGAGCTTTACGCCGGGAATCCTCGAACTCGCGCGAGCGGTTGAAGCATTTTCGCTACCTTGTGTGGCCGCGCTTGGAGCCGAGTTCGCCCGACTCGTGCCATTTGCTGATGCCGAGCCTGCCGCTGAGGGCGACACGTCGCGCGTCATCGGGCGCATCGTGGGTTTCGAGAACCTGCGTGTCGAAGCGGATACGGACGCGGTGGTTGCGGCCTGGGGTTTGTTCGCACGGGCTCACCTGGATCTGCGCGAGCTGGATGCCGAACCCTGCGCGGAGCGTGCCCTTGCACTGTTTCTTGGCAACACGGCCTCGCAGGATCCGCATCGTGATGTCCTTGCTGCCGTCTCGGTTGATCCGACTCTGGAGCCCAAAGCAGTCGAGCTTGGGGGCCTGCTGGTCGCACCGGTCGGGTTGGCGATCGCGCGTTGGTCGGCGATTGGGAACACCCTTGCGGACTGATCTCGAAGCACCACGCTCGAGCCGCCGGGGCGCAGGCCTGCGTTGGGTTGGGCTGATTTCAGTGCTGGGTGCGAGCCTGGGAGTTGCGGCTGCGATGACGGGTCGTCCGATCGCCACGATGTTCTTTCCGGCCAGCGTCGGACAACCGCCGGTTTCAGAACCCGTCGTAGAGTTGTCCGACCGCGATGCCGGTATCGAGGTTGAGCCGCTCCAACCCGAACCCGAACCAGTGTCGGACGCGAGCGCTGCAATCGAAGTTCATGGTCGTCCGCTCGTTTCGTTGCTCGCCGTAGTTGCCGAAGACGCGGGGCGTGCGTTGATTGTCGGTCCCAAAATCGATGGCGAACTCGTTTCTGCGCGAGATCGCGCAGTTGATTGGGAGCTTCGGCTGGCGGCCTACGCGCGGGTTGACGGTTTCGTCTACGACCTGGCTGCCGGCTTGATTGAGGTTCGCAGGCCCAGAGCAGGCGAAGTGCCGGGCTTACATAGCCCCGAGGATACCGCTGCGGGCGACGCCGCGGGTGAAGGCGCAGGTGGCGTCGCGGGTGACGTGACTTTGCCCGATCCCGCGCCGGTGCTCGACGAGAAGGTCACCGAGATTTTGCGGCTCGAACACGCGGACGCCATTGCGATTGCGGCGGTTCTAACGCGTTCAGCGGGCAAAGATGGGGGGCGAATTGCTGCCGATGCGGGTGCCAACGCGATTGTTCTCGCTGGAACCAAGGCGGAAGTAGCCCGACTCAAGGCAGTGGCGATGGCGCTTGATCGATCCCGCCGCCGCGTCTTGCTCGAAGCCCGTATTCTGGAGGTGTCACGATCGGCGCGGCGAGAACTCGGAGTCGAATGGAGCCTGGCCGGTGACTTGGGCGCACAGGTGAGTTTGTCGCCGACGTCTACTTCAGGTGACAGCGCTGCTTTGGTTGTGGCCACGGGCGGTCAGTCACCGTTTGAAGCCAAGATCTCGGCCCTGGAATCCCAAGGCAGGGTTCGCGTGGTTTCACGGCCAAGCGTGGTCGTGCTCGAGGGCAGCACGGCGACGATCGAAAGCGTGCGCATTCTGCGTATTCGCCTTCCCGATCGTGGAACTGTGGTCGGTGATGATGGGTCGGTATCGTCAGCTGGCGGCGG
Organism: Binatia bacterium; assembly: GCA_047611725.1. Taxonomy (GTDB): domain Bacteria; phylum Desulfobacterota; class Binatia; order UBA1149; family CAITLU01; genus JBLFWR01. Next base: position 17,678 of record JBLFWR010000021.1, on the reverse strand, counting down.
GCGAGCCACCGAGGAAGTTCCGGTGGGGGTTCGGCTTGAGGTGACACCTTCGGTTCGTGCCGGATCGAGGATTCACCTGCGCATCCACGCCAAATCGAGCAGTCTGGGCCCGCCGCTGCCACCCGACGGTATTCCCGAAGAACTCAGCCGCACCGTGGAGGCCGAAATCGAAGTGATGGCAGGGACCACCGCAGTTCTCGGAGGGTTGCGCCGTGAAGGGCGAAGCCGTGTGCGTGCCGGTGTCCCGGTGCTGCGCGACATCCCTGGCCTGGGCATTCTGTTCCGAAAAGACGGCAAGGAATCCGACACGGAGGAGCTGTTGGTCTTGGTCACGCCGCGGTTGTTGGACGATCCGGCACACCCGTAAAGGCCCAATCGATTGGCTCGCTTGGCCAGCGTTGATAACGTCTGCGGATGTTGCGTTTTCTAACGGCCGGCGAGTCGCATGGCCCACGCTTGAGCGTCATCGTTGAAGGCCTGCCCGCTGGCTTTCCGGTAGACCCTGCCCAGATCGATCATCAATTGGCGCGCCGTCAGCTTGGTTATGGCCGGGGCGGGCGCATGAGAATTGAGAAGGATCGCGTCGAGATTACGGCGGGAGTTCGCTGGGGCGAGACCCTGGGGTCGCCGGTTACGTTGAATGTCGAGAATCTGGACTGGAAGAACTGGACCAAGAAGATGTCGATCGATCCGGCTGATCGGGACGAGTCGATTGTGGTCACTCGGCCGCGCCCTGGGCACGCCGATTTGGTTGGTTCTCAGAAGTACGCCCATTCCGATATCCGCAATGTCCTGGAGCGCGCTTCGGCGCGGGAAACCACTGCGCGCGTAGCGGCCGGCGGCCTTATCCGCCAGATCTTGGAGCAATTCGGGATCCGGGTGATGGGCTACTGTTCTGAAATCGGCGGGGTTATCGCCGACCACTCGGGCAAGACGCCAGCCGAGATTTTCGAGTTAGCCGACGCAAGTCCCGTTCGCATGGCCGACGCGGCTGCCGAAACCCAGGTCGTCGACCTTGTGGATCTGTGCAAGCGCGAAGGTGACACACTCGGCGGGGTCGCTGAAATCTGTGTTACCGGATTGCCGCCGGGGCTGGGCAGTTACGTCCATTGGGATCGAAAGGTCGACGCTCGTCTGGCGGGAGCCCTGATGGGAATCCAGGCCGTGAAGGGCGTCGAGTTCGGAGCGGGATTCGGGGTTACGCGCGTGCGTGGTTCTGAAATCCACGATGAAATTATTCGCACCGAGGATGGCATTGGCCGCGCCAGCAACAACTACGGTGGCACAGAAGGTGGCATGACCAGCGGCGAGCCGTTGGTGGTTCGCGTCGCCTTCAAGCCGATTTCGACCTTGATGAAGAAGCCGCTGCGTTCGATCGACATCGCCAGCGGAGAAGAGTCGGTTGCCACGATTGAACGTTCCGACGTGATGGCGATTCCGGCTGCAGCGGTAATTGTCGAGAACGTGGTTGCGACTGAGCTAGCCGGGCTTTTCCTTGAGAAGTTCGGCGGCGATTCACTCATCGAAATCACGAGAAACCTGCATGGATACCTGGAGCAGATCGGATGGGGCGACCGGGCAGCGACCTGACCCATATCGTCCTCACCGGTTTCATGGCGTCGGGCAAGACGGCTGTGGGCCGTACAGTTGCGCGCCGACTAGGCTGGGATTTTATCGATCTCGATCACTTCATCGAAGCGAAAGAGGGCCGATCGGTCGCTGAAATTTTTTCCACCGATGGCGAGGCAGCTTTCCGAGATATTGAGAACCGAGCAGTTGTTGAGCTCGCGCTTGAACGATCGACTGTGCTCGCCACCGGCGGTGGAACCTTCACCTTCGAGCGGAATCGCAAAGCGTTGCGCGAACTCGGTGTCGTCGTCTGTTTGGTGACGAAGTTGGAGACGATTTTGGAGCGAGCCGGTCGCAACTCGAAACGGCCGCTGGCTCAAGGTCCGGGCGCGGATGAGCGTCTGGCGTCATTATATGAGGAGCGGCTTCCTTCTTACCGCAAGGCCGATGTCCTGGTGGAAACCGAAGGACTGACAGTGCACGGCGCCGCCGCGAGAGTCATCGCGATGCTGGCTCCGCGCCTTCGCGATGCGCAGCGAATTCACGACGCAGGTCACGTGCGCCTGTAGGTGCACCGCTGGGTGAAGCTCAGGGCGAACCTCAGGGCGAACCTCTGGGCGATACAGCTGAACAGTCTGGTGGCGTGCGTTTGGAGACCAGCGGGTCGCAGCACACACGATCCACCAGCGACAAGGATTGAAATCAGGTGTCCGTAACTGCATCCGTAAATACAGTCCACGTCTATTTGGGTGACCGCAGCTACGATGTTGCTGTCGGTAGCGGGCTATTAGCCGAAGCTGGCGACCGTATTCGCAGCCTGGGTACGATCTCCAAACTTATCATCGTCACCAATTCCACGGTCCGCGAGCTCTATGGCAAAGCACTGGCCAGCGCTTTGGACGGCGTGGCTGAGCAACACTGGGTCGAAATTCCCGACGGCGAGCGCTTCAAGACGATCCAGACGGTAACTACGATCTGGGACGCGGCCCTGGCCGCGCGCGCTGATCGTCGCAGTGTAATTGTCGCATTGGGCGGTGGAGTGGTTGGCGATATCGCTGGTTTCGCCGCCGCCACATTGCTTCGAGGTGTTCGCTTCGTTCAGATTCCGACCACCTTGCTGGCTCAAGTTGATTCCAGTGTTGGTGGCAAAACCGGCGTCAACACCGGCCAAGGCAAGAACCTGGTGGGAGCGTTTCATCAGCCGTCATTGGTGCTCGCAGACATCGACGTGCTGGCTAGCCTCGACGATCGGAACTACCGGGCTGGTTTGGCGGAAGTCGTAAAGTACGGCGTGATTCTGGATGAGGCATTTTTCGCCACAATGGAAAGCCGCACTGATGACTTGGTCGCGCGCGATGCAGCTTTGCTGGTCGAGGTTGTCGCGCGCTCGGTCGCACTCAAGGCTCAGGTCGTATCTGAAGACGAGCATGAGACCGGTCTGCGGCGAATCTTGAACTTCGGGCACACCGTCGGTCACGCCATTGAACGGGCTGGCGACTATGACCGCTTTCTTCACGGCGAAGCCGTAGCCATGGGCATGGGCGCGGCGGCGCGGATTTCAAATCAGGTCGGGGCCTGTGACAGCGATACACCGAAACGCCTGGCTCGATTGCTTACCGCGCTTGGGCTGGACGCTTCAGTTCCAGCTGACCTTCCTCTAGACGTGTTGCACGACGCGATCGGCCACGACAAGAAGGTGACCAGCGAACATGTGGTGTTCATCATTTGCGAGGCCATCGGCAGGGTGACCGAACGCAATCTCACACCGGCCGAGATCTCTGCGGTGCTGGCGGCCGAGCGCCAGGCTGGCCAGGAGGGCAATGCTGATGTCTAAACTTCGAACCAAACCGATTCTGATCCTTCACGGCCCGAACCTGAACATGCTCGGCACCCGCGAACCGGAAGTTTACGGAACCACGACCCTGGCAGACATCGAAGCTGCGTGCCTCGCGCTTGGCGAGGAGCTGGGGTGGAGCGTGGAAGCGATGCAGTCGAACAGCGAAGGCGACCTTGTTTCACGGGTGCAGCTGGCTGGCGAAAAAAACGCAGGGATCGTGTTCAATCCCGGAGCGTACACCCACACCAGTGTTGCCTTGCGTGATGCCGTGCTGGCCTGCGTTGTACCGGTCGTAGAAGTACATCTATCGAACATCCACAAGCGTGAAGAGTTCCGACACCGTTCTCTAATCGCGGCGGCATCGGCTGGTCAGGTGCTCGGCTTCGGCGCCGATAGCTACCTGCTTGGCCTACGTGCGTTGGCCGGCATCCTCGATCGATCCTGAGACCTTTGCTTACATGAGCGGCTCGTTGTCCACGCGAGACCTCGGACGAGATCTTGTTTCCGAGCTTGAGCGCTATCCCGAGCTACGCTGGAAACTCCAGGGGCTTCGCGGAGGTGCGAGCGCATACCTTTTGGCGACGCTTTCGAATCAAACCGAGCGTCCCATTCTGACGGTTACGGCTACAGCCGCGGCGGCAGAAATGCTAGCCAGCGACGTTGCGAGCCTGGTTGGCGAGGATTTTCAGACTCCGTTTCTACAGCGACGAGTCCACCTTTTCGCCGCGCGCGAGTCGCCGCCGTTGGAACTAGTTTCTCCGGCCTCCGATACCGAGGCGCAGCGAACCGCGGCCCTGTATCAACTCGCGAATGGACGCAACCCTGTCGTCATCGCTTCGATCGATGCGCTGGCTCAACGTACGCCATCACGCGGGCGGCTTAGTGACCGTGTTGTCTATTTGGTTGTCGGCGAGGACCTCATCTTAGAGGACTTTTCTGCTCAGCTGGCGCGTGTCGGTTATCGCAGCGTGCGCACGGTCGAGGAGCCCGGCGAGTTCGCCGTGCGTGGCGGGATTCTTGATTTGTGGCCCCCGGGTTTCGATGTGCCAAGTCGCATCGAACTCGACGGCGATGAGATCGCTTCCTTGAGGCTGTTTCAGCCAGGCGATCAACGCTCGTTCGAAACCATCGAAGAACTCGTCGTGCTGCCGTCGATGGTTTTCGACATTGAGGAACTTGCCGCACCTGCAGTTCGCAGAGCGGTAGGGGCGCGGTGTGACGATCTGCTGCTGCCAGCGTCCGAGCGACGCCAGCTCGACGAGTATTTGGCCACGGGGGTCAAATTCCCCGGTGTGGAATTGTTCGCGCCGTATACCGAAAAGCCCGGTTCCTGGTTGGTCGATTATCTCGGAGCCAACGCGATCGTGGTCGTGTCTGATCCCCCTGCAGTCGAGGAATCTATCGCGCGAGTCGAAGCCGATTTGGTGGCCGCCGATGTTGCGGTTCGCGAGGCGGGTTCATTTTTCCCCGAACCGGTCGACTTGTACGCGTCGAGTGCCGAACTCAGCTCGCTGTTAGAACGAAAGCCGCTCATCGAACTCGACTATGCTGAGGCATTCGAGTCGGGCGGGGAGCCCGGGAACCGGGTTTGGCGTGTCGATGTTCACGCCAACACCGCGATCTCTGCGGCGCGCGCTCGTGTCAAAGCCCGGCGCGGGGAGAGTGGTTTTGCACCGGTTGTGGCTGCGATCGATGCGGCTCGCCAGGCTGGAAACCGTGTCATCATGCTGGCGTCCGACAAGACGCAGCTCGAGCACATCGAGCAATTGCTGGAGCTTTCGTCAGCCGGACCGCTGCGGCGCTGTGAAACGTTCGATGAGGCGCTGGCCGAGAAAAGCCCGAAAGTCATTCAGCTTGTAAGAGCCCACCTTCACGAGGGGTTCACGATGGCCGCCGATCACTTAACGGTGGTCACCGACGCGGAGCTGTTCGGCGAGCGACGTGTGGCCCGTCGGGTTCGGCGTATCTCGCGAGCGCGGGCGATGGCTTCGCTGGCTGAGTTGGACCCGGGCGATCACATTGTCCACGTGGACCACGGAGTTGGCCTTTATAAGGGCCTGCGTCATCTGGTGGCGGCAGGAACGGAAGGCGATTTCCTGCATATCGAGTACGCGGGCGGCGATCGCTACTACCTCCCCGTTGATCGCATCAACTTGGTTGAGAAGTACTCGGGGGCGAGCGCGTCGGGCCCGGTTCTGGACAAGTTGGGGGGAGTCGCCTGGGCGCGGACTAAGCGCAAAGCACGCGATTCAATTTTGGAAATGGCTCGCGAGCTCCTCGACTTGGAGGCGCATCGACAGGCTGCCGAGCGCGAACCACTCGGCCGTACCGGTGCTGATTTCGCTGAGTTCGAGGCTCGTTTCCCGTTCGAGGAAACCGAGGGGCAGCTCGACGCGATCCGCGATCTGGTCGCGGACCTGACCGGTCGCAAACCAATGGATCGGGTAGTTTGCGGCGATGTCGGCTACGGAAAAACCGAGGTCGCGATTCGCGCGGCGTATCTAGCAGCGATGGGCGGCTATCAGGTCGGGTTTTTGGTGCCAACCACGGTGCTGGCCCGGCAGCATTATGAGAGCCTCATCGAGCGCTTCGACGGCTATCCACTGAAGATCGCCATGCTCTCTCGTTTCCAGTCTCGTCAAGAGAATCTCGAAATCGTTAACGGCCTGAAGAACGGAACGGTTGATATCGTGGTAGGCACCCACCGCCTGCTCCAAAAAGATGTTCAGTTTGCCAAGCTTGGTTTGCTCGTCATCGACGAGGAGCATCGCTTCGGGGTCAAAGCCAAAGAGCATGTCAAAACCATGCGGCGCAATGTCGACGTCTTGACGATGACGGCGACACCCATTCCGCGCACCTTACAATTGGCAATGACCGGCGTCCGCGATCTTTCGCTGATTGAGACGCCGCCTGTCGATCGACTGGCAATTCGTACCTACGTTGCCCGCTACGATGAAGGGCTCATCAAGCAGGCTATCGAGCGAGAATTGGCGCGCGGCGGCCAGATTTTCTTCGTTCACAACCGAGTTGCGTCCATTGAAATGATCGCGCGACGACTTCGCGACCTTGTCCCAGACGCGCGCGTAACGGTCGGGCACGGGCAAATGAAAGAGGGCGCGCTTGAGCGAGTGATGCTCGACTTCCTCGAACACAAGGTCGACGTGCTGGTTTGCAGTACGATCGTTGAGTCGGGGTTGGATATCCCCAATGCCAACACCATCCTCATTAACCGGGCCGACTCGTTTGGCCTTGCCCAGCTCTATCAGATTCGTGGACGGGTCGGCCGGTCTCATCGCCGCGCCTACGCTTACCTTTTGATCCCCGGCGAGCACATTATCAGCGAAGTGGCTCGCAAGCGGCTAGCCGTTCTCCAGCAACTCGACGACTTGGGCGCGGGGTTTCGGCTGGCTGCTCACGACATGGAGATTCGCGGTGCCGGCAATCTGTTAGGCAAGCAGCAGTCAGGGCACATTGCGGCAATTGGCTTCGATCTGTTCATGCGAATGATGGAAGAGGCGACCGCAGAATTGCGTGGCAGCGACGACGGGCCGCGAGTTGAGCCCGAGGTGGATCTCGGGGCCGAGGCGTTCATTCCCGACAACTATGTGGATGATGTCGGCGAGCGGCTTCAGCTATACAAGCGGCTTGCCAATGCCTTTGACCGCGATGAGGTTGAGTCGATGGCCGACGAAATGATTGATCGTTTCGGGCCGATGCCGCCTCAATCGGAGAATTTTATCGCCATTATGGCGTTGCGCCCGGCTTTGCGCAGGCTCGCGGTTGAGTCGCTCAAGGCAAGCGGTAACTTGGTCTCGCTGCGGTTCGCCGATCACTCCAGGGTTGATTCTGGCATGCTGGTGGAACTCGTCCGGCAGGCCCCTCGGCGTTATCGGATGCGGCCCGACGGTGGATTTACCATGCAGCGTCGCGGTGGCGAGTGGGAACAAATGGTCGCAGATATCGGTCGGCTCCTCGACACCCTTGTCGAAGGCAGCTTCAGCGGAGGATGAACGTGATGAATTCAGGGCATAACCAAAACAAAGGCGTGTTTGGCGTAGCTGGTCTCGTATCGGCAGGCATCGCTTTGGCTATTTTTGCCCTGCCGTCGTCGGCGCTTGCGGAAAAGAAAGTGATCAACGGGATCATCGCCTCGGTGGACGGCCTGCCGCTGACTCTTCACGACCTACAGGAGTATGAGCGCACCCGTTCTCCGTTCATGCCGCCAGAGGCTCGTGATGATCACAATGCGTTTCTCGACGCGTTGATCGAGACCCGCCTGCTCGAATTGGAGTTTGAAACTCATGGGATTGTCGCGGGAGACCGCGATGTAGAACTCTATGTCGCTCGGTTATTGCAGCAGAACGGGCAAACTCGCGACGACATTGTGGCCGCTTTAGCCGAAGTCGACCTCGGGTGGGACGACTACTTCCAACGAATGCGTTTGGAGGTGCAGCGACTGGCTCTGGTCAACACCGTCATTCGTCAGCGAGTTAGCGTAAGTCCCGAAGATGTTGAGCGCGCTTGGAAGTCAGATCCGCGCTTCATGGATCCACTCAAAGTAGAGATTGCCCATATCTATCTTTCGTTTGGTTCGGCCAAAACAGAGTTGGGCCGACAGCTTGTACGCGACAAAGCGGCCGAAATTCGTGATGGCATCGGTAGCGCGCGTTCCTTCACGGCTGCAGCCAAGCGGCATTCGATGGGCCCCACCGCCGAGGAAGGCGGGCTGTTGGGATCCTTCCGCCGAGGCTCGATGGCGCCACATTTTGAACGCGCCGTTGAGGGGCTTCGCGATGGCCAGGTCTCGGCTCCGATCGAGACTGCTGACGGGATTCATATTGTTCGCCTCCAACGCACGCTTGCCCCGTCGCGCAGGCCATTGGAGGAGATTCGCGAGGACCTTCACACGGAACTCTACGATCAACGTCTCAACGAGCGATTCGAGCGCTGGGCTTCGCACGATCTTCGCGAAACACATTTCATCGAGATGAAGCTCGAAGATTTGGCGCTCATCGTAGCTTCGTGAAACCACGCCTGGCGCTCAGCTGCGGCGATCCGGCCGGAATAGGCCCCGAGATTACCGTCATGGCTGCCGCGCGACCCGAGATCGTACGTGCCTGTGACCTGGTGGTTTATGGCGATGAGCGGGCGCTGGCGCGCGCCCGCGAAGTCTGCCGGATCCGGCCCCAAGCTCCTACTGCGATTCGTGAAACGATCGGGGTTTCGCGGCTACGAAAGACTGCCAATTGGTGGAAGCCGTCGGTTACCGCAGGGCAGGCCGCGTTTTCCGCTCTGGACCGAGCGGCGCGCGATGTTATGGCTGGTCATGCCGACGCTCTAGTCACGGCACCGTTGTCGAAATACTGGATCGACCAGGCGGGTCATCACTACGATGGCCATACGGGGTTTCTCTCGGAACTAGCAGGCTGCGACGCAGTCATGATGTTGACCGGAAAACGCCTGCGCGTCGTGTTGGTGACAACCCACATCGCCCTTGCTGACGTCCCCAAGCGTCTGACTTGTGACGGGATCGTGCGGGCCGCTGTTACCGCGGCCGATCATCTTCGCGATCGTCACGATATTGCCAAGCCTTGTCTGGCGGTGGCAGCTTTGAATCCGCATGCGGGAGAGGGAGGTCTTTTCGGCGATGAAGAGAGCCGATTGATTGCCCCCGCCATCACCAAGTTGAAGAGACGTGGCATTGACGCTCGTGGCCCGTTTCCGGCTGACACATTGTTTGCGGCCGCCGCAAACGGGCAATACGATGCCGTGATCTGCATGTATCACGACCAAGCCCTGATCCCGCTGAAATTGCTGGAGTTTGGCCAATCCGTGAACGTATCAATGGGCCTGCCCTTCATCCGGACTTCGCCGGATCACGGGACAGCCTACGACATTGCAGGGACCGGTAGCGCCGACCCAGGCAGCCTGGTCGCTGCGATTCGACTGGCAGCCGCGATGGCGCGGAAAAGCCCCCTGAAGAGTCTTTAGTTGAACATCAAGCCTGGTATTTTTCGTGAGTACGACATTCGAGGTGTCGTCGGTGTCGATTTCGACGCCGACTTTGCGCACCTTTTGGGCCGCGCCTACGCCACAAAATTGTTGGCCGCCGGTATCGGAAAGGCCTCCATTGGCCGTGATTGTCGCCTAACGTCTCCGTCGTTGGCAGCAGCCCTGAAGGAAGGAATGCTGGCAACCGGCTTGGACGTTGTGGACGTCGGCATGTGCCCGACCCCCCTCCTGTACTTCTCCGTTTTCCACCTCGAGATCGCCGCTGGGATCATGGTCACGGGTTCTCACAACCCGCCGGATCACAACGGCTTCAAGATTATGGTTGGCAAGACGACCATCCACGGCGAAGAGGTTCAGGAGCTGCGTGCTCTTATGGAGGCGGGCGAGTTTCCGGACGGAGAGGGAGTCGAAGAAACCTACCCGATCATTCCGGCCTATATTGGTTTTTGCGAAGAGCACTTTGGGCGTGTCGCTGAGGGCATCAAGGTCATCGTTGACTCCGGCAATGGCACTGCCGGACCGGTCGCACCTGAAGTGTTCCGCAACATGGGCGCGGAAGTCATCGAGCTGTACAGCGAGCCTGATGGCACCTTTCCCAACCATCATCCGGATCCTGCAGTTGAAGAGAATGTCGCCGAGCTGATCGCCAAAGTTCGAGAGACTGGGGCGGCGCTCGGCATCGCTTTTGACGGCGACTCCGATCGTATCGGCCTTATTGACGACGCCAGTCGTATTATTTGGGGTGACGAGATGCTGGTCGTGTTCGCGCGAGACATCCTTGCGCGCGAGCCGGGCATCTCGGTGGTCTCAGAAGTGAAATGTTCGCAGCGTCTCTACGACGACATCGAAGCCCACGGCGGCACGGGCATCATGTGGAAGGCGGGACACTCTTTGCTCAAGGCCAAGATGCGGGAAACCGGCGCCAAACTTGGTGGTGAGATGAGCGGACATATTTTCTTCGCTGATCGCTACTACGGTTTTGATGACGCGATTTACGCAGGCGCGCGCATGCTCGAAATTATCGCTAAAAGTGAGCAGCCGCTGTCCGAGATGCTTTCTGACCTTCCCGTTACCGTTTTTACTCCCGAGATTCGGGTGGAGTGTGCAGACGATATCAAGTTTGAGCTCGCCGCTCGTGCAACCGCTCGGTTCCGTGAACTGGGCTACGATCTCATCGATATCGATGGAGTTCGGGTCCAGTTTGAAAAGGGGTGGGGTCTGATTCGGGCGTCCAACACCCAGCCAGTTCTGGTGATGCGATTCGAGGCTTCCGATGAGGAGACACTCGCCGAGTATCGTTCGATAGTTGAGAAGGAGCTGGACGCGTTGCGCACCGAACTTGGAGTCGCCTGAAGGCGGGACAGCTTTGAGCGATCGCATCAGCATCAGGGGCGCCCGCCAGCACAACCTGCGCAATATCGACCTCGATATCCCTCGGGATTGTTTGGTTGTGATCACCGGATTGTCAGGTTCGGGGAAATCCTCACTGGCCTTCGACACGATCTATGCCGAAGGGCAGCGTCGCTATGTAGAGTCGTTGTCGGCCTATGCACGGCAATTTCTCGAGCAGATGGAGAAACCCGACGTTGATTCGATCGAAGGGTTGTCTCCAGCGATCTCGATCGAGCAGAAAACCACAAATCGCAATCCGCGCTCGACGGTTGGGACTGTCACCGAAGTTTACGATTTTCTTCGGCTCCTTTACGCGACCATCGGTCGGCCCCACTGCTGGCAATGCGGCAGTGGCATCGCGCAACAAAGCGTCGGGCAGATTGTTGATCGGATTATGGAGTGGCCGAGTCGAACCAAAGTAGACATCCTCGGCCCGGCCGTGCGTGGTCGCAAGGGCGAATACCGCAAGGAACTCGGCGATTTCGCCAAGCAGGGATTTTTGCGTGCCAGGGTGGACGGCGAGATGGTTGATCTCGATTCGGAGATCAGGCTTGAGCGGAATCAGCAGCATAGCATCGACGTGTTGGTTGATCGGCTCAGTTTGCGCGCTGGAATCCAGAAACGCCTAACTGATTCGCTTGAGGTCGCACTTAAGCTTGCCGATCAAACTGTAACCGTTGTTGCTCACCTGCCCGGGGCCAAAGGAGCCGAAGAGGAACTGACCTTTTCCAAGCGCTTTGCCTGTCCGAGCTGTGGGACCTCGTTTTCCGAAATCAGCCCTCGAACGTTTTCCTTCAATAGCCCGCATGGCGCGTGTTCCGACTGCAACGGCATCGGTCGGTCTACGGCTTTCGACCCGGAAACGATCGTTGTCGATCCCTCCAAGGCGGCGCACGATGGGGCGCTTGGCCCCTGGAACAAGCGATTAGCCGAGAAGTACTCGTGGGCGACCCGGGCGATCGCATTGGATTGTTCGGTTGGGGTCGACTCTGTCTGGTCAGCGCTTCCTGAAGAAGCACGAACCAAAATTTTGTACGGCAGCGAGGGGCGGCGCATCTCGGGTGTGACCAAAGCCGGCAAGCGCAGTGTTCGCAATCACAAGACTTTCTCAGGTGTGATCCCGATTCTGACCAAGCGCTATCGGGAGTCCGAATCAGACTGGGTACGGACCGATCTCGAAAAGTACATGAGCGAAAAGATTTGCTCGACGTGTGAAGGGACGCGGCTTCGGCCCGAGGCGTCACACGTTCTCGTGGGCGACAAGCCGATTCACGAAGTCACTTCGTTGTCATTGGATGCGACTCGCGAGTTCCTGTCCACACTGAAGTTGAACGCGCGTGATCGAGAAGTCTCTAAGCTTGTTCTTAAGGAAATTCTTGAACGTCTCGAATTCCTGCTCGATGTCGGCCTGTCGTACCTGAGCCTGAATCGCGGGTCGGGGACGTTGTCAGGGGGCGAAGGACAGCGAATTCGGCTGGCGACCCAGATCGGGGCGGGCTTGTCGGGAGTTCTCTACGTCTTGGATGAGCCGTCGATTGGACTTCACCAGCGCGACAATGAGCGCCTGCTCGGTGCTCTTCGAGAGCTGACCAACCGCGGAAACTCGGTGTTAGTGGTTGAACACGATGCCGACACCATCGCCGCCGCTGACCATGTGATCGACATGGGCCCGGGCGCGGCCGCCCATGGTGGCGAGGTTGTCGCGGCCGGCACTCCGGCAGAGATCGCGGCTTCGCCCGATTCGTTGACCGGCCGGTTTCTTTGTGGGGCCGAACGCATCGAAGTGCCGCAGAATCGCCGGTCGGGCGATGGGCGCTCACTAGCCTTGCGCGGTGCTTCTCACAACAATCTAAAAAATGTTGATGTAGAGATTCCGCTCGGCTTGATCACCTGTGTCACAGGAGTGTCCGGGTCGGGGAAGAGCTCTCTCATCATCGATACGCTGTATCCGGCGTTGGCGTCCCAGCTCCACCGGTCCACAGCTGAGATCGGCGCGGTGCAGTCAATTGAAGGGATCGAGCATGTCGACAAGGTTATCGACATCGATCAATCGCCAATTGGGCGCACGCCGCGTTCCAACCCTGCGACTTACACTGGGCTGTTTACGGATATTCGAGATTTATTCGCGATGCTTCCCGAGTCTCGCATGCGTGGTTACAGCGCGGGTCGTTTCTCGTTCAATGTGGCAGGTGGGCGCTGCGAAGCTTGTTCGGGCGATGGCATGCTGCGTATCGAAATGCAGTTTCTTCCCGACGTCTACGTGACCTGCGATATCTGTGAGGGGCGACGGTACAACCGCGAAACACTCGACGTGCTCTACAAAGGAAAAAGTGTTGCGGACGTCCTTGGACTGACAGTCGCTGAAGCACTGGAGTTGCTTGGCTCGATACCCGGCGCTCGTCGGAAGTTGGAGACCCTGTCGTCAGTTGGGCTCGACTATATCCACCTTGGACAAGCTGCCAACACTCTTTCGGGTGGAGAAGCGCAGCGAATTAAATTGGCCAAGGAACTTTCGAAGCGTGCCACTGGGCGAACCGTTTTCATTCTCGACGAACCGACAACGGGCCTTCATTTCGCCGATGTGCGGCGTCTCCTTGAGGTCTTGTCGCGACTGGCAGAGGCGGGGAACACCGTTATTGTCATCGAGCACCATCTGGATGTGATCAAGACCGCCGACTGGGTCATCGATCTTGGCCCCGAGGGTGGGGGTGGCGGCGGAGAGCTGCTCATTGCTGGTACACCCGAAGAAGTGGCCCGCTGTTCGAGGTCTCACACCGGCCGTTTTCTTGCACAATGCCTCGCGTCGACGGCAGCCTGATCAGACCATGACTGAATCAACGACCCAACGCCGCTCAGTATACTTAGACAACCACGCCACAACTGCGGTGGACCCTCGTGTTCTTCAAGACATGCTGCCTTGGTTTACGGAACGCCCAGGTAACGCCGCCAGCCGCAGTCATGCCTGGGGCTGGGAGGCCGAAGAAGCCGTAGAAGCAGCTCGCACCCAAGTAGCTCGGGGAATCGGCGCACAAAGCAAGGAAGTTGTGTTCACCAGCGGTGCCACCGAAGCCGACAATTTGGCGATCAAGGGCGTGACCGAGTTCATGGCTGATCGCGGAAATCATGTGGTGGTTGCGGCTACTGAACACAAGGCTGTTCTGGATAGTGTCAAGGCTCTGAGCAAGCGCGGCGCGATCGAAATCACGATGGTCAAGCCCGGTCGCGGCGGGTTAATTGATCCGAACGATGTTGCCGCTGCGATTACTGACAAAACGGTGTTGGTTTCGGTGATGCATGCGAACAATGAGATCGGCACGATCGCTCCGCTTGCCGATATTGGCGCGGCTTGTCGACAACGGGGTGTCTTTTTTCATACCGACGCCGCGCAAAGCGTCGGCAAGGTTCCGGTTGACGTTGATGCGATGAACGTTGACCTGCTGTCGATATCGGCTCACAAGCTTTACGGCCCCAAGGGTGTCGGCGCCCTGTATGTTCGCGCGAGAAATCCGCGCGTTCGGCTCGCGCCGCAGATGCACGGCGGTGGCCATGAGCGTGGAATGCGTTCGGGCACGATCGACGTCCCAGGAGTGGTAGGACTGGGGCGGGCCATCGAGATCGCGGTCTCCGAAATGAGCGAGGAAGCGGCGCGAACACTGGCCCTGCGCGAGTCGTTGCGATCCCAACTGGAGCTCGGCCTAGACGGTGTCGGCGTCAACGGCGATCTGGCGGCGCGTCTACCCGGCAATCTGAATTTGGCGTTCTCCTGGGTCGATGGCCAGGCCTTGATGCTCGGATTGCGAGATATCGGGCTTTCGTCCGGATCAGCCTGTAGTTCGGCCACGCTCGAGCCGTCCTACGTGCTGCGGGCGATTGGCCTGTCTTCGGGACTGATTCACTCGTCAATCCGCTTCGGAATCGGCCGCTTTAATACCCAGGCTGACATTGACTACGTTGCCGAGCGGGTCATCACCGAAGTTAAGCGGATTCGCGAGGCTTCGGGGCCCGGGCGGCACCGGGGCGGTGCATCGGCGGTCCGATCCAGTTAGAGTGGCGGTCTGGGTTCCCGGGGACCGGGCTGCCAAGGAAAAAAAACGATGATGAGCCTTACCGAACAAGCCGCCGATCGAATTGTTAAATTTGTCACCGACGACTCTGAAGGAGCCAACGAAGGCCTCAGGGTCCGGGTTATTGGTGGTGGGTGCTCGGGGCTCCAATATAAGGTTGGCCTGGACGCCTGTAAGAAGGGCGACAAGGTGTTTGAACGCGACGGCGCTCGTCTATTCGTTGACCGCCGGAGCTACCTTTACCTGAACGGCACCGAGATCGACTGGTCAAACGACCTGACCGGGGCGGGTTTCCGCTTCGTCAATCCGAACGTCAAAAAGACCTGCGGCTGCGGCGAATCCTTCGTGGTCTGACGTCTCCTCGAGACCTCCCGCGAACCTCCCCGCGAAACCTCTCAAACACGTCTAAAATTTTACTGCACGGAAGTCGGATTGCCCTTGCGCTGACACCTATGCCATGTTGCGCCTGAGGGTGGTTGTTGTGGTGTGGTGGTTGCGTGAGTAGCGCATGAGTGCGGTGGAAGCCCTTTCCTCGGATTCGCATCCCCTGAACGACTGAGCCCTGTAGGTTCGGTGAAGCATCGTCCGACGACCATTGGTGTCGTGCGGGGTGGCGGATGGGTGGTCTCTCTGAATTGAGTGAGGCTCCCAGTGGAAGAGGAGGTGGTTGCGATGGCGGAATCGGAAACCCGATTACAGCCTGACGAGCGTGCGGAAGTGGTTCAGCCTGACGTGTTGTTGCCGCGCCAGTATTTCGACGCATTAAAACGCAAGAAGTATCCGACTGGTGAGCATAGGCTCCTGGTAGCGATCCTTCGAGATGCGATCGAGTGCTTTCAAAAGTATCTCCACTCTACTGACAACAAGCGACGCCAGCTCTATCTCGACGCTGAGACCTGGATCGACGCTGCCGAAGATCAGGGTCAGTTCTCGTTCAATCATATTTGCGACCTACTCGGCATGACTCCGGATTATATTCGCGAGGGCTTGTTGGCGTGGCGTGACTTGGACCGTCGCCGCGTGACTATGGAACTGCAACAAGCCGACGCCGAGCAGGTGCGGCGCGATGTCGAACAGGCTGCTCTGCTTCCGGTCTCGTTCACCGAAGGCGATCTCGGCAGTTTGTTGACACCGATGCGCGCCTATCGCTGAACTGGCTCGGCCCGAAAGGCGAGCCAGTTTTACCAAATCGTCTGCGGCCTTTTGTCGCTGACACGGCATGTATGCTGGTGACACGGCTCGGCTGTGGGCTTCGTCGGAATTGCCATTGGGCATCGAGTTCGCCATGGCTTAGCTTGGCCCTGATCTTGGCCCTGATCTTGGCCATAGACGACGAGATCGATGCCATACACAACAACTATCGATTGCCCGGGCTGTGAGCAGCCTTTGGTGCGCAAGCCCGGCGGACGCTGTCCCAACTGCGGGACCGTAGTCAGCGAGCATGTGGCTCGTGCCCGTGCTCGTGAAAAACGCATCGAGCAGGTCGTCGCGATTTTCGCTACGGTCGCGGTTTTGGCTCTATTTCTGTGGGCTGGTGGCAGCGGATTGCTTGAGGGCATCGCTGTATACGCGGCGGTTGGCGTCGCGGTTTGGTATTGGGGAAAGGGGACGTTCTGGAGCGAAACGCTCGGCCAGATTCGCGATTCTCCTTCTGATAGTGCCGATTGTGCTGATAGTGTTGACGGTGCCAACGGCGCCAAAGGTCCACACCGCGAATCCGGTCAGCCGGATGACTCAGACGACAGCCCACGCCTCCCTCGCTCCTAACTTTTGCTGCGCCCCTATTCCGGTAACCCGTCTCCGGCACCGGAGTCCAACTGCAGGTATCCGGACAGAAAGTGCACGGCCGCGTAGAACGGGCCGGTGTCCATTAGTGCCGCCAGTAGTTTGAAAGTGTAGCCCGAGGCGATGAACGCCATCAGTTGATCGCCGACTGGTTTCGCTTCGTCGATCGGCAGCGCGCCAGCGTAGTAATGGGTGATCAGAATTACGGCCACCGTGTCCACCATTTGTGAAACGAGGGTGGAGCCGTTGTTGCGCAGCCACAGGTGGCGGCCGGCCGTGAGCTTCTTCCAGAAGTGAAAGAGTTGCACATCAACCAACTGCGCAGTGAGGTAGGCGACCATCGATGCCCCGACCGCACCGAAGGCAAGGTGGCGAATTCCGAAGAACAGTTCGCTTGCGTCGCCAGGCCCTGCGCCCGGTAAAACGCCGCCGAGCCAAAGAATGAGCACGACCCAGACATTGAGCAGCAGCCCGATCATGACGACATCATTGGCACGTCGACGGCCGTAGAACTCAGAAAGTAAATCTGTACACAGGAAGGTTACCGGGTAGGGCAAGACGCCCACGGCGACGATCATCGGAACGTTCCAGTCCAACAGCGGGATACGGAACGAAAGATCGATGAAGCGGCTGATCCCCAGGACGTTCAAAAGGGCGAGCGTGCCGAGAAAAAGTCCGGATAGGACCATGAATACACGTTCTCGGCGGCGTCTTAGTGTCCGCGATGAAACGGTGACTGGCGTGGAATCATTCATGGCTCAGGCTTGGAGTGTCTAGCTGTCGGGGCGCGGTCCGGCAAGCTGCCTGGGGTTGTCAGTTCGACGGGGCTTCTTACCCGCGACGTTTTGGGCGACGTTTTTGTCGGTTGTCGTTGGCGTTATAGCTGGCGTTGTAGCTGGCGTTGACCCCATCGAGGCTCTGCCGTAGTGGAGGACGCATGAACTTTCGACTTGTTGCGAAAAAAGCGTCTGAGATTCGTGCTGACCTCTTGGCTGTGGCTGTGCCCGTTGGCGATGAAG
>JBLFWR010000020.1:0-37360 GCA_047611725.1 Binatia bacterium | reverse complement strand
GAGAGTGTGACTGCTACGGCCACGAATGCGGACATTTGGACGATGACAGTGGAAGGGATGAGCTGCGCGGTAAACTGCGCCCCCACCGTTGCCAAAGCGCTCGAAACACTTCCGGGGGTACGCTCGGCTACCGTGGACTTCGAGCAGAAAATTGCTCGCGTGGAGGCGGATCCGGGCACCGGGTTGACGGTCGCCGCGATCAACGCTTCGTTCGAAAATCAAGGCTACTTCGTAGAGAGCCTGGCACTGCTCGAGAAGTAGCGAGTAGCCGGCTCACCCAAGAGCAGTGCTCGCAATGAGCGCTGCCCTTGAGCGGCCATCGACAGGCGGCCTGCCCCTACCGCGTGGTGCCCCACGAATCCCAGTACGTCAGTTCGCGAGCGGGAATCCGCTTAGCGGGCTTGAAATCTTCGCCCGTAAACCAGGCGATCGGGAGCAACGCAGTCTGGGTCCAATCGGCGGGGATTCCCAGAATCTCGCCGCACTCCTTTTCGAACATGAGGTGAATCGTGGTCCACGCCGAGCCCAAACCTCGTGCTCGGGCCGCAAGCATGAATGACCAAGCAGCCGGTAGCACCGAACCGTAAACCGACGCTTGCGCGAATTGTGGCTGGTTCTCTACACGCCCCTCGATGCACGGAATTAGAAAGGCGGGAGCCTTTTCCATGTGCTCGGCAAGGTACATGGCTGAATCAACAACCCGTCCCTGCTGTTTCTCTCGGAGGTCTTCGGCGTCGCGTTCAGGACGCGGCATCTGCGCATACAGCTCAAACCCCTTTCGATAGTACTCGGCGATCGCTTTCTTCTTCGCGTCGTCGGTCACAACGACAAAAGCCCACCCCTGCATGTTCGAGCCGGTAGGCGACTGAATCGCGATTTCGATACACCGCTCGATCAGTTCCGGCTCAATGGGGCGTGAAAAATCCAACCGTTTACGAACCGATCGCGTGCTGCACAGTAGGTGATCGACGACATCGAGATCCAAATTCATTTTCGCAATTCTCCTTGGCTCGGGCGTTCGGGCTGAACCCGGCCGGTGGCGAGTCTTAGCAGCCAAGCTCCGGATGAACCAACCACGCTAGCGTTGTTGGACCGGCGACCACAAACCTTGCAATTGCCGCTCCCACCAAACCCCGGACTCGGCTCTGTCGCGTGGGCTGGA
The DNA here is from genome assembly GCA_047611725.1 of Binatia bacterium. GTDB lineage: Bacteria > Desulfobacterota > Binatia > UBA1149 > CAITLU01 > JBLFWR01. The sequence continues at coordinate 36,198 of JBLFWR010000020.1, read as the reverse complement.
GAACCGGTACCGGTAGATGAGCGCACGCACCAAGCGAGGCGGTTCGCCGTTGAAGGGGTCGCCGTCGAGCATCGATAGCGCGGTCTCGGAACCGGCGAGAAGTTGATGCTGGAACTTCATCAGCCAACTTTGACGCTGGGGGCTCGACAGGGCCGCAAACCACATCTGCCAATCTAGTCTTGGTTGATGAGGTTGTACGAAACCTGGTCGACGCGAGGGATCGCCCGGCTTCCACCGAAACTCATAGCGGCGCCATGTTCGACCATCCAAGCTCCCCTCAAGCACAATCTCACGACGCACCTCGGTCATGTTCGCAAACAAGCCGTAGCTGGCCGCCAAACGCCAGGGTGCGGTCCATGCTATGAGCTGTCCTGCCCCCGGCGGAAGGCTTCGTGTACCGCAGAGCCTTGCCCACATGTGCGCGCCACCGGCCAAGGCGAGAAGGATAGCGCCACAGACAACTGCGCCCCGCCAGGACCTGCGAAAGAACATCACCGATTCAAGCGTGGTGTGAATGTCGCCGGGGGCCGAAAACTTGGGGAGTTGCTCGACCTTCACTTCGCTCGATCGGCGCCCCACAAACTGGCCGATCTGGTGCCAACCATTTCGCAAAGCATCGTCGTCGAGAAGCGTCGCACACAAAGCCAACGTCAACAGGTTGAAGAACGCGTAATTGCCCGTGGCCATGATTGCGAGCTGCAACAAAACCAAGGGCACCAATGCTGCCAAACGTCCCACGCGCGGTGCAAAAATCGCAAACGGCACGACGAGTTCGATCACAAACATCGAAGCCGTGGCTAGTTGTCCCAACCATGCTGGTAGGTGGTGCGCATACCACGCCATCCAAACCGGCAGCGGCTGCGTTTCGAAATGGTGAGCGAGGGCCGTTAGCTGCCACCAGGTCGGGTCGGCACTCGCGAGTTTCACAACCCCGGATGCAAACATCAGCCGAAACAACAGCCAGCGTACAAGCCACAGACCAAGCCGCGACGCTGGTGCCGCGTTTGCAGCCTTCGGGCGCAGGCCAGGCGGCGCCCATAGCAGCCCCAAAAAGCCGGCTTCGAGCAAAAGGATGTCCCACTGGAAGTTGAGAAAGACGCGGCTCACAGAGACCAACGACAAGTACAGCGCCCAGCAACCGAAAGCGCACCACTTCGGTGCCAGGCCTACGACCAAGCCGAGCGACCCGAGCACGCCCAATCCACAAACGAGCTGGAGTGTTCCCGCTTCCGCGCCTGTCCACCACAGTACGGTTGGGAACTGGCGCCACTTGGGCACGAATGAAAGCTGGTCATAGTGGTTGAGGACATCGGCGATTGGCAGGATTCCTTCGGGGCCGTAGAGCGCTGCAATCTGACCGCCAAGCGAGAAAAAGGCACAGCCGTAGCAGACTCCCAAGCCCCCCAGGAACATGCGTCGAACAAGGCGGGTATCCCGTGAGCGAGTCCAAGCCTTTTTCAGACCTACCCTCATTCGACGGGGACTGTAGCGGCCACCGGCGACGGTGCTATGCTCGGGTTTATGGCCGACCAGCAACTCGACGTAGCAGCAGTGGAAGAACTCGCCGAGGGAGCGACGATCAAGTTCCACTTCAGCGAAGGTGCAGAGAAATCAGAAGGCTTCGTCATTCGTCGTGGTGGTACTGTCTACGCGTGGCGCAATCGATGCTGCCACATTCCGATGACAATGGACTGGGTAGAGAATCGTTTCCTGAGCCGCGACGGCTGCCATATCCAATGTGCAACCCACGGGGCCCTTTACGAGATTGAGACGGGTTTGTGCGTGTGGGGCCCTCCGGCAGGCGAACACCTGCCGGGATTTCCGGTCGAAGAAAAACAAGGACGCATCACGGTCACAGTCCCCAACTCCTAACATTTCACTCACCGACGTGGTCGTCGGTGTTCTCAGTGGAGTTCCAACTCGAAAAGGGCAGTCAGCCGTGCCCAAGAATCATCGGCGGCATTGCGGTCGAAGCCGTCACGAACGTCGCAAAAAAAACCGTGGCCAACACCATCATAGACCTGAACTTCGCCACGTGTACCGTTGGCCTGGAACGCACCGCGAATCGCTTCAACTTGCTGCGGTGGGATGTAGCCATCCTGGGCTCCGAACAGACACAGAATCGATCCCCGAATTGACGGAGTCAGGTCGACCGTCGCACGTTCAGCGCCAGCCATAGGTCCGGCGGCGATGCCCCCTCCGTAGAAACTCACAGTCGCGTCGATCGGCAGTTCACACGCCGCGAAATAGGCGGCATGCCCCCCGAAACAAAACCCCATCGCGCCGACCTTCTCGGTCGTATCCGCACGAGCGCCCAGGCTCGCAAACGCAGCGCAAACATCAGCCCTCAGTTCGGGGGCCGAGACCTGGCCAACCAATTCGATCCCGCGAGCCAACCCCGATTCGTCGTAGCCCAGTTCAACACCTGGCGCCGTGCGGTGAAACAAATCGGGCGCCATAACCACGTAGCCCTCGGCCGCTACCCGGTCGGCAACGGCACGCATATGAGAATTGACGCCGAAAATTTCCATAAAAAGCAGGACCCCGGGATACGAGATATCGTCGTTCGGCCGGGCGACATAGCCCGCCATGGCGCCACCCCCTACTTCGACAGTTGTCCATTGATTTCGCGTCTCTAGCATCGGTTCTCCTGTTTTCGAGCTCGTTGGAGCGATTCAACCCTGCACCCCAGACTCCCGCCCTGGCTAACACTGCGAAGCCGACGAGGCGAGCGCCACTTTTCTCGGCCGAGAGATCGTGTCAAATCGCTCACCATGGATTTCACACAAATCAAGTACGACGTTCAGGATCGTGTTGCGCTCATCACGCTCAATCGTCCCGACGCAATGAATGCATTCACCGGAACCATGATGCACGAGCTACTCGGCGCGTTCGACAAGATCGATCGTGACGATGATGTACGCGCCGTGATTGTCACCGGTTCAGGCAGAGCCTTCTGCGCAGGTGCAGACCTCGGAGCTGGCGGCGGTACATTCGACGCGGACAAAGGTGGCGCATCGGTCGGTGTCTCCGGACATCGCGACGGTGGAGGACGCGTTTCACTGGCGATCTTCGAATGCCGCAAGCCTGTGATTGCGGCCATTAACGGGCATGCGGTAGGCGTCGGAATTACCATGACCTTGCCCATGGACATGAGAATCGTGTCAGAGGATGCGAAAGTCGGATTCGTTTTTGCAAGGCGAGGCATCGTACCCGAGGCCTGTTCTTCGTGGTTCTTGCCTCGAATCGTCGGCATCTCGAAGGCTGCCGAACTGTGCTACACCGGTCGCGTTTTCCGCGCTCGCGACGAAGAGCGATCAGGGCTGTTCAGCTACGTTGTTCCTGCGGATCAGGTGCTCGCCAAGGCGATGGAGATCGCCAAAGAGATCGCTGAAAACACTTCTGCGGTTTCCGTTGCATTGTCACGCGGCCTTCTCTGGCATGGGCTGGGACTGGAAACACCGCAGCATGCACACTTGATCGATTCGAAGTGCATCCAGTGGACAGGTCGTCACCCAGACGCTTACGAAGGTGTGCAAAGTTTTCTCGAAAAGCGCGCACCAGAATTCAAGATGAGCGCTTGGGACGACATGCCGGAATTTTATCCGTGGTGGGTCGAGCCCAAAGTTTAGCCTTTCGAAAACCCGTCAAACAAAACGGCCTCCTGCGCTTGGCAGGAGGCCGTTTTTCGTTCCCGCTCAACGCGCTCCACGCGATCGCGTTATTTGCACTCCTCGAACTCCGCGATCTCTCGCAGCCACGTGTATGAATACATCCCCGTGCCGTGTCCGTCTGCCCACACGAAACGAACCGCGTATCGACCCACTCCTTCGAAACTTGCCAACGCGGCATCTTGCGTCGGCACGAAGTTAATCTGTCCGCCGTGCCCTTGGCACTGCGCGCAAGGACACCATCCGCGAAGGCCGGCGAGCGAGTAGTTGGTTTCCTTGTCGTCAGACCAACGAATCCGCACACGTCCGGCAGCCTCGTCGTGGATAATCTCCGACGGCTCGGGCCCATGCATGTCTGAACGCACCGATTCGACGGCCAGTTGAACCGCCGACGCCAAATCTGAGTAGATACTCGATGCGGGATGATCGGGCTGCGCGTCCACCAGCGGGTGCCCGGCATCAGCGCTCGCGCGAATCTCCGGGAAAATCGGAATCTCGGCCAAGACTGGCGCACCCAACTCTTGCTCCAGCGCTGCAGCACTTCGCGCACCGAAAATGTCGTCTCGCTTTCCGCACTTGGGGCACGCAAAGCCCGCCATGTTGTCGACAATTCCGAGTACCGGTGTGTTGGTGCGGCGAAGCATAGCGATGCCACGCGTAACGTCGGCCAAGGCAACATCTTGGGGCGTTGTCACCACAACCGCACCATCGACCGGCACTTCCTGCACCAGCGTCAAAACGATATCACCGGTGCCCGGGGGCAGGTCGACAATCAACCAATCCAATTCACCCCAAGCAACGCCGCGCAGGAACTGCTTGGTCGCACTCATCACCATCGGACCACGCCAAACCACAGGAGCCTCATCGTCGAGGAAAAAACCCATCGACATCAGATGCACCCCGTGGGCGAGGACAGGACGAATCAGATTTTTGTCACGATCAGCTTCAGGGAATGTATCGGTGCCGAATAGAATAGGTGCGCTCGGCCCGTAAATATCCATGTCGGCAAGACCAACTTTGGCGCCGCTGCGAGCAAGTGCCATCGCCAGGTTCGCAGCGACGGTAGATTTGCCAACTCCGCCCTTGGCAGACGAAACCGCAACGATGCGAGCGACGCCTTCCAAACGCGCTCCGCGAGTCCCTTCATTGGGTGCTGCTTCTTTCATCGAATCAGGCATGGACAACCTGCTCGGCGGGAATTTCGCTGCCTACGCGTTCGACCAGCGCAGCAAACGCCTTGGCCGAATCACTGGTCGGTTCGGCAATCAAAACCGGCGTACCGGCATCGGCGCCCTCACGGACTCGTCTTTCCAATGGAATCGAAGCTAACAATGGAACCCCAAAGCGTGAGGCGACGCGCAGGCCGCCCCCGTCACCGAAGATGCGGCTTTCTTCTCCGCAATCCGAACAACGCCAAAAACTCATATTCTCGACAACCCCAAGTACCGGGACCCCCGCCTGCTGAAACATCTTGATGCCTCGTTCCACGTCAGCCAGCGCGACATCCTGGGGAGTCGTCACGATGATGCCCGCGTCCATTTTAAGCTTCTGTGTCAAAGTCATCTGGATATCGCCGGTGCCGGGTGGGAGGTCGAGAACCAAATAATCCAACTCCCCCCAGGCAACGTCGCCGATGAACTGGCCCAAGGCCTTGCCCAGCATTGGCCCTCGCCAGATCAGTGGGGCACCGGCGCTAACGAAAAACCCCATAGAGCACAGGCGAACCCCATGGCGTTCTAGCGGGAGAAATCGGCCTTCTTCGTCACTGCCTGCGCGCTCGTCGGGACGAACACCGAACATCGTCGGGACGCTCGGGCCGTAAATGTCGCAATCCAAGAGCCCCACGCGCGCCCCCCCTGCTGCCAAGCCAGCTGCCAGGTTGGCAGCGACGGTCGATTTCCCCACCCCCCCCTTGCCACTGGCCACGGCCACCAATCGTCCGACCCCGGGGACCCCTGAAGGGCCATTACCCATCGCTCCGGCCATCTCCCGTGCCTGCGAGGCCTTATCGGTCTTTGGTCGCTCAACCACGACGTCCACCGCCGGTAGACCGGGGATATCCGCGAGAAGCGCTTCGATGTCGTCCACGATCTTGCGCACGACATCCGTATTTTCAGTGATCATCGAGAGGCGGACATGGCAGTGGTCCCCGTGGATCTCGATTTCCTTGACCACGCCAAATGAGACAATATCTCGGGTGAAGCCTGGGTACTTGACCGCTTTGAGGCGATCTTTGAGTTCTTCCGCTGTCATGATCTGAGCCTTTGGGAGGGTTGGAGGGCAGAGGTGCAGCGACAATCGCGCACAGAGAAACGATTCGATGGCTCAGCCCTGTTTCAAAAATCTATAAAATCTGCAATGCTCGCAACCTGTAGTTAGGGAATGCCGCTCGCCTTTTCTTGTCAAATAGCGCAAGTCTGGCGGCGTCCACTGAAGGGAGAGGGAGGCTTCACGGAGGTTGTGATGCTTTCTTCAGTCTTGACGCCCTTTTAGTATTCGGACTAACTCAGGCTCGGTTCGGCTGTCTATCTAAATGACTGTCAGACAGTATTACAATAGGGTTGGGATGATGGTATTGCGTCGCTTTTTTAGTGCCACCGCACTGGTTGTATCTCTATTTCTGTTGAGCACATCCGTTTTGGTGCAGGCTGACTGTCCAAAAGGGAGTGGGATTGAAATCCCTCTGCTCTCCAAGGCAGAGCTCACCTGTCAAAAGTTCACCTATAACGCCACGGTCGATTTCTTGGGCGCCAATATTGACGCTCGGCAGGATTGTTTCCTGCGTGAAATTAACCGTGAGTTCATCCGTGAGGACGTTCAATGCAACGCTTCATTGGCGGACGGTGGAACAGATGATGAAAAAACGGATGATCGCCTTAGGGCCGCCGAGGCTGCGATGACTCGCAAGATCCTTACGCACTGCGTAAATGTTGATCTGCAAAATCTCGGCTTTCCAGGCTTCTGTCCGGATCCAGACGGCGGGGTCTTCGAGGCCTTCGACCACAATGTCTGTCTGCAGGATGTTAGTCGGGCGCTCGTCGAGTTCATTATCGACGTTGAGCACCCGCCTTTCGTAGATTTCCTCCCTCTTAGGGAGAGGGTCTGCGGAGACTTTCTGGCTCGCAGCTCGGCCAATATGACTCGCGCCGAGATCAAATTCCGCGGCAGCTGTCTGCTCAAGCAGCTCCAGCGCCTGGAAGGCGAATCGACCGACTGTCGCAGCGAGCTGGACCCCCAGCGCCCTGACACCGGTCGCAATCCAACCGACGAGCGAGTGGTAGAATCACACAACTTTGTGCTCCGTGGCATTGCCAATCACTGCCCGATCATCGATCTCGAGGCCATTGGCTTCCCGCATCGATGCCCTTTTCAAGGTCCGTCGAAGTTCCCCCTGCCCTCGGCAGTGGAGTGCATGTACGACTTCCACCATCAGGAGACGTTCCGTGTCCTCGATGTTCTGTTCCCCTGCAGCACCGATTGCGGGAACGCACGGCTCGACCCCGAAGAGCTGTGTGACGACGGAGACAACGAGACCGCACCTGGCGATTTCTGCCGACGTAACTGCACCGCGGTTATGTGTGGTGATCCAAACGACTCAGGTTCCGTCAACGCCACCGACGCGCTCTTCGTGTTACGGGCCGCTGTCGGACTCGACAGTTGCGAGCTTCAAGTTTGCGACGTCAATAGCGATCTGAAAACGACCGCGACCGACGCGCTTCTGGTCTTGCAACACTCGGTTGGCCTACCGGTCACGCTGAATTGTCCGGAGCTTAGCCTGACCTGTGGGAATGGCTTCCTGGAGACACTCGAAGAGTGTGACGACGGCGACACCGAATCGGTTCCGGGCGATGGCTGCAATGCCAGCTGCTTCCTGGTTCAGTGCGGTGACCCTAACGACTCCGGGCTCGTCAACATCATCGACGCTCAGTACATCCTGAACGCCTCGGTTGGCAACAGAGCTTGCGATCTCTCGGTCTGCGACATTACTGGAAACGGTGCCATCAACTCCACCGATGCGCTCCGGGCCCTGATGTTCAGCGTCGGTCTGCCGGTCCTGTTTAACTGTCCGGATGCACCGGAAACCCCTTTGGGGCCTCCGCCGGACAACTAGCGGCTCATAGAGCTCTCCTTATAACCGGGAGGGTAACGACCCCATAGACGAAAAAGGGCGCATCCATTGAGGGTGCGCCCTTCTTCGTTGCGCTAACGATTTCTAGGCACACGCCGATTCCCCCCCCCCATTGGGCTGGGGCAACGATCAACGAAAGGAGACAAACCCATGGACCTGGGACTAGACGGAAAATCCGTTCTCATCACCGGCGGCGCTTCGGGGCTGGGCAAAGCCACGGCTCTCATGATGGCCGACCTCGGTACTCGTGTGGTGATCGCCGACTTGAATGAGGAAACCTTGGCAGCGACCAAGATAGAGTTGGCCGAAGTCGGACCTTCCTGTGATGCGGTCCGGCTGGATGTGCGCAACTACGAAGAGTGCCAACACGCCGTCGCGTTTACCGTAGAGCGCATGGGGCGACTCGATTGCCTCATCAACTGTGCGGGGATTGGCGGCCCGATGTCGTTTTTCGCCCAGACTGATCCGGTCGATTTCCAAACACTCGTCGCGATCAATCTCATGGGCGTCATCAATTGCTGCCACGCCGCCGCACAAGTGATGATCGAACAGGGCTCCGGAAAAATTGTGTCGATCGCCTCGGAAGCCGGAAAGGCCAACGAAAAGCGGATGGTTGTGTACGGCGCGACCAAGGGCGGCGTCATCTCACTTACGCGGGGCCTCGCAGCCGAGCTGGGGCGTTACAACATCAACGTTAACGCAGTGTGCCCCGGCGTAACCCGTACTCCGATGACTGATTGGATGGATGGAGAAATGGAGAAAGTAGCAGCCAAGTTCTACCCGTTGGGCCGTCTTGGTGTTCCTGGCGATATCGCGCCAACCATTACCTTCCTTTGCTCGGACCAAACTTCTTGGATGACCGGCCAAGCGATCAGCATTTCGGGAGGCTTCGGGCGAAGCTAAAGGTTCCGCCGCAGGCGGTTGCCGGGCGGCTTCTAGCCTTTTGCGGGACGGCCTGAGGAGCTATCGCGGCGGATTTTGAGCTGACGCCCCCGAGTGCGCGCACCACCGCCGGACAAGTGTGCAGCAAAAAGACTCGCCGCCCTCATGTACCGTTCGATCTCTCGTGGCGAAAGTCCGGGGTTTTCCGACTCAAGCATCTCGCGAAACGATGCGAGTTCGCGATCCAGTAGAACCCGCAATAGCGGGCCTTCCAGTGCGGATAGCATTTTTCGATCCTCAGCCACGACGATTTACTCAAGCTCCATTTCTAAATCGACCCTCGACTGCGCCGAGCTCAATGCACGAACTTCGCGTGATCGCCCGAGTTCGCGACCGAACGCTCGGACAATGACCTCGCCATCGGGAATCAGGCGGGCGAAGCGAAAACACCCCTGCGCATTGGTACGGCGCCAACGCTTGCGGCCGTCTGACGTGCCACGCAACACGACGCGTAGTCCTTGGATGGGAACCCCTTGTGCGGAAACCTTCCCCCGCACCCGAACAGTCCTCAAGCTGTTGACCGCGCCAATTGCATCGAGGTCGAAGCCGCCCTTAGTTCCGGGAAACGCCAAGTTGCCAAAATCAGCCAGAGTGTCGCCGCCGTCCACAATGCGGACGTAGCGCACATAGTCCAGACCTACATCTGCCAAGTCGAAGCGGTCGCCTCCCGACAGGGGATCTAGGGGATCGAGCTCGTTCGAGGAGTTCGCCAAAACCGGCGCCCGACCCGCCAAACCGTCGCCGGTTTCGACATCGAAGGGAAAACGAAAGTATTCGCGACCATCGCGACTGACCTCGACCCAGGCCAACTCATCAAACACCGCCCCGTCGTCGGACACTCGAAACGCGTTCTCAAACACGACGAGATCGTCTCCGGGACCGTCCTCGACGACGTTGTTGGTGAACACAACCTCAATTCCACCGCCGCTACCAAGGGATACAACGTGGAAAGACCCTTCGTTCTCGCCGGCACCTTCAGGCGGTCCCAAAACGATATCGGGTAAGTCAGCTGCTCCGAACCCAGCGGTTGCGCCCGGTGTGAACGAACGCAGACGGTCGCCCCAAGGATCGGCGGCATCCGCAACAAAAGCGGCCGCGCTGACAAGCAGCGCGGCCGCAAATCCAGCCAGTCCTGGCTGGTAAACCCGTTGATCCGACGTCCGCCCCATTACATCTCCGCCGGCAGCTCCGGAGGCAGACAACGAAGACGCATTTCGTCACGGTCGGTACGAAGGCTCGGCGGTGAGGCAAGCACACGCATGCGCACCCGCTTGGTCTGGGTTCGGCGGAAACCGCGCTTGGTGATTTTCAACGGAATCGAGACTCCGTCTGAAGTGAAGCAGCGACCGCCACCTTCGATGGGCAGCTCCGCGTTCGCCCGAGCAACGGCTTCAGCCAGTTCGTCCGGGCCACCGCTAAGAAGCTCGACACTGCCGATTACCAGTGGCGCACAGCGACGGAAGCGGCTGTCCTTAACCCCTACACAGAATCCCGCGGGGAAGACGCAAACGTCGTTCACGACGCCATCGGCATCGCAGGGATCACCGTCACGACATTCCGATATGTCCAGACGCTGGTTGAGCACAGGTTCTATAAATTCTACGCCGTAGAATTCCAGAAGACACTCGGTACGGCTGCCTCCGGGAACGCCAACGCCAGGCTCCAACTCTTTGATTCTCGTCAACGTGTGAATGCTACGGTCGATCGGATCGCCGGTAAACGTGGAGGCCAAAAAGGTTACTCGACCGGTTCGCTGATCGACGTCCAATGCCCCGCCAAACGCTTCCGGATCTCCTAGCCCTCGAGTCAGTCTGCGCACGCGGCGGTCGCTATTTCGCACGAGGCCAGCTGGCGTACCGGAGCCGGTAGAAATCACCTTTCCATCCGGTGTCACGCCAAGACCAAAAGATCCATGCTTGTCAGTGGGGCCTGAAAACACCTCTATTTCGTTCCCCAGCGTGTCGAAACGCCGGATCCGAGTCTTAAACGTTTTCGAGTCCGAATCTGCGACAAGCAGCGTTCCATCAACGTCTAGTGCGATGCCGCCGGTAAAATCGAAGGCGTCGACGATAAAAGGGGTAATCGCTGCGTTGCCATCAAGCGTGATGCGCAATACATCTCCGCCGCCGTCACCTGTGGCCGTGGTCACGAGCAAATTGCCGTCCTGATCGAACGCAATCGAAGCTCCTTCGGGAATGCTGCCGGCTGGCAACAACTCGAACTGGCTAGCGACAAGATCACTGGCGGTTGAAACTCCCGGCAATGCGATGACCGTGTCACCAGTTGCGGAATCATCAAACTCACCGCCATTGTCGACCACGAAAAGCACATCGTTAGCCAAGTCGTAGACGCAGTCACTGATCGAATTCATTCCCGTGGCAACGACGCGCTCGGTCCCGCTCTCGCTGACAAACAGGATGCGCCGTGTTCCCGCGGGTGGCGGGAACGAGAAATTTTGAGGCCCGACACCAACAAACGCCCCACCGGTGCCCGAAGCCACGCAGCCGTCTACGAAGTCTGAGATCTCCTGCGCCTGATAAATCCAACCATTCGCTGAACGAACGTCTGCCCCCACCGGCTGTGCCACTGTGACCAGCAAACCAAAGCTGAAAATCGCTAGAGCCTTGCGCATTTTATCCCTCCTGAGTTGCGCCCGAGTGCGGTTCCGCACCGTGAAATCGGGCTGTAAGTTCGCGGCGTTACGCGCTTTGAAGCGAGCCAGCCTAGGTTCCAGCCTTCAGGGAGTCAACCGCGCGGGGCATAGCCGCGACAATGGACGCACGATGGCGCATCAACTGCCGCGGCTCAGCCTCACTACAGCGGCGGGAGACACTTCAAGACAAACTTGTCAGTGTCTCGAACAACCCTTGAATCAACATCAGCTGTCACGCGCACCTTGAGTTTCGCACGCCCAATACGGAACCCTCCTGACCGTTTAGCGCGCAAAGGAACCTCGTAGCCATCGCTGAAGCGACACTGCGCCTCATTGGTAGGCAACCCTGCTTGCACCATCTGCGCCGCCACCGTGAGGGCTTGGCTTTCGGGTTTGGCCCGCAACAACTCGAAAGCCTCGACACTCGTGGCAGCGCACTCGAGAAGCTCGGGATCCGACACCCCCGCACAAAAGCCCACTGGAAAGGTGCACGTCCCGTCAGCCACCCCATCGGCATCGCAAGCCGCGCCATCTTCGCAAATGGCGTGGCGCGCAACACGGCCGGGAGCCGACGGCACCAAGCGAACCCCGTAGAGTTCGCTCAGGCATTCGCGACGCGGATTCCCTCGTCCGGCAACCAGCTCCGCGACGGGAACCAGACTGTGGATCGCCTGGTCGGCAGCCCCCCCATCGAAGTTTGAGGCACCGAAAACGATGCGACCGCTGAATTTATCAATGTCCACGCCCCCGCCAAATGCCGGACCAAACGTTCCTGAGATCCCGGTCACGAGAGCGGTCGCCGAATTGGGGGCATCGATCCTCGCTATCGTGCTTGACCCAGTGGCGATGGGTAACCCATCCAGACCAATCGCCAAATCGACTGAGCCATGGGCAAAACTATCGGCCGACACTGCCGATATGAAGGCCCCGCCCGAGTCGTAGCGATGAACCCGGTTGGCGAAACTGGAGCCATCGGCTTCGGCGATCAGCACGCTTCCATCCGCTTCAACGGCGAGGCCACCGGTGAAGTCGAAACCACCAGCGACGAAGGATGTGACCTCGCCATCAGCGACCGCGACTCGAACGACTCGCCCGGTTCCGCCACCGGAGGCATCGGAAATGAGAAGATCTCCGTTCGCATCCAGGCTGATACTGGCGCCGGCCGGAATCGTTCCAGACGGGACCAATTCATGGTCCGCGATATCCTCAAGGACAGCGGTTGACGCGTTCGGCACCGCGAACACCGTATCGCCGACCACGGCGCCTACGTATTCCAACGCGTTGTCTACGACGTAGAGGACGTCGGATTCCGCATCGTAGGTACAATCGCCGACAGCATTGAGTCCGGTCGCAACAACGCGCTGCGCGCCCGACTCAGACACGAACACGACATCGCGTGTCGCAGGCGTACCGCCAGTGAACTGCACACCAACCGTGACGAACACTCCGCCTGGGCCTTGTTGGACGCAGCCTTCTAGAAAGCTTCCCGTATCCAATGCGCTGTAAATAAATCCGGGCGCGGGAACCGGCTGAGCCTCTGCCCCAGTACAAATGGCTAAGGCCGTGAGCACGGCCAAACCTCGCAAGACGCAAGAACGCTTGATCATCGAAATCTCCTACCGGCCCTCGCCGGGTGGGTATGTTTCGGATCGTGTACGCTCGAAGAAAAGGCGCAGGCAAAGAGTCCACGACGAAGGTACACGGGTGCACTCGTCGCAAACTTTCGTTGACGCCGGCCTCGCTCCCTCGAGAGACCAACCCTAAAGGCGAGACGTTGCCGGTATCCTGACTTAGGGATCTATCTACTAACCGCGCCTTCCAGAAGCCGTTGGCTTCCGTGACATCATGCGGCTTTCGTCCCCCCTCACAGTTGCGGGGCAGTGGAGGCTCGACCTCCTTCCCGGTGGAAAGCATAACGCTTTCCTCGGCTCGCGGAGCGGACCCTACGTTGGCGAACCAGGTCTGTCAAAATCTGACCGACATTGGCCCAAGTACATGCTCCCAGATCGTGCGCCCACCCCGCCCTTGGTCTTCGAGGCGTCGGCAGGTATATGCCTGCTCTTGCCTTTGGCGCTCCGCTCTCGGACCGGACGCCCCAACATCCGCCGATACTGGCCAAACCAAGACATAGAATAGAGAGGACGCACCAATGGACGGAGGAAAGCTGATTGCCAAAGCCCTGAAACAAGCCGGGGTAGAATGTGTATTCACCCTGTCGGGCGGGCACATAATGGCGATTTACGACGGATGCCTGGACGAAGGCATCCGAATCGTTGACGTACGCCACGAACAGGCGGCCGTCCATGCTGCGGATGCTTGGGCACGCCTGCACCCGGGACGAATCGGTTGTGCCCTGTTGACCGCCGGCCCTGGCGCCACGGACGGTGTCACTGGTCTTGCCAACGCATGGCGAGCGAACTCACCGATCCTGGTCATTGGCGGACAGGGACCACTGGTGAATCTTCGCAAAGGCTCGCTCCAGGAAATGGACCACATTTCGGTCATGCGTCCGATCTCGAAATGGGCCGAGGCCTGCTACGCACCCGAACGCTTGGGCGAGTATGTAGAAGAGGCCATTCGTTTCGCGCTCTCGGGCAACCCGGGACCAGCCTACTTGGAAGTGCCCATCGACGTCCTAAGCGGGCCAGTCGATATGGACACCGCGTACTGCCCGGTACCGCTTCCACCGGCCAGACCGCGCCCCGAGGCCGCTCGGGTCCGCGAAGCTGTCGACCTGCTTAAGAATGCCAAGCGCCCGATGGTCATGGCGGGTACGGGAGTGAAGTGGTCCGACGGAAAAGAGGCGCTGAACCGCTTCCTGGCCGAGACCAAGATGCCCTGTTACTGCAACGGGATGGGACGCGGCATGGTCCCCCACGATTCTCCCTACTTCTTTAACCGAACGCGTCGCGGCTACCTTGAGCAAACCGATCTCGTGATTTTGGCGGGTTCGCTTCTCGATTTCCGAATGCGGTTCGGCGACTCGATCCCGGCTGACGCTAAGATCATTCAGATGGATCTCGATGCGACGCTGATCGGCCAGAATCGGCGCGCCGATATTGGCCTCGTCGGCAACCTCGGATCAACGTTCGAAAGCATCCTGGAAACTCTGGAAGAAGATGGAACCTCGCTGGATTGGAGCGACGTCTGTGCCACCTGGCGCGAGCAGGAAGACGAAGCTGAGATCAAGCTCGGCGCGCAACTGACTTCGGATGAGGTCCCCATTGATCCACAGCGCTTGTGCAAAGAGATCGCCGACTTCGTCAGCGACGACATGATCCTGATCGGCGATGGTGGCGATATCGTCGCCAAAGCCGCCAAAGTCGTACCCATCCCAAAGAACGGAATCTGGATGGATCCGGGGCCTCTTGGCACGTTGGGCGTCGGCATGCCTTTCGCGCTGGCCGCTCAGATCGCACACCCCGACAAACGAGTTCTCATCATCTACGGGGACGGTAGTTTCGGGTTGAACGGGTTCGAGTTCGACACTGCAGTCCGCCACGGGCTGCCGATCGTGGGAATCATCGGCAACGACGCCGCTTGGGGTCAGATGATGCGCCCGCAGGCCGCCATCTACGGCAAAGACCGACTGGTCGCCACCGAACTGGCTCCGACACGCTACGACCTTGTCGTAGAGGCGCTCGGTGGTCACGGAGAGCTGGTGACCGAACCGTCCGAAATTAGACCGGCCCTGGAGCGCGCGTACGCCAGCGGGAAACCCGCCTGTGTGAACGTGATGATGCGAAAGGACCTCGAGTTCGCGGGCGGAATCTACATGTAGTTCACGCCAATGTTTTCGGGCGGGGCCACGACCGGGCCCCGCCCAAAAACCCAATTTGACTTGGAATCCGCCCGGCCCTGGAATGTGGCTATAGCTTTTAAAGGGCGGTTCATTCGCCCTGCAGCGAGCCTTTCCAAACAGGAGATCTCTCAATGACCCCCCGTCACACCTCCGCCGTTCTCGCCGCCCTCGTGGCCGCCCTACTCGTTTTCCCGAGCCAGCCCCATGCCGAAGAACAAGAAGAGGCGGCCTTGTCCGGTCTCGAGATCATGCGCCGCAGTGATCAGGCAACTCGTTCGGCGACCGAACACACGGTCATGGAGATGAAACTCGTAAACAGCCGAGACCAAGAGCGGGTGCGCAAAATCGAAGGTTGGTCACGCGAGGTCAGCGAAGATGAAGAGAAGCGGTTCGCCCGCTTTTTGGAACCCGGCGACGTCAAGGACACATCTCTGCTCACGTACGACTACGATGAAAACGATGACGATATTTGGCTGTACTTGCCCGCGCTGAAGAAAATCAAACGAATTCTTTCGTCCAACAAGACAGACTACTTCATGGGCTCGGACTTCACGTACTGGGACATGGAGAACGTCGACCTTCTGAATTGGGACTATGAACTGCTTGGAGCGGAAACGGTGGACGGCGTCGAAACCTGGAAGGTCGCCGGCGTTCCGAAAACCGATGAAGAACGAAAGGAAAGCGGATACACTCGTACAGTCACTTGGATTGGAAAAGCCGACTTTCTTGCGCGCAAATCGGAGCTCCACGACAAGAAAGAGCGCCACGCAAAGTCGTTAACAGCCTCTGACATTCGCCCCGTTAGCGACGACGATCCGCGGCCGCGTGCCCACGTCGTAGAAATGAGCAACCTCATTTCGAAACATCGCACCACATTGACGTTCACGACAATGGAGCTGGATGTCGATGTTGACGAAAAGGTTTTCAGCCAACGTAACCTTCGTCAGTGAAAGGTCAGTGAAAGGTCAGTGAAAGGTATTGGTTTGCGGGCGACACGCGTCCTTAGCGTCGCCCTGCTTGTCTTCCTGCTTGTCGCAACGGCGAACCCAGCAGTCGCCGTCGAGCAGTTGGAGTGGAACGGGTACGTAGAAGAGGCGTACGCCCGTCGCGTCGAGAAAAACGAAGACGCGATTTACCACCGCCAAACGCTCAACGCCAAATTGACAGGCGAGTTTTCCGACTTCGCCGATTTTCGATTCGAAGCCAGCCTGTGGCGTGACGACGCAGATTTTCAGGAAGGAGACGACTACGAAGCGCGCGTCCTGGAAGCCTACATCCGGTTTCGCTTCGAACGTTTCGATTTACGCGTCGGCCGCATGCAAATCGGCTGGGGTGAGTCGGACGGCATCGTAATTTCCGACCAGGTATCGCCGTTCGATCTGACAAATTTTGTCGTGCCATCATTCGACGCCATCCGCATGGGCGTAGACGGCGCAACCGTCGACTATTACTTCGATGACGGCAGCGACCTCCAGCTTATTTGGATTGCCCGTTTTCAGATCCCCGACTACCCGGAGGTGGAATCCCCCTGGTCGTTCATCGACGCCGAGGAACTCGCGGCCCAGGGTATTGAGCTCGGCGGCACCGCATCCACCCCCGATTCGTTGCGGAACTCAGAGTTTGGCGCGCGCTATTCCCGCCACCCCCTGTGGGCTGACTGGTCGCTTGGCTATTTTCATTCCCGCGATGACCGCCCCACGCCCCGTCTACGGGGAAACCAACTCGTACTCACCCACGACTTCTACGACCTCGCATCCTTCAATTTCGTAGCGCCGATTGGAGAGTCTTTGGTGCGAATCGATTCGGCCTACGAAATCGGTCGTTTTTTGCCGCTTGATCCGCGCAATCCGGAAGCCTCCGGTTCGGCGTCTGCCGGGTTTGTTGACCGCCACGACTTGTGGCGCACCATGCTGGGTGTCGACATCAAGCCGAACTTGGCCTGGTGGCCTCAAGCGAACGCGGCCTTTCGTCTTATTCATGAGCAGGTGGTCGATCCGAATCCCGCCCTACTCGATCGACGCGAAGCCGATTTTGCGAGCGTTCGCCTCATGGCCGGATATCGCAATGAGACGATTAAGCCGTTCCTGTTCTGGGTCCAGAACGCGCGAGGCGCCGATTCGTGGTTGCAGGTCAAAGTTGACTACGAAGGTTTCGACAACTGGCGCCTCTCTCTTGAGTACGATCTCTTCCAGGGACACGACTTCAGTGCCACAACGAACAACGGCGGAAATTTTGGCCGTTTCGCCGGCAACGATCTTGTTCAAGCAACCGTCAGACGCAGCTTTTAGGCGCAACTGATCCCCCGGAGTCGCAATGTTGGAATGGTTTAGCAGCCTCCTAGTAAAGCGCCCTTGGGGCTTTATTCTCGCCACAGCCTTGGCCACGGGGGCGCTGGTCGGGCCGATGCAAACGATCCCCGTCAATACCGACGTGGAGGCGTTCATGCCCGTCGGCGACGATGCTATCGAGAACCTGCGTCTTCTCGAGAACGTGTTCGGGTCGCCCCTGCTAACGATGATCATCGTACTACGCGAAGACCATCCCGACGGTGTCTACAATCCGGAAACGATGGCGGTCATCGATGAGATCACCGAATGGCTGCGCTCGCAGGAAGAATACGAAACCGCCACCAACGCCGACCTTCGCTCGTTAGCATCGGTCAACGATATTCGAGGGCACGACGACGACATGATCGTCGAGTCGTTCCTGGAAGAGCTCCCCACTGACCGTGAAGCAGCCTTGGATGTACGAAAGCGCGTGTTTCAGAACGGCATTTACGTCGGCTCTCTATCTTCCTACAATGGGAAGGGCGCAGCGATTCTCGTACGAAACTCCGAGCTTGGAATCGAACGACATCTAGGAACCTACCAAAAGCTTAGTGACCGGCTTGCTCAGATCAACGCCGCTGGGCACCCCGAAGTATTTCACCTTACCGGTCGCCCGATTGTAGAAGCGCTGTTCGGGTCGTACATCCCCGCCGAAGGGCGACGCATGCTGCCCTTCGTCGTAGCTCTAATCGCACTGTTCTTGGCGGCCGCGTTTCGTACGGTCCGCGGCGTCCTGCTCCCGATGCTTGTTGTCCTGACAACCGAGATTTGGATGCTTGGCATCCACGGACTCTGGGGCGAGCCCTTCTACACGGTAAGTTCGATTCTGCCGATTCTTGTCATCGCAGTTTCGGTGGCTGACGCGATTCACCTGATGGCTCGTTATTACGAGGCGCAGCGCGAGCACCCGGAGCTCGACCGCGAAGGCATCGTCAAGATTACGATCGAAGACATGGCCCGCCCCGTTTTGTTAACCTCGCTGACGACGGCAATTGGGTTCATATCGATGACCGGGTCGGCCGTGGTCCCCGTTCACGATTTCGGAATCACGATGACGTTCGGAATCATCGCAGCGTGGATTTTGAGCCTTTGCTTCCTTCCGGCAGTCCTCGCAGTGCTTCCCCTGCGACCAATGGGAGCCAGTGCAGCAGCAAGTGACGGGCCCCGTGAGCACCGGCTGGAAGGGTTCTTACAAAAGTCAGCGGAGTTTGCCGTCCGCCGTCCAAAAGCTATAGCAGGGGCTTTCGCGATCCTCGCACTGTTTTGCGCGGGCGGAGTTCGTCTGCTCACGATCGATAGCTCGCAGGTCAACCAGTTTCGCCCATCCCACGAAATTCGATTCGCCGACGGTGTCTCAAACCGGATGTTCGCCGGAGGAACAGTACTCGACATCCTCGTTGACAGCCGCGAACCGGGCGCAATCCAAAATCCTAAGATGCTGGAAGCCATCGCCACCCTTCAATCTAAACTTGAAGAAGACGAGCAGGTGGGCGACTCGCTTTCGATCGCCGAAATGATCGAGCGAATGAACCGGATCATGCACGGCGACGACCCGGCTTACGAAACCATCCCCACGTCGCGCGAATTGGTAGCGCAGTATCTACTGCTCTATTCGATTTCAGGTGACCCCGGCGACTTCGATGATCTAGTCGACTACGACTATCGCTATGCACACCTCATCGTGTTTTTACGAGACCCGGGCACCGCGCTATCTCGGCGAACGGTGGCGCGTGCCCAAGAATTGGCGGCCGCACTTTTCGCCGATGACGGTCCGGCACCGGCAGACGTCTTGCTAACCGGTCCCGCCTACACAGTCGCGCGGATGGAAGCCCACATTTCGCACGATCAACTGACAACACTGATGGTCTGCATCCCTATTCTGATCACGCTGAATTGGATCATGTTCCGGAGCCTGGTCTCCGGATTTCTATCCGTTGTTCCGGTAATTTTCGCGGTTCTCGCTGCCTACGGCAGCATGGGCTACGTGGGACTTCCGGCTGATGTGGCATCAGCGATGCTCGGCGGTATGACCTTGGGAATCGGTGTCGATTTCGCAATCCACTACCTGCATCGCTACCGCACGTTGCGACGAGCAGGGCTCGCCCACACCGACGCCGCGACGGTGACTGCGCGTACCACAGGACTAGCCTTGTTCGTCAACATGGTCGTACTCGCGGGTGGCTTTCTGGTCATGCTCGGGTCGCGCTTCTATCCACAGATGAAGCTGGGCGCCATGGTCGCCTTGACCATGATCGTTTGCTACGTGGCCACAATGTACTTGTTCCCCGCCATTCTAACCCTTCAAGATTCGCGCGAGACGTAAGCCACCGGATTCAGGCAGCGTTTTGGCTGGGCTCAGGGTTGATAAGCGACCCACACGATCGCGTCGAGAACTGCGGTTTGAAAACAGAACGCCATCAATCCGACAAACGCGAGCACGAAATGAGCGCGCGACGGCCGAGGCGTTGACGTAAACAACGCAGCGATCAACGCTAGCGAGCTCGCCCCCGTAGTCGCCAACACCGCTCTCACGCCGACCCACAGCCATGAATTCGGGGTTTCGAGATTCGCGAACGTCAGCGGCATCCACAGCGCCGCGCTCACAAGCAAGAGCGCGTAAATAGCGGTAACAGCGTCGAGGGATCGCCCGGCGAAATAACGCCCGCGTTCGGGGTCACAGGTCCACGCAAACCACGACGTAAAAGCGAAATACCCGGCCGTGGCAGTCAGCATCGAAGCTGTGTAGAGCCACTGCCACGAAGCGGGAACGCCACCCCAAAGAGCGTCGCGCGAGGCCGGGTGAGTAGCCAAACCAAAACCGTAACTTCCCAAGACAGCCAAGCCGCCAAAGACGTTGGTCAAAAGAAATCGTTTCAGACGCAAATTCATTGCCTTTCCTCGGTCAGGTCATGTCGTGCCGCGATCGTTCCGCAACACCAAGTGACGCAATTCGGACTCGACTCCCAGCCAAAGTGTATCGGCGATTCGCTGGTACCCCAGCGCATTCGGATGAACACCGTCACCTTGTTCACATTCATCAATTCCGGAAACACCCCGAAGCAGGTCCGGTAGCAGCAACGAGTTGCTATCAGCCGCGGCGCTGCGCCAAGTCGATTCCAACCCTTTGCGAGCAGCCTCAGGTAGCGCACGGAACGATGTTCCGGCGATCACCGTACGCGCCCCGAAGGCTGTGAAACGAGCCGCGATCAAAATCAAATCGTCATGAAGAGCGTCGAACGAACGACCCGAGAAGACATCGTTGCCACCAAATTGAATGACGACCAACACCGGCGAGCGTTCAAGCCACGGATCAATGCGACGTATTCCACCAGCCGCCGTATCTCCCGGCACGCCCGCTTGCTCACAGTAAAAACAGTCAAAGGCGCTGCCTTGCGTGGCCAAACGTCGTTGCATCAGTGGAGCCAGGCCTTCGTTGCTGGCGACACCCCAACCGGCGCTAATGCTGTCACCGAACAACAAGAGCAACGCAGTAGGATCAAGCGGCTTGGACTGCCCCTGTTGCCCGTTCGCAACCACAGGTTTCAAATCTTGCGATGATCCCAGCTGGAGGATTTTTCCGGATGAAAAATTAACGCAACACGTTTGGCGACGTACGACCGAATTCCATCAGCGGCAGCTTCGACCTGCACCGCGTCCAGCCCTTGGTACTTCATGGCTGAGTTGAGGCCTATGCGCAGACACAGCTCTTGGTCGTCGCGAATTTCAAAATGACCTCGCACATACACCCCACGTAGCTTGCCGTAATCCTCACCGTCTTCGATCAAGACCGCGCCGCGCGGATCGCGCTCGATGTTGCGGGTTTTCTGCGACGATCGGTAGGTGTGCATGTGGACGAGGCCCGCGATCATCGTAAACCACATCGGAACCATGTGCGGATACCCATCATGGTTGTGGGTGGCCATGATGATCGTCTTCGAAGATGCGAAGTAGTCGTGCAGCTCAGATTCAGAGAGCGCTATCTTTGAACGTACATTGGGCATGAGTCACCAGCCGTCTAGCCCCGTGTCGAAGGGCTCCAATACCGAGTTTTCGTCGAGTGGAGAAGGGATATCGTCAACCGGAATGTTGCCAGCCGCCGCTTCCTCGGGCGTGGGGGGAGAAGCCAAGCGGGGAAACGCGCTCCTCTCGGGCGCGACTCTTCGCGCAGCTTCCATCGCTTGTTTTATCGCCGACTGCCGACTGAGCGCAGAACCGTTGGTAGGAACGGCCGCAGCTTTCGGCGGCAGTACGGACCCGGCCCTGCCGTCCCCACTATGGACAAAGCCCGGCTCCAAGTACGACGGCAACGGAGCAACCGCGACTGGCGCTTCGGCATCCATTTCGTCATCGAACACGTCGAGATCATCAATAGGGATTGCGCCGTCAAATGCGCCGGGCTCGGGCAGCGGCCAAGCCGAGTCGAGTTCGGGATCGTAGAGGAACAGCTCGCTGGTGGCGGTCTCCGGAACCCGTCCATAATCATCATAGGCAGAGTCACCGTAGACAGAGTCGCCTTGAGCAACAGCCACAGAAGCACAGGTGGCAGATGCCAAAAGCAGCGAAACAAAAAGTCGTCGTTGAAATCCAAACAAGAGATGCCGTACCGCGAAACCCCGCGCTACTGCTTCAAGCTACGACGAACCCGCAGGGCTGCAAAATCGTGGCGACCGGGCATCCGGTTGTCTCGGCCACGCTTGCCAAATGAGTCGAAGTAAGAGGAGCAGTTACGAGAGATAGAGGCGGTCGCCGAACCCTGGGGAAGGTCCGGCGACCTAGCCAATCACGCCAACGTTTCGGGGGGCGAATGGCGCGAATGGCGTACCTGCTTAGCCTCGCAGTGACGGGTTGAAACAAACCGCCGACGCAGCTGAATGTGTGTTTATTACCATAGGCCAGTGCTCATTGATACGCGCTGCCCCAAGATTTTCCGCAACCAACCTGTTGGTTGCGGTTCAAGGGCCCCCTACGCGGCGTAACGCCGGTCACGCGACAAAGATCGAATCCGTCTCCCAGTCCGCCTTCATCATCCCTTCCTTCATATTGACGCTCGGGAGATAGTTGCGAAGCAGTCGGATTCGAGAAAGCAGTCGGATCGTCTGAATGCTCTCGATGGAGTCCTTACCGTGATTTTTGTGCAACGAAGGGACGATCTTCTCCTGAAAACGCTCTAGGACATCGCCGTCCGAGACTCCCTCGACCACCATCACTAGGGCCACCCGCCCGTCGATTTCGGCGATATAGGACTCGTAAATCGACTCCGTAAAGACCGTGCTCACGTTTGGTTCGTCACGAACTTCGTCCTGAATCTGCCTCACCGTCACCCCGGTTTGGAAGCGCAGGATGTACAAATGCCGGCAGGGAAACTGCCCGGTCCCCGAAGCTGACATATCGACCTCTGCGAAGTAGCGCAGCACCCCCGTCTCCTCCATACGCCCACGTTTTCGTCCGACCGTGCGAGCCGGGATTCCGTGAAGCTCGCCGAGTCGATTGTCGGACAGACGAGGATTTCGAATTAGTGCTTTTGCAATCTTGACTTCTGTTTCATCTAGCTTCCGCATGCTACACCCCTTTTTGCCGAATTGGCGCCAACGGCCAGTATGTCGTTTATTCAGGACATAAATCAACGAATAAGTGTCCAACCATGACATAGTTGCCGGGTTTAATTCGCACAGACAGGCCATTCCAGAGTGTCAGTTTTGACTTCGCCCCGAGCGACCTCTACGTTCGCCGATCCGCCGCGAGCCGGTGGGCAAAAGGACAGAGCATGAAGAACCTCCACAAAGCAGCCCGAATGCAGGGGCTGTATGACCCGCTGACCGAGCACGATGCCTGTGGTGTCGGATTTGTCGCTCACATCAGCGGTGAGCGCACGCACAGCATCGTTAGCCAGGGCATCGAGATTCTTGAGCGCCTTGAGCATCGTGGGGCGTGCGGATGCGACCCCGACTCTGGCGACGGTGCGGGGGTCCTCATGCAGATCCCCCACGAGCTGCTTACTGCCCGGTGCACCGATCTCGGCATCAGTTTGCCTGAGCGCGGGCACTACGGCGTTGCGCAAGTCTTTCTCCCGCTCCAAGTCCAGGCTCGCAACAAGTGTGAACAAGTCCTCGAAAGCGCCTGCGCGCAGGCAGGCCTTGAGGGGCTCGGGTGGCGCACCGTACCGGTAGATGACTCCCAGTGTGGATTGATGTCGCTGGCGACAAAGCCGGCTATCGCGCAGTACTTCGTAGTTGCCGACGGAGACGTTGAACAAGAGGAACTGGAACGCCGGATCTACCTCGCCCACAAGATCGCAGAGCACGAAATCGTCAATGGCGATCCGATCGCCGCGAGTTCATTTTACCTTTGCAGCTTTTCGACGCGGACGGTCGTTTACAAGGGGATGCTTACCCCGCCGCAGGTCTCCGGATTTTTCCCAGACCTTACAGACCCACTTTCGATGAGCGCCCTCGCGTTGGTGCATTCACGCTTCAGCACCAACACTCTGCCGAGCTGGCGTCTTGCCCAGCCGTTCCGCTTTTTGGCGCACAACGGCGAGATCAACACCGTACGCGGCAACAGTAATTGGATGGCGGCCCGTGAGCGCCTGTTTCGTTCCGAGCTGTTCGGGGACGACACAGAAAAGCTGCTCCCCGTCGTTGAACCAGGACAGTCAGACTCCGCAGTTTTCGATAACGCTCTGGAACTTCTCTATCAAACCGGCCGCTCCCTTGAGCACTCGATGTCGATGATGATCCCGGAGGCCTGGGAAAAGCACGAGTCGATGGACCAGGCCAAGCGCGACTTTTATCGCTTCCACTCTTGCCTCATGGAACCGTGGGACGGCCCGGCGTCTATCGCTTTCACCGATGGCCGCCGTATCGGCGCAGTTCTGGATCGCAACGGACTGCGGCCCTCACGCTATCTCGTGACCAAGGACGGCCTTGTCGTCATGGCGTCGGAAACCGGCGTGCTCGATATCGAACCGTCAAACGTGTTGCTCAAGGAGCGCCTGCAGCCAGGACGCACCTTCCTCGTCGATCTCGAACAACAGCGCATCATTGACGATTCTGAGGTCAAGACGGGCCTTGCCGCAGCCAAGCCCTACGGAAAGTGGCTCGAAGATAAGCTGATTACGCTCGAAGACCTCGACGACGCCCGTCAGGTGCCCGCGCCAATCGAAGGCGAGGAACTGGAAGACCTCCAGAACCTGTTTGGCTACTCGCGCGAAGACCTAAGCGTGCTGCTCACGCCCATGGCCCTGAATGGCCAGGAGCCTGTTGGTTCGATGGGCACCGACACTCCGCTTGCGTGCCTGTCGGATCAGCCGCAACTCGTCTTCAACTATTTCAAGCAGTTGTTCGCGCAGGTCACTAACCCGCCGGTCGACCCGATTCGTGAAGAAATGATCATGTCTTTGGACACGATCACGGGCCGACGCTCTAACCTGCTAGGAGAAAGTTCAGAACACTGCCGACAACTTTCGTTGGGGCAGCCAATTCTAACCAACGACCAACTCGCCCAGCTACGCGAACTCGACACCAACGGCATGCGTTCGCACGTCATTCCGATTTTGTTCGAAGCCGGAAGTGGCGGACAGGGCATGGTGGCGGCACTGGATCGTGTCTGCGCGGAAGCCAGCGATGCGGTGGAACAGGGTTACGACTTTGTGATCCTTTCTGATCGCGGCGCCGACAAGGACTACTCGCCGATTCCGTCTCTACTCGCAGTTGGAGCTGTCCACCACCACTTGATTCGCAACGGCCAGCGCACCTTGTGTGGCATCGTCATAGAGTCAGCTGAGCCGCGTGAGGTGATGCACTTCTGTCTGCTAGCGGGATATGGCGCGAGCGCGATCAACCCCTATCTGGCTCTCGACAGTTTGCACGAACTTAGTGGCGACCGATTGCTACACGGACACTCCGAACAAGAGTGCGTCAACAACTTCATCAAGGCCGTCGGCAAAGGCCTGATGAAGACCATGTCGAAGATGGGCATTTCCACGTTGGCGAGTTATCGCGGTGCCCAAATCTTCGAGGCCATCGGAGTTCGCGACGAAGTCATCGACAAGTGTTTCACTTGGACTCCCTCCAGAATTCAAGGCGTTGGCTTTGACGTGCTGGCAACCGAAGTTCACATGCGACACCAGCGTGCCTGGCGGGTTGAGGTCGGTGACGACGCTGGGCTCGCTCCCGGTGGTCAGTACGCTTGGCATCGGCGCGGCGAGTACCATCTGTTCAATCCGGAAACGATCGCGAAGCTCCAGCACTCGGTACGCTCAGGGAGCTACAACGCATGGAAGGGCTACGCGCGCCTAGTCAATGAGCAGGAAAAGCATCTGTGCACCCTGCGTTCGATGCTGGATTTCCGAGAAGATGGTCAGTCGGTCCCTCTGGATGAAGTCGAATCGGTTTCCGAAATCGTGAAGCGTTTCAAGACTGGCGCCATGTCGTTCGGCTCAATCAGCCGTGAGGCACACTCCACTCTTGCGATCGCGATGAACCGTATTGGTGGCCGTTCCAACACCGGTGAAGGCGGCGAAGAACCGGATCGGTTCCTGCCACTTCCCAACGGCGACAGCATGCGCAGCTCGATCAAGCAGGTCGCGTCGGGCCGCTTTGGCGTCACGATTAACTACCTAACCAACGCTGACGAGTTGCAGATCAAGATGGCTCAGGGCGCCAAGCCCGGCGAAGGCGGGCAACTGCCTGGGCACAAGGTTGACGAAACGATTGCCAAAACCCGCCATTCAACACCGGGTGTCGGCCTCATCTCGCCACCGCCTCATCACGACATCTACTCGATCGAAGACTTGGCGCAGCTCATCCATGATCTAAAGAACGCCAATCCGAAGGCTCGGGTTGCCGTAAAGCTTGTTGCTGAAGTCGGAGTCGGAACCATCGCCGCAGGCGTTTCCAAGGCGAAGGCTGACGTCGTTCTCATCAGCGGCCATGACGGGGGAACCGGCGCGTCGCCGCTTTCTTCCTTGAAGCACGCAGGAATCCCTTGGGAACTCGGTTTGGCCGAAACGCAGCAGGTGTTGGTCGAAAACAATCTGCGCAGCCGTATTCGTGTGGAAACCGACGGTCAGCTCAAGACCGGACGCGACGTTGCGATCGCCGCGCTGCTGGGTGCTGACGAGTTCGGTTTTGCGACCGCAGCTCTAGTCGCCGAAGGCTGCATCATGATGCGCAAGTGCCACCTCAACACTTGTCCGGTGGGTATCGCCACCCAAGACAAGGAGTTGCGCAAGCGTTTCACCGGCGAGCCCGACCACGTCGTAAACTTCATGTACTTCGTGGCCGAAGAACTGCGCGAGTACATGGCTTTGGCTGGGTTCCGTACGATCGCTGAAATGACCGGTCGCGTGGATCGGCTCAAGGTGCGCGAAAACATCACGCACTGGAAGGCGAAGCACATTGATTTCTCGGCGATCCTACACCGACCCGAAGTTGCCCCAGACGTTGGCATTTCGGGCACCGAGTCGCAGGACCACGGCCTTGAGTTGGCATTGGACAACGAATTGATTCGCCTCGCGGCTCCCGCGTTGGACAATCGCAAGCCCGTCGTGATCAATCTGCCGATTCACAACGTCAACCGAACCGTCGGCACCATGTTGTCGCATGAATTGACGAAGCTACACGGAGAGCCGGGGCTTCCTCCGCATACGATCAAAATCAATTTCACCGGATCGGCGGGACAAAGTTTCGGAGCTTTCATGGCACCGGGCATTTCCGCGACGATCACAGGCGACGCCAACGACTATTTCTGCAAAGGAATGTCCGGCGGGCAGGTGGTCATTCAACCGTCGGCCGATGTCACGTTCGTACCGGAAGAAAACATCATCATCGGCAATGTCGCGCTTTACGGCGCGACCCGGGGTGAAGTGTTCATTCGTGGTCGTGCCGGTGAACGTTTCTGCGTCCGAAACAGTGGTGCTGTTACGGTTGTCGAAGGCGTCGGCGATCATGGCTGCGAGTACATGACCGGCGGCACGATGATTTGCCTAGGGAAAACGGGTCGAAACTTTGGTGCCGGGATGAGCGGCGGCATTGCTTTCATCTACGACCCCGATGGCGCGTTCCACTCCCACTGCAATGTGGGAATGGTCGAGTTGCTCGATCCGAACGAGGACGACGGCAAGTTGTTACACCAACTGCTGACCCGCCACGCGCAGTACACCGGCAGCACGGTCGCAGAAACGCTACTAGAAGATTGGGACAAAACGCTCGGTGCCTTCGTAAAGGTTATGCCGACCGAATATCGCCGCGTGCTCGAGGCCATGCACCTCGACTCCGAATCCGAAAAGCTAGCGGCGATCTGAGCCGCAGCCCGAACCGCGTGGGTTTCGATGGCGCAAGCTCGCGCCCGAAACGCATGCCGCAAAGAAATGCGAGATGCCACGAGCGCGCTCGCCGTTATCTTAGAGTGTAGAAGAAATGGGTAAGATCACAGGATTCATGGAAGTGGAGCGCGAAGTTCCGGGCCGTCGGCCTATCGAAGAACGGTTGCGCGACTACAACGAGTTCGACCACCGCCCCTCCGAGGAGAAGATTAAACTCCAGGGTGCACGGTGTATGGACTGCGGCGTTCCGTTTTGTCACAACGGCTGTCCACTGGGCAACGTCATCCCGGATTGGAACGACCTCGTCTACCGAGGGCGTTGGGATGAGGCGATTGCGGTACTCCATTCGACGAACAACTTTCCTGAGTTCACCGGCCGCGTTTGTCCCGCTCCATGCGAGGAAGCCTGCGTTCTGAACATCAATGACGACCCAGTCACCATCAAGCTGATCGAGCGCACCATTATCGACCAGGCTTGGGATCGCGGGATCGTGCGTCCCCTACCGGCGCAAAAAAAGACCGGCAAAAAAATCGCGGTCATCGGTAGTGGTCCGGCGGGAATGGCCTGTTCGCAGCAACTAGCGCGGGCAGGACACGACGTAACGCTGTTCGAACGTGCGGATCGTATTGGCGGCCTGCTTCGTTACGGCATCCCTGACTTCAAGATGGAAAAGCATCTCATCGATCGACGTGTCGAACAGATGAGCGCGGAAGGCGTAACCTTTCGCACCAACACAGCCGTCGGAACTGACGTCAGCGCCGACGACATCCAAGCCGAATTCGACGCCGTCGTTCTTTCGGTCGGCTCCACGACCCCCCGTGATTTGCCAGTTAATGGTCGTGAGCTAACTGGCGTGCATTACGCCATGGATTTCCTGCCCCAGCAGAACAAGCGCAATGCCGGCGACTCAGACGATGTCGCAGGAACCTTGAAGGCTACGGGCAAGAACGTCGTTGTTATTGGTGGTGGCGACACGGGTTCGGACTGCATTGGCACCTCGAATCGTCAGGGCGCCAACAACGTCTATCAACTCGAAATCATGCCCGAACCGCCCAAGGAGCGAACCGTAGACATGCCGTGGCCGTATTGGCCGATGATCTACCGCACCTCCAGCTCCCACGAAGAGGGCGTGAATCGCGACTTCGCGGTTTCGACTCGACGCATTGTCGGCGACGACAACGGTAAGGTAAAAGGCATCGAGTGTGTTCGGGTCGAATGGATCAAAGGCGACGACGGCCGCATGAGCATGAAGGAAGTCGCGGATAGCGAGTTCACGATCGATGCCGATCTCGTCCTTCTCGCCATGGGATTTGTGGGCCCCGAAAAGAATCCACTGCTCGACGGATTCGGTTTGGAAACCACCGATCGCGGGAACATTGCTGCCGACGAAAACTACATGTCCGGCAACGAAGGCGTGTTCGCCTGTGGCGACTCGCGTCGCGGTCAGTCTCTGGTCGTGTGGGCGATTTGGGAGGGACGCGAATGCGCTCGCTCCGTTGACAAGTGGCTGATGGGCGAAACCAATCTACCCTCCACCCCTGAACTGACGTAAACGCCTCAAACCAGCTCTATTTATCTAGTGTTCGGTTACTAGCCAATCCAATGGCCAGCAACCGAACAACTATTAGTTACAAGTTACGGGGACGCCTTTTAGCGCGAGTAATTTGCGACCGGTGCCGCCCGCGATCTCTTTCCATTTGGCTGCCCCCAACAAGAAGCGCGTGCAGTACACGTGCTCAACGCCTCCGTTGGTCATGGAGAACCGCGTCGCAATCGAGCCCGTCGGTTCGCCTGCGGCGATCAAATCGTTCGCAACATCCCCGGTCGTCTTTGCTTTCAGCTTCACAACCTTGCCGGTAACAATGCCCACTGACGCAACACCTGTGGGAACTCCCGCGTCGGCAGCATTGTTTTTGTACTTCGCCTTGGTCGCTTCGTTGAGCAACCAACCCGATGCAGCACCGACCGGGACGTCGAAGGACCCCTCGGCGGTTCCCCAACCATACTCAAACGACACCGAAATCGTTTCGAGATCGTGGGCAGTGCCCTTGTCGATTGCGGTCCCTTTGTTCTTGGAAACGTAAACAAGCTTGGCCTTGCCACCGACTTTTTGGACGACAACAAGCTTGGTGCGCGACAGGTCTGCCGAAAGTTCCGTACACACCGATGCTAGTGCACCGTGGGCATCGGCATAACCGGAAGCATCACCGGCCGCCACGCCAACGGCCGCAATGGCAAGACGCTCATCAATCGCGACCGCATCCTTGGATTTCAATGATTCATCCAGAACCGCGGCGGCCGAAGCCAACGTGGCCTGCGCTACAAGCTCATCAAGTTGACCAAGCTCTTCCGCCTCGGCCGTGGTTCCACAGACACCGAGCCCATCAGTCGCGTTGGGGATTCGCCCGACCGCAGCACAAGCGGACTCACGAACAACTAGCGAAGACTGCGGAGCCGCAAACTTCGTGATCCCGCCGCGCAATGGGCCGGAGGTATCTCCAAACGCGATCGAAATCGCCCGTCGCACCGGCGAATTGCCAACGTACAGCGCACCATCGGGACCGGTGCTCATAACCGCCACGGTTTCTTCGGCTCCCCCGATGAAATGACGCACCTCTCCGGTTTCCCGATCCAGCACTCCGACGCCGACTGCGACTGGAAGTTGAGTCGTTCCTACAACACGACCGACACCAGCCTGGAAGTACAGTCCGTTGGGCGCCACGGCGATCAGATTCATGTTGAATTGTTCTTGGGTGGACAAAACTGACTGGAACAACTTGTCCAATGTCGCCTGCCAAACAATCGTCCCGTCGTTCCCGTCGTCGGTGACCTTAAAAATGAAATTTAGTGTAGACGCATACAGTTCGTCGTTGTCCGAGGCAGCAGCAACCGATCCAACGATCTGTTCTCCCAGGTCGACTTCCCAGGCCGTCGAACAATCTGTCGCGTCGATCGCAAGAAGCTTGCCTGCACTGTCGCCGACGTAGATGTGAGATCCGTCGTTCGATACCGTCGGCGTCGATGCGGTTCCGCCATCGAAATACGCATGACACGATTCGGCCAATGTAAAGCCGGCTCCGTCGGTGACGACATCCAAGCGAAACAACGCGCCGACCTCTGACACTCCATCAACCACCCCGTCTTCTGCATCGGGTGCGGTCGCAGCCAACCACACACGTGAGGTCGCTGGATCAACTGAAAACATGTTCGAAACTTCGCGATCCTGGCCAAGCAAAATGTTAATCAGCTTGTCGAAGCCGCCCTCGGGCAGATCCATGAGTGCCTGCACTTCAACTTCTGAGTCCGCCAACAGCTGCGGTGTCAACGGAGACGGAAGATCAACCGATGGAGCCCCCGGCAGTTCCAATGGCGCGCTTTGCAACTGCGCGCCCGTTGCACGGTCGAGAAGTACAACGCGGCCGTCACTGGTCACCATCGCCAATCCATCGATCGACGGAATATAGTTCACCCCGAGCACGAAGCTAGAAAACAGGTCCACGGGGAGCGTAAGGCCAGTCGGGACGTCCCAAACCACGGTTCCGTCGGTGCCTATAGCCAGCGCGCGATCGTATAGAGCGAGATAGACGATCTGGTCGCCCGGATTGTCGGGATCCTCCAAGATCATCGGTGCTGCACCTCCGGCGGGCGCGTCGGTCGTTCCTGCAATCGCCCATCGGCGCGAACCGTCGTCAGGGTTCAACGAGATCAAGACACTGTCGTCGAAGGCAAGTGTGGGTGCGAAATACAGATTTCCTGCATCGTCGAACACGGGGCCCGTCAAGTTGTAGGTGTCCGATTCAGCGTCCCAAACGATTTCGGTAGCTGGCGCGATTGCGCGGGTAATCTCGTCGCTTGAGCGAGCGTCGCCATGAAGGTTTCGCCAAGCATTGCGTGGCGGAAGCTCAGAAGCCCGGACAGCACCGCTGCGGCATCCCGTAGGCACCCAACCCGAAAGGCCAGGAGTTTCTAACGTCTTCGCGACCGGCGCCGCTTCCACGACAGCCGCCCCATAACAGACGGCAACGCTCGCCAGCACAGTGGCGAAGATTGAGAATTTGGGTTCCTTCATTATTCGTCTCCATTACACGCTCGGCCTGTTGATGGCGCTAAGCGTGAGATCATTTCAAGAAACAGGTCGCGCACATCGGCGCGGACACGTTCAGGTTTTTCGCCGTCCAGTCCGGTGGCGGCCACGAGAAACGGTTCGAACAACAGCCACCCCATCGACAGGGCACCCATGGCGGCCGCCAGCGTTCGTGGATCGAACGCTTCATCGACCTCACCGCTTGCACGAGCGGTGTCGAGCATCGCAACCAAGCGGCGAAAGGTCGGCGTATCTTGCTGTAGGGTAACCGGATCGATTCCATCCAGAATCACATGAGCCAACAGACGCCAGTACGGGGAAGCACCGGTGGCATCGAAAATGGCGAGCGAGTCGGTCAGGCTTGCACCATCTGTCGAACCGGTCGGATCGGTCGCGGTGCCAGCGATGTCGGCCGCCGCCCGTCCCATGACGGCCTGAAGCAGGGCCTCTTTGGTGCCAAAGTGGCGGGGAATCTGTCCCAGATTAACGCCTGCGTGATCGGCGATGGCGCGAAGTGACACTCTGGCGGGGCCATCGGCGGTGAACAGGACCGTCGCTGAGTCCAATAACGCCTCGCAAACGGCCTCGCCGCCATAGGGCTTTGGTCGCAAAGCTTCGGCCTCACCAGGGATCAAATCTGTTCCGCTTGGCGCTCCCACAGAATGTATACAAGCGTATACACCACCCCTATGTCAAGACCCGCGAACCAAGTGTTGGGTCTTAGATTGAGGAATCGCCCTTTAATCGAGCAGATCGGTGGCCAACAACGACTCAGTCAGCAATTTCCGACAATCCACCCTTGCCCGTAGTTGGGCGCAGACCAGATAGGTCCCGCCGAGCTTGCGGTGCAAGAACATCGCCGCCGGCGGTGGAGGCCGAAAGAACCCCTTTCCGAAAGCCAGGTCGACGCCAATCTCACGGGCACGGTCGGCCAAGTCGGTGTTGCCGAAATCGTAGCGACCACGATGACGAAGTGGCTCGCAGGCCACCATCACCAACTCGATCAACGCATCAACGCAGTCGCTTCGATCGCGCTCTTCCACCCAACCAAGCTCAGCCACAGCCGCGGACACTTGGTCGCGATCATTGTGCATCGCACCGCGACACAAACGCGCGTAGTCGTTGACCATGGCTTCTTCGAGTTCGACCATCGAACCGAAGTCCAGAAGAACGACTCGCTTGTCTGAGGCACGCCACAAGAAGTTCGCGAAGTTAGGATCCGACTGCATGAAGCGAAACTCGAACAGTTCACGCAGGGTCTGTCGCTGCAAGGCGCGTCCGACGGCGTCGCGGGTCGAAGCCGCGTAGTCGCCCTCCCACAGGTCGGCAAGTGCGACACCTTCTTCGAAACTCATGGCGAGCACACGACGTGTGGTCAGTTCGGGAACGCTGGTAGGAACAACGAATGAAGCATCGTCACCAACCAACTTGCGATAGCGTTCCATCGATTCTGCTTCACGCTCGTAGTCGGTTTCGCGTTTCAGCTGTACCTTAACCGCCTGAAGCATTGGCTTGATATCGAATCCGTCGGGCAGAATTCGCGCCATGCGAAGCAGCATCCCCAAATTATCAACATCACTCGAAATACTTTTGGCGATGCCCGGGAATTGCACCTTGAGAACAATTTCGCGGCCGTCGTGAGTACGCGCTCGGTGAACCTGACCGATTGAAGCCGCCGCGATCGGCTCTTCTTCGAAAAACGCGAGACGCTCGCGCCACCCACGCCCAAGTTCTCGGCCCAAAACCCCGTGCAGTTGCGCGGAGGGCATGTAGCTCCCCTCAGAGCGCAGGATCGCCAATGCCTGCGCGAATGGCGCAGGCAGCGTGACATCGGCTTCCAGAGAGAGCATTTGGCCGAGTTTCATAGCCGCCCCGCGCATACGGGACAGTTCGCGCGCAAGTCGTTCGGCGTTACCGGCGGTCAAGAGCAAGTCTCCCGGACTCATCGGTAGGCCCGAAGCGACACGTCGTGTGCCTTCGGCGAGCGCGCCAACCGCCAAGCGCCCGGCGACAACACCAAGGCGGGCCAGACGTTCGAAGCGCCCTACGGGGACACGAGAACCGCCGTCCTTTGGACGCCCGTTTTTGTTGCTGCTGTCAGAAGTCACTGAAGCGCCCTCATCCGTTGCCCAAGCAAAAAACAGCTAGCCCAAACGAAACGTGCATCGTCGAATTCCGAACCGCTCTCAGAAATCGACTGGCAACACGAGATGTTCCTGGTAGATGAAATCTCGATGCGCAAGTAGTTCAGACGTCAGCGCTTTCATGACTACATCCCCCGCCCCTTCGTACAGCGCACGCAAGCCGTTCGGCATAGGGCAATCTTTGTCTGGCAATGGTTTGACCAGTGCCGCAAAACACGCCCAGTACAGATCAAGCGCGCTCAACCGATCTCCGAAAAAGTAGTGACCGCCTGCCGCGTGCGCTTGAGCCAAGCGACCGGACAACGCATCCAGAACGTCGGCGGCACGTTGCGGCGCGCGCTCGCCTGCTTGTGGCGAATAGCCGTACCGTTGGGCCAGAACTTCCAACGGTGCACGCACGTCCGCCGGTGTATCCGCCATCAACGAAAGGCCGTCGTGAACCATCGTGTGGCGACGGTTCCACCCAAAGCCGTCCTCGCCGCAGATCTCATGAGAAAGGCCCAGCATCGAGGCGCGATCCGTTGCGCTGTCCGGAAGTAGCGAAGGGATTGGCGACAAGCGCTCAGCAGCAAATAGGATGTCGGCCCAACCTGCTCTGGCGGGTTCTTGATCGACCACCAGCACCGGGGCGTTGGCGTGCCCCGTCCACTCGAGCAGGTCTTCGTTGGGCAATGTCGGGAGCTGCGCCACCGGCGCATATTCAACCCCTTTGACGTGAAGTATCGCCTTGGCCGATTCTCCCCAGGGGCCAGGAACCCCCTTCGAGAGCGCTAAGCGCACGCCTGACCGTGAACGCGCCTGGGCGACATCAAGATATTGCATCCATTGTCTGTGCCCGGCCCGCGTCGGGACAGCAAACCCCGCCCTCCCCCGTGAAGCGCAAACCGGTCTCTGGAATTCGCCCGCGCCGTCGCATAGGTTGGCCTCCGCTCCTGCAGGCAAACCTTGACCTCCGTCGACAGCTTAAAAACCACCGCCAACGCCCCATCGGGCGGCCCATCGAGCGGCACAGCTATTCCCATGAATCCAGAAGGCCTGCGCTCATTTTTCGACAAGGTCGGCTACCGCACGCTAACCAGCACCAGCGCCACCTGGTATCAGGCTGGGCCGCGATTCCTGCTCAGTCTCCCAAGCCACCGGGCCGTCAGCGTCCCAGCCGACGAGGCGCAAGAACTCTTGCACCGTCACCGCCTGGCGGGGATCCGCTACATCAGCGACGAGCGCGATGGCGGCCATGAAAGCTTTCAAATTGTGGCTTCGGGCGCCGACTACGGCCTGGAGAAACTTTCCGGCAACTCACGCAGCCGCATACGGCGCGGGTTGAAGCGCAACGAAGTCCGCAAGACCTGCGGAGCAGAGGTCGTGGAACGCGCCGAGTCGGCTTTCCGCCAAACGCTGGAACGTCAAGGTCGATACTCGGACAGCGCCATCACGACTTGGCGGCGACTCATGGCAGCTGCCGACGACGAGCCCGGGATCGAAATCTGGAGTGCTTGGCACGAAGGCGAATTGGCGAGTTACCTGATGGTGATGTTTCTCGACGATGTCGTGGAGTTCTATCAGGCCCGCTCACGCAACGATCTACTCAAGCACTACCCCAACAACGCTCTGGTATTCTCACTCGCCGAAGAAATGCTGGTACGTCGCGGTGTTCGTGAGATCACGTTTGGCATTGAGTCGCCCGAAGATGTCGCCGAGCTCGACACGTTCAAATACGCGCTGGGATTCGAGAAAAAACCGATCCTGCAAAAAGTCATCTTCCATCCGATGCTACGTACCGCGCTGGCGATTCCAGGCGCACGCCAATTGCTCAACGCGGCGGCAACTCGAGAAGGCGCCCATGTGGCCCTGCGCAAGGCTTCGGGCCTCGCACGCTTTACGGACACGAGCGGGCAACGATGAGACTTCCACCGGCGGTTCTGTTTCCAGACAATCCGGCAGCGTTGGCGGCCGCGCGCGAACTCGGTTCTGCAGGCATCGAAGTGATCGTGGCGAGTGCGAAACCGGGGCCCGCAGCCGCGTCGCGCTTCACAAGCTTTCTTCAAACACCAAACTTGTACGACAACGCGCCTGCCTGGGCGGAAGCGATGCGAGCCTTCGGTCAGGAACAGGACATCCCACC
>JBLFWR010000019.1:0-37428 GCA_047611725.1 Binatia bacterium | reverse complement strand
TGCCTCGTGCGCACTAGACGGATGGGTGGAGCGCAAAGTTGTCACTGTTCGACGAGTGGCGGTGGACGTGGCAGTGGACGTTGCCCTGGCCAAACAGTCGCAGGCCGGGGAGCCGCAACTGTAGATGCGCGATTTGCCGCAAAGGATTCACGCGTTTATTGCCAGCCATGACACGGCTAGCGTCACAGCCAGCCCGGCACGCCAGGCATCCGGGCAGACCTTGGATCAACTCGCCCACGAAGTGCTCCTACACCAAGCCGAACTGTTTCCTCGCTGGAAAACGATTCAGGGCGGGACCGCAAAACCGAGCACACCCGGCACGCTTATTTCGCCGAGCACCGTCAGGCCATTCCCGGCCGAACTCTACAAGGCAGACGTAGCAGCGGTGCAGGTCACGCCGGCACACGTCTTCGAAACCAGCGGAACCGGGTCCGGGCAATCGGGGCGGGTCAATTACAGCAAGGACGACCTTGACCTGATGCGCGTGGCGATTCGCGTGAACGCTGCCGATCGGCTGTTCCCTGATGGGCCCGGAAAAACGCGCGTTCTCGTTTTGGCCCCGCCACCCGAGGTTCGCCCCGGCAACATCATGGCATGGGGCATGCAATCGCTGATCGAAACGTTCAGCACCGACGGTGGAATGTTCCTGTTTGGCGCCGACGGCCCCGATCTCAGCGGCTTACTGCAACACATCGAACGCGCGACCGACGAAGACACGGCGTTGACCCTGATCGGTGCGTCGTTCGGCTTTGTTCATTTGATGGAAGGTCTGGCAACCCGCGGACAATCGTTCACCCTCCCTGCCGGAAGTCGGCTCATGGATGCTGGCGGCTACAAAGGGCGAAGCCGCGAGCTGACCCGCAAGCAGTTCGCAGAGTTCGTCGGCCAAACCTTTGGCATCTCGGCCGACTGCCAGACAAATTTGCTCGGCATGACCGAGCTAGGCTCTCAGTTCTACGATCATCGGATCCTGGATGCTGTCAATGGGCCTGCACGAAAACAGAATCCACCTTGGACACGGACGTGGGCCGTCGATCCTGAAACGCTACACCCCAACCCCCTAGGGGAACGTGGCCTGCTGGTACATTTGGACATTGCCAACTTCGACCATCCAGCCCTGATCCTGACCCAGGATATCGGTCGCTGCTTTGACGACGGGTTCGAGATCGAAGGACGTGCCAAGGGTGCTGACGCACGTGGCTGCTCGTTGGCGATCGAAGAGTTTATGGATCGCGAGAAGACGAAGTGAACGACAACAGTCCAGCTCGCCAATACTTTCCCGAAGCCTGCGCGAAGGCTCTAACAGAACTCGAGGGCACAGCCCTAGTCGATGCCGTCTGCAATCATCTGTTGGCCGCGCAGGCTCGGCTGGCACGTGAACGTTCCGTGGGCGACATCCTCGACGCCTTCGATCGTGTTGCAAGCCACTGGCTGGCTCGTCTGGATGCGAAAGATTCGCTCATTAGCGAGATCGCCGCCTATACCGGACTGTCGCCCGAGATGGTCGATCTGTGCATCCGCGCCGAACAAACCAGTTCCGGCGCCGCCGACGCTGGCGAAGCGCTGGACGCCGAACTTGGCGATCGCCGCACCCTGGACGGCTTCGTCTGGCAACCACAGTTCAAGCGGCACGTTCGTGCGATCGGTCCGCGGTTAACGCTGGGCATCTTGCCCGGCAACATTCCCGGCCTGTCCCATCTACCGATGATGCGAGCCCTGCTCGTGAAGTCTTCCTTTCTCGGCAAGAGCGCTGGCGGCGAACCATTCTATGCTGCTGCTTACGCGCGTTCCTTGGCCTCGATCGACCCGCTACTCGGGGAGTGTATCGCTGTGCTGGATTGGCGCCGTGAAGAAGAGCAATTGCTGGAGAGCGCGTTGGCACATGCGGATGCCGTGATCGCCTATGGAAGCGCAGAAAGCGTAGACGCGATCGCCGCCCGAGTTAGACCGACCCAGCGCTTCAGCGCGCACGGACACAAAGTTGGTGTCGCCGTGGTCGTCGCGAACGAAGTTGAAACACGACTCGATGAAGTCTGTGAAGCCCTGGCCCTGGATGTCGCGATGTACGACCAGCAGGCATGCCTGGCACCGCAGCATCTACTGATTGTCGGCAACGACACACAATCCGAACGTGTCGCGAACTCGCTCGGCGCGTCGCTAGCGCGTTTTCACGAGCGCGTCCCTCGAGCCACGCCGGATCTGGAACAGGCCGCATCATTGCGCGCCTGGAGCGATGGCATCGAATGGAGCGGCGGCCGAATTTGGGGGCGAGGCCCGTGGGGGATTGTCGCCGAAACTGTGGCGGCACACCCGCTGTCACCGACTCCCGGATTCCGAAGCGCTCAATTGACTGTAGTCGCTGATCTGGAAAGTGCCGTTGCGGCCGTTCAAGGATGGCAACCATGGCTACAAAACGCTGCGATCGCGGCTAGCGCATCAACATTCGCCGAGCTAGCTGAGAAACTCGCGCAACTCGGATGCAGCCGTGTCACACAGGTCGGAGCGATGCCCTTCCCAAGTTTCCGCTGGCATCACGACGGACGCCCCTGCATCGCCGACCTGGTGAGGTTCTGCGACATCGAAGCAACGGCTGAGAACCCTTTACTCTCGCCGATTTTTGACCAAGTTGGCTCATCTGGTGAGCCGGGCGGCGATACGTGATTGCTAGCCCGACAAGCGAGCCATTCGGCAGAAGACATTCGGCAGAAGACATGGGGCGACCCAACGTTCGCCCCACCCCTTCTCCTGAGGCAACATCGTTAGGTCATGCGTTCTGATCTCGTCATTTTGGGAGGCGGCTACCCTGGCTCGCTGATGGCCACAGTGGCCAGTGCCATGGGCTACGATGTCGTACTCATCGACCGCGACGCCCAGCCCCGCTTTTCAATTGGTGAAAGCACGACTCCGGAGCAAAACACGCTGCATTCGGAAATGGCCAAGCGCTTCAACGTGCCGGAGTTGGCGAACCTTGGTTCCTACGAACAGATGCGCCGAGGAACCCGTGTTCCGGTGTGGCCAAAAGAGTCCTTCTATTTCGCTCAGTGGGACTCGCCGGGGCAAAGCGCGCCCAACGAAACCCTGTTCCAAACAACTCCTTGGCCGATCGGCCCCGACTACCACTGCTATCGAGCCGACTACGATCTTCACATCCTGAAGACGGCAACCGCCCGCGGGGTGCGCCTGTTCGCACCCGCAGTCTTGGAAGATTTGGAACTCGGCGAGCATGGTGTGTCCTGCACGATAGTCCAGGACGAACGCCGAACGGCACTCGAAGCAAGTCTGCTGATTGACGCCACCGGGTTCGGATCCGCTCTGGCCAATGGTTGGCAAACGGCGACGGTAAACCGCAGCGATGTACCGCTGGCCAGCCGTTCGATTTTCAGCCACTTCCTTGACGTTCGATCGGTTGAAGAAGCATTCGGCAACGCTGGATTGGGTTCACTTCCTTTGTCTAGGAACCACGCGACCGCCCATTTCCTGCTTGACCACGGTTGGTTCTGGTCGATTCCTTTCGACAACGGAATCACCAGCGTTGGCGTTACATTGGATTGCGCGCGCCACCCGATCCACGACAGCCTCACACCCAAAGAAGAGTTTTACCGCTACGTTGAAACGGTTCCCGCAATGTCACGGTTGCTTGAGAACGCGTCGCCGCTGCGTGAATTCACGCGGACAGGCCAAATTCAGTTCTGCCTCGACAAAGCGTCGGGACCAGGTTGGGTCGCTTTGCCACCAGCGTCTGGGTCAGTCGATCCACTAATGAGCCCGGGTAACGCGTTGGTCAGCAAAGCAGTGGCGCGGCTGGCGAGCTTACTGCCCGAGCTGTTGCAGACCACCAACCGTGAGCCGCTGCTGGAACAATTCGGATGTCTACAGCGCCTCGAGTGGAGCTACACCAACCGCTTGCAGCAGTCCCTTTACCGTTCGTTCTCAAGAAGTGAGTTGTTTCGCCCCACGTTCACTCTCTACCAAATGGCTTCGGTTCTTGGCGCCGCGACCGGACTGGGCCGCGAGCACTACCGCTCACCCTTTGATGTCCCGATTTGGTCTTTCGACCTCCCCGAGATTCGGGATGCGGTCGACCGCTTTGACGAACTCCTCGCCCCCCAGGGCAAAGATAACGCACCCCCTTGCGACCCCGCGGATCTCGAACAGGCCCTGATCGACGCCGACCGACACGGCTACCTGACGTCCCCCGTCAACCAGTCGGGCCGACCAGGCATCCACCTGATCAACCTCGGACACGCACGGTGGATTTCTTCGTTGGCTCCCGCCGGGCGCCGCCCTTGGCGTGAAACGTGGTGGTGGCGCGGGATTTCGCTGGTCGGCAAATGGGTGTCACGCGGCCGAACAGCTGCCAGCGGGGGCAGCCGCAAGACGAGTCCGGGGGTTTCCTGGCTGCGCCACCTACGAATTATCCTATCGACCAAGGCGCCCTGAACGTCCAGAATCGGACTTGTCGCTCACCAGACTTCCGTAGGCCCGGACCTGTGATAGCCTCGCGCCCTTGTCTCCTGACACGTTGGCGAAAAAACATGCGCGTAGCACTCCTCATCCCCGGCAACCTCGACAACAAAAAGTCACAGATCTTTGGAGAATTGCTGCGTTCGCCCCCGCCGCTAGGGGTGGCCTCCATCGCAGCTCAAATTCGCGCCGCGGGGCACGATACGATCGTCATCGATCAATTCTCGGAGCAGCTTTCGGTTGAAGCGACAGTGGAGCGCCTGTCCACGTTCGGTGTCGACGCAGTAGGCTACAGCTGCCTTACTCCCAACCTGCCTATGATCGAGGCACTCAACCGAGAACTGCGAATCGCCCTGCCGAACATTAAGTTGTTCGCCGGAAACGCTCACGCCTCGGAGTATCCGGACTCTGTTCTCTTCAATTCTTCGCCGATAGATGTCGTCGCTCATGACGAGGGTGAAGAGACCTCGGTCGCGTTACTCGAAGCATGGGAGTCCGGCGCCAGTCTGGATGACGTAGTCGGACTGTCTTTCGTGCGTGACGGCAAGCGAGTTTCAACCCCCCGCCGCGCGCCATTGATGGAACTCGACGAAATGGCTCGACCGGCTTGGGACCTAATGCCCATCGAGCACTACCGCAATAGTACGCAGAACATGATTCCGGGCGATGTCCAGATGCTCGCGGTCAACTTGAGCCGCGGCTGCCCTTGGAAATGCACCTACTGCGCACAGAATTTCTATCGCACCGACACCCGACGACGCGATCCCGACGCGGTGGCCGCTGAAGTCGCCTGGCTGGTCGAAGAATTCGGCGTGACACATTTCGGATTCACCGACGCGGTGTTCCCGCTTACCAAAGACGACGCAATCGGGTTCGCCGATGGGATTCGCAAACGCGGCCTTGCCGGCAAACTAAAGTTTCTGATCACGACAAGGGTTGATCTGATCGATGTCGAAGGTTTTCAAGCCCTGAAGGAAGTGGGGCTGCACATCGCTTACCTAGGCGTTGAGTCCGGATCCGACGCAACGCTAGAAGCCGTTGCAAAACGTGCCACTCGTAGTCAAGCGTTGGACGCCGTTGAAAAACTTCGCAAGGTGGGAGTGCTATCTTACGGTCTATTCGTTCTCGGCCTACCCGGCGAGACACAGCGCGAGCTGAATGAGACCCTTGAATTCGCGCTCGAGCTTGATTGTGACATCGCCACCTTCTCACGCATGACGCCCTATGCTGGGGCGCCGCTAGACCGCGAACATCGCATCGTCGAACGACCTGAGTACGCGGATACTCACGACAACTGGCACGTCGGCGCTGACGTAAAACTTCCCGACACCGACCTAACAATTGCCGATGTAGCCGCCTTCCAGCGCTGGGCCATGTTACGTTACTTCGCTCGGCCGCGAGTGTTACTGCGCATCCTTCGTGGCGGATACATTTCGCCCGCCCAACTATTGAGCGGAGGCGCACTGTTGCTCTTCCATGGCCTTTCCACTGGCATTACCAATCTCATCGAACGCGTAAGTGATCGAACAACGAGAATCCCCGAGCCGCTGTAACCCCTGCGAAGCGCGATGGCTGTCGCTTCTTTGTCCCAATTTGCGGAGCACAACATGTCCAATCCGCTTTCGAATCGTCGAAGCTTTCTCAAAACTCTTGCCGTTGTTACCGTTGGCGGCCGTGTCCTTCTCAATTCAGGTAGCGTGCGCGCCGCGGCAGACGCTGCGGGCGAAGCGGCCGCAGACCCAACAACCTGGCCCTCAATGCCGCGCAGAGAACTTGGCCGCACGGGGTTCCAGGCAAGTCGCCTGATCTTCGGTTGCGGTGCCGCCCTATCGCAGGGTCGCAAGGATGGGTTGCTCCAAACCGCCTTCGACGCTGGCATCAATGTCTTCGATGTAGGCTCCAGCCATTTCTACGCGGACGCCGAACGCAATCTCGCGCCGTTTCTGAAAACGCATCGCGATGAGGTTTTTCTGATCTCCAAGGCCATGGTCGGGCTGGATCTCGAGCCGACTGCACAGATCACAACAGACCAAGCCAAGCAGGCAGCCAGCACTTGGTCTGAGCGACTCGACGAAAGCTTACGGCAACTCGAAGTTGAACGTGTAGACGCTTACTATCTGATGGCGACGAGCAACCCGTCAATTGTTCGCTGCGAAGAGATCGCGCGTGCGGTCGAAATCGCTAAGGAAGCGGGAAAGTTCTCGCACCTAGGGGTAAGCACGCACGAGAACCAAGAGGCGGTTTTGGAAGCTGCCATCGCCACCGACCTTTTCTCGTTGGCAATGGTCGGCATCACGCCCGCTGGTTGGTACGACCTCCCAACCGCCGCACCGCGTGCCAATTCAGGAGCGATGAAAGATCTCGCACCCTTTATTGCGAAGGTCAGATCTGCCGGAATCGGCTTGGTTGGCATGAAGGCCGCCCGCTATCTTGCCGGGCGCCCCCTGCTCCGCGCGCTGGGTTGGTCGCAGGCCGACGCATTCAACTCTCATTTTAGCGAAAAGCTGTTGGCGGCGCCCATGTCCGGATTCCAGCGCAGCTACGCCTACGTACTCGCCCATGGCATGGACGTCGTAAACGCTGACATGCAGACATTCAGGCATCTGCATGAGAATTTCGTAGCTGCAGCGATGGCAGACGAAATCGCGGCGTAACCTTGCTGCGCTGGCGGCAAGAGCCAATTGAGGCGAAATGAAAAAAATATGGAAGAAGCTAATGGGTCAATATAAAGGCGCCAGCCTAATTGCAGTTGGTGCGCAAGCACCAGAGTTCAGCACCGGAGCGCACGACGGAAGTACCGTCAACTTAGCTGACCTA
Organism: Binatia bacterium; assembly: GCA_047611725.1. Taxonomy (GTDB): domain Bacteria; phylum Desulfobacterota; class Binatia; order UBA1149; family CAITLU01; genus JBLFWR01. The sequence continues at coordinate 30,147 of JBLFWR010000019.1, read as the reverse complement.
CGCGGACGAAAAGTTGTCTTGTGGTTTTACCCCAAGGCCGACACACCTGGTTGAACGATTCAGGGAAAGGGGCTGCGTGACAGCCTCACTGACTTCGACACACGCGGCGCAGTAATTCTCGGCGCCAGCTTCGACTCCGCACAAGACAATGCTGCTTTTGCGGAGAAATTTTCTTTTCCCTATTTACTACTGTGCGACACAGACCGGTCGCTGGGACTCGCCTACGGAGCCTGCGATGCGGCAGACGCGAACTATCCGAAGCGCATCACCTATGTCATCGATGAGGAAGGCCGTATCAAGGGAGTGATTCCGAAGGTCGACCCATCAACTCATACAGCCCAAGTGCTGGCGCTTCTGGGATAGGACGTACTCATTTCACGACGGGGCTCTTAACAACCCGCGTCCATACACCAGCGGTAAATCCAAAATATCGAGTAGCCCCGACTCGGCTCGGCACACGGCAGGGATCGCATTTACAATGTGTGCCGCGGCCGTCGCATTACCACCGGCAACACGATCACCGCCCGGGTACTCTGATTCGATCGACAGCTCGATGTTTGGCCGACCCTTGATACGAACTCCGTGGGCACCACGCCCATCTGTAGATCGTGGCCAATCGGGCGCAGCGTCTTCATGAATACGGGTGATGTGTTCGACGACGATAGCCGGCCGACCGTCGACGATTCCCTGAACTTCGAAGCGTAAGGCCCCTTGCGTGCCCTGCTCAAAGGTCCCGACCGGAACGGTAACCGTTTCGGCAAGAGGCAAGCGCTCTTCAATCTCACGAATTTCGTCAAGCTCGACTCCCAGCGCACGGGCCAAAAGGCGAATCGTTCCACCCCAGACCATGGTGGGAATTCCTTCCATGACCATCGGCGGTACGGAATCCAACGGGGTTCCAAAGCCAACGAGATCGCGAACGGCTTCGGGAGCGTTGTAAGTCGAATAGTTGAAGATCTCGTAGCCCCTAATCTCGTGAATCTCTTCGCACAAACCCGACACAACAAGGGGCAGCAAATGATTGATGAAACCTGGGTCGATACCTGAAACGAACAACGAAGCGCCGCCTTGCGCAGCAGCCATTTCGAAACGCGTACGCAATTCTTCGGGAGCCGAGCGCGGATCGTAAAGCGGATAGACCGACGTAGAAACGACGTTGAGACCCGCAGCTAGACAACGTTCGATATCAGCCAGCGCCTCGTCGGGCCGAAAATCGCCAGACGCGCAATAGGCCACGGCGTCTACCCCTGACGCCAGCGCGGCTTCAACGTCGTCGGAGGCAATAATTCCCGTCACGGCTCGGTCGCAAAGGTCACCGGCGTCGCGACCCACTTTGTCAGGACTGGCGACAAGGACACCTGCCAACTCCAGCTCAGGATTCGACAGTACGATTCGCAAGGCTGCCTGCCCGACGTTTCCAGTTCCCCACACCAGGGTACGAAAGCTCATGAAGTGCACGCTATGTACTCACGCGCGGTAGCTCAACAAGACGTCGATACTGCCTAGCCCTTCGGTCGGCTCGTGCGCAACGCTATGGTTAACCCACGCGGTGAAACCGTCTCACCGAGAACCGCTCGATCATGCCTACAAATACTGACACCCACGGACAACGGCGGGTCATCGGCGCACTCGATGCGTTCTCTATTGTCGCGGGCTCAATGCTCGGGATTGGAATTTTTCTCTCGCCACCAATCGTCGCGCAATACACCACCGGACCGTGGGCGTTTATCGCAATGTGGTTGCTCGGCGGCCTGGTGGCGCTTGCAGGCGCAGTGGCCTGTGCGGAGCTCGGAACGATGATGCCGCGCGCCGGTGGCGACTACATTTTTCAGTACGAGGCCTATGGGCCCTCGGTGGCCTTCGCCAGTGGCTGCGTTCTGTTCGGTGCAATTTTCTGCGGATCGATCGCAACCCTGTCGGTCGGCCTGGCCACGTATCAACTTCCGGCTCTGTTCGGACTGGATCTTGCCGGAACCTCGATCACGTTGCCCTGGGGCTTCCAGATCACCGGCGTCCAGATCGCCGCACTATTGATCGTCGCGGCCGTCACACTCCTAAATGTATTCGGCGCCTCCGTATCGGCCCGAACACAAACCATCGTCACCATCGTGCCGATGATCTGCTTCGCCGCACTCGCAATGGTCGCGCTGATTTTCGCTCAGCCTGTTGCCAGCTTCGAAGCGCAAGTCGCGCGCCCGCTCAAAGCTACGTCGCGAGACCTGGCCGTTGCCTACTCTGCCGTGTATTTCGCCTATTCGGGTTGGCTAAACATCGTCTATGTAGCGGGCGAAGTGATCGACCCCAGCCGCAATATTCCGCGCGCGTTACTCGGCGGCACCTTACTGATCACGGCCCTGTATGCTCTGCTCTGTGGCGGTTTTCTTGCCGCGCTGGGTATAGATGGCGTGGCCGCAGCCGGCGAAGCGGGCACCAAAATGGCAACCGTTCTCATGGGGAGCACCGGTGGTACCGCGATGGCCTTCCTGGTCGCCTGCGCGTTGGCAGGGTGTATCAATGGAACAGCTCTGGGCGGCGCACGGGTCGCCTATGCGATGGCCCACCATGGTGTATTTTGGGCGAATCTCGGGAAAGTCACGACGCCACGCAACGTGCCTGCCAATGCGCTGTGGCTGCAAGGAGTTCTTTCAGCGCTTCTGATTCTGAGCGGGCGCTTCGAACAACTCTACACAATGGTCAGCTTGGCCATGGTCGTGACGGGCACACTAACTGTCGGTTCGGTTTTCGTTTTGCGCCGAACAAAGCCACATGCCGAACGACCCTACATGGCCGCCGGCTACCCATGGTTACCGGGCTTCTACGTCATCGCGTCGCTAGCAGTGATAGTAGTCATGGTCACAGCGGCGATATCAGGACAGCCGCAGGCCTGGCAGCCACTGTTGGGCGTCGGCATTTTGATTGCCGCCTACGTCGGACACCGTCTTTGCATTGGCAACGAACGATGAGCGAACAATGCGTTCCGATTTCTACTGTTCGAACGCCGGGATTAACGCTCGCACCAAAACGGCAACTCTTCGCCCGTGGCCTGATACCGAATTGAAATCTCGTCTAGCGCAGCCAACGCGACCGAGACATCGCGACCCTCGACCAGCTCCATCGCATCAAAACCGCAACGCTGCATAAACCCCACCTGATCCGGGAGCACATCACCAATCGCTCGCAATTCTCCACGAAAGCCCAGGCGCTCACGCAGGAGACGAGCCGTGGAGTAGCCGCGACCATCGGTGAATTTCGGAAACTCGACCGCGACAAGAGCGAAGAACCGCAGATCGCTTACCAGATCTTCGGGCTCGTCGGCGGGTTCTAGCTGTAAGCCCAAACGACCCTCTCGCGCGAGAAGTTCATCACGCGCCACATTCCAGCGCGCCAAAGAAACGATGATGTCACCGGCGCCCGCCGGCTGATCATCGTCGAGCCGCTGCCAGGTGTCGTTCTCATCGATTCCACCCTTTCTAATTAGAGCCATACAGAGCCTCCTTGAAGGGCGCGTCTCCGACCCGTCGATAGCAGTCCAAAAACGTCTCAGTCGATGAAGTGCGTTCGGCCAGGTAACGGGTCAGAACCGTCTCGACCGCTCCGACGATGTCTTCGCGGGGAAAAGCCGGGCCCACAATTTTACCAATGGCGGCTCCCTGGTCGTCGCCAGCCACGCCCTTAACTCCGCCGTTAACGTCGCCACTAACCGTATGGCGGCGACCGGCCGAGCCACCGAGCGACAGCTGGTAGTATTCCTCGCCCTGCTTGTCGATACCGAGAATTCCAAGATTCCCGATGTGATGATGCCCGCACGCGTTGATGCATCCGGATATCTTCAAACTAACTTCGCCGATCTCATGCTCACGCTCGAGATCCTCGAAGCGCTCCATGATTTCCAGCGCAACTGGAATCGAACGTGCGTTGGCAAGAGCGCAAAAATCCAAACCAGGGCAGGTGATCGTATCGGTAATGCGTCCGCGGTTCGGATTGGCTAAGCCCAGTGGGCCGAGTTCGTCGTACAGTGTCCGCAAATCGCTCACCGCGACATCCGGCAGAACGAGATTTTGCGTATGCGTGACGCGTAGTTCGCCGAAACCGAAGCGATCGGCGAGATCTGCAATGCGGTCCATCTGGTCGTCGCTCGCGTCGCCCGGCGGTGTTCCCGGTTCTTTCAGGGAAAGGGTCACCGAACGGTAGCCGTTGCGCTTATGGGCATGAACGTTAGTGGCCAACCAAACACTGAACCGACGGTCGTCGCCCGCCGCGGGCAGTATGTCTGCCGTGGCTGGGAACTCCGCGTAGTCAGGCGGCCGAAAGTCCGCGCGAACCCGTTCGACTTCCGAATCGGCCAAGACGGGTGCGGTTTCGCGAATCGCCTCCCATTCTTTCTCAACCAGCCTGCTGAACTCTTCGATCCCAAGAGCGCTAACAAGAATCTTGATCCGCGCCTTGTACTTGTTGTCTCTGCGCCCGAAGCGGTTGTAGACACGCAGGATCGCTTCGAGATAGCACAACAGTTGTTCGCTCGGGAGATAGTCGCGCACGACCGATCCGATAAACGGTGAACGACCAAGACCACCGCCAGCCATGATTTGAAAACCGAGCTGGCCGTCTTCCCCACGAACCAGCTGCAAGCCGATGTCATGGAACGCGACCGCAGTTCGTTCATCACCCTGTGTCGCGTTTACGGCGATTTTGAACTTGCGCGGAAGGAACGCGAATTCCGGATGCAGCGTTGACCACTGACGAATGATCTCAGCCCATGGCCGCGGATCTTCGACTTCCTCAGGCGTTACCCCAGCGAACGGGTCGCTGGTGGTATTGCGGATGCAATTGCCGCTGGTTTGAATGGCGTGCATTTGGACCGACGCGAGTTCGTCAAGAATGACGGGCACGTCTTCGAGACGAATCCAGTTGAACTGGATATTTTGGCGGGTGGTAAAGTGGCCGTAGCCGCGGTCCCAAGTACGCCCGATGTAAGCGAGTTTGCGCAACTGCTCGGACGACAAAGCGCCGTAGGGGACCGCAATGCGCAACATGTAGGCATGCAGCTGCATGTATAGGCCGTTCTGCAACCGTAGCGGCTTGAACTCATCTTCGAGAAGGTCGCCCTTGATGCGACGGGCGACCTGACGACGGAACTGCCTAGCCCGTTCTTCTACCAAAAGCTGATCTCGCGCTTCGTACTGATACATGGCTAGGCTCCCGTCGCCGCGGTGTTGGGGCGCCGCAGCCGTGTCGTGGCCCCGGTCGCGCGAATCCGTTCACGAACGCTCGATACAACCGGGTGCCCATCCGAGATTTCCACATCGATCAGATAGGCGTCGCACACAGTGATCTCGTCGGCACGCGCCAAGGCTAGTGGATGAGCTGCTGTGGTTTCGTCCGGCCAGACCGCCGCTCGGTCGAGCGAGGCCACCCAAGTCCCATCTGGCGCCACGTAAACCACCGACCCGTCGGAAGTGTGGCTGGCGGTAATCGCGACCTGCGCTTTAAATTTCTTCATGGAGACCAAGATGACGCATGGCAAAGAATATCACAAAGATATAATTCTCATAATAACCATTCCTTTTGTATATGGTTCTGCTTAAACTATTTCGCAGCCCATGAACCTCAACCACCTACGCGTTTTTGCTGCTGTCGCCGAGACCGCCAACGTCACGCGGGCCGCCAGCCATCTGTGCATCAGCCAACCGGCTGTGTCCAAGCAGTTGGCTGAATTCGAAGCTACGCTTGGAATCACGTTGTTCGATCGTCTCCCCCGCGGCATGCGCCTGACCGGGGCTGGAGAACAACTGGCCCAACACGCCCGTCGACTGCTGGCCTGCGAAGCTGCTGCCGAGACGGCGATGGAAGAGCTTCGCGGGCTAACGGCTGGCTCGTTAACCGTGGGTGCCAGCACGACCATTGGCAGCTACCTGGTCCCCGCGTTGTTTCGCCGCTACAGCGAAGCGCACCCACATATTCGTCTCGATCTTGAGATCGCTAATACCGCTGTCATTCAAAGTGCCGTCCGCGATGACAGACTCGACTTCGGGTTAACCGAAGGCTTTGTGTCGTCCGATCAACTTGACGTCGAAGTCTTTGCCCATGACCGTATGGTTGCGATCGTAGCTCCGGATCATCCTGCACGAACCGGGGAGCCGTTGACCGCCAAACAGCTATGTGAACTACCTTTGCTGGTGCGCGAACAAGGCTCTGGAACACGCGACGTCATCGAAGCAGCCTTGTCCAAGAAGGGCTTGCATCCCAAGCCGCGCATGGCTTTGGGCAGCACGGAAGCTTTAAAAAACGCAGTCGGGGCCGGGATGGGTGTCGCGATCGTCTCGGGACTTACCGTAGAGTTCGAATTGGCAACATCAAGACTGGCAGAACTGCCGATTGCCGACTTGCGAATCGAGCGCGCCCTGCACCTTCTGCAACTTCGTGGGAAACAGCCAAGCCCTGCGGCATCAGCCTTTCTGGAATTGCTCGTTCCTAAAATTGCGGACGCTGGCGCCTAGTCGTCCAGTGGTTCAGTGGCGTGGGTAGCCGTTCCTTGGTTGGGAAACTCTCGCAACACTGACGGCCTGCGCATCGCAATGGTGACGGCGATCAAAAAAACGAGCGAGCTGCTGTAAAGCCCGATCAACCAGGGGGCCAGGATCGCCGATTCCTCGTTGGGCATGCCGACCGCCACCGACGCGGTGCTACTGAGTGCAATCGATAACCCCGCCAGTTGCCGAGCTGCCGACACGACCACCACCACTGCGCCCACTGTCAGCGCCCAGGCCCGCCGCCGAATTAGACCGATTCCTGCAGTTAGCATGGCGGCCGCGATCACCACGTAGAGTGTCGTAATAAAGCCCAGATGGCCGACCAGAAACGACTGGACCGGGTGGTCGATCGACGCCGCAGCAGCAGCCAGGGCCTGCGCCCCCCCTGGGGACATTTCCAGGCGCAGAGCGTCCCAGGCGCCCGCAGCACGCCAAGGAACAGAAACGCCGCCGACGGCGATCGCCAACCAGCCAAGCGAAGTTACTAGCGCGGATACCAGCGTCGGTACTTGCGTCGGTCGTGGTCTATGTGGAGGTAGAACGGCGTCAGCCATGGGCGCAGATCATGCTCCGGCCTCGATGGGTTGTCACCCCGGACTGCCACCAGGGGCGAACCGCCACCGACACGTTGCAATCGACCCCCGCCAAGACAAGAAACGTGCGGCGCCATTCGGCGCACGAACCTATTTCAAAGGAGAGAAACTGACCATGCTCGATCTCAACGGAGCTTCGGCTCTGGTAACCGGCGGAGCGTCCGGCCTCGGCGCCGCAACTGCAGTCGCATTGGCCGAACTCGGCGCGAAAGTCGTCATTCTCGATCTCAACGAAGAACTTGGCACCAAGGTCGCCAAGGAGATTGGCGGAGATTTCGCCAAGACAGACGTCGCTGACGAAGCACAGGTTCTCGCGGCAATCGAAAAAGCCACTGCGATGGGCCCTCTTCGCGCGCTGGTAAACTGCGCCGGCCTCGGGCTGGCTGCGCGCACCGTTGACCGTTCGGGCAAACCTTTCGACCTCAAAGGTTTTGAGTTCGTGATCCGCGTGAACCTGATCGGCACTTTCAACTGCCTGCGTTTGGCCGCAGCCGAAATGGCGAAGGTTGAGCCGCTTGGCGACGGCGAGCGTGGCTCGATTCTGAACACTGCATCGGTCGCGGCTTTCGACGGCCAGATCGGCCAGGCAGCGTACTCTGCCTCCAAGGGTGGTGTTGTCGGCATGACCCTTCCTATCGCCCGCGATCTCGCCGCTCTGGGAATTCGCGTCAACACGATCGCGCCTGGACTCATCGACACGCCGATCTACGGCGAGGGTCCTGAGTCGGAAGCTTTCAAAGAGAACCTCGGTCGCAACGTGCTCTTCCCGCATCGCCTTGGAACCTCCGAAGAGTTTGCTTCATTGGCCGTGGAACTGCTCACCAACAGCTACATGAACGGCGAGACGATCCGCATCGACGGCGGTATCCGTATGCCTCCAAAGTGAGGTCACGAGTATGAGCGAAGCAGTACTAACCGAACGTCGCGGACGCGTACTGTTGATCACGATGAATCGCCCCGAGGCGATGAACGCGATTAACAGCGCGCTCGGTCAGGGCCTAGTCGCCGCGATCGAAGAACTCGACAACGATGCCAGCTTAACCGTCGGCGTCCTGGCTGGCGCAGGCAGAGGGTTCTGCGCGGGCATGGACCTGAAGGCGTTCCTGACCGAAGGACCGCCTAAAGGTGCCAACGAGTTCTTCACGAAAGGAGCGAAGAAACCCTTGATCGCAGCGATCGAGGGCTTTGCTCTGGCCGGTGGTCTTGAAGTCGCCCTTTGCTGCGACCTGCTGGTCGCGGCGAAGGGATCGCGTCTGGGCATCCCAGAGGTCGGCGTCGGCTTGTTCGCTGCTGGTGGGGCTCTAGCCCGCCTGCCCGCGCGGCTGCCGCTTGCCGTGGCGATGGAGATGGCCCTGACTGCCGACCCCATCACTGCCGAGCAGGCTCAAGCCTACGGCCTGGTTTCACGCCTAGCTGATCCGGGCAAGGCAACCGAGGTTGCCTTGGAACTTGCCGAGCGCATCGCACGCAACGCACCGCTGGCAGTGGCCGCCTCCAAACAGCTCCTGCGCGAAGGCGGTGGCAGAACCGAGGCTGAATTCTGGGACCACCAGAAATCATTCGTGCGCGAAGTTTTTGCATCCGAGGACGCCAAGGAAGGACCGAGGGCTTTCGCCGAAAAGCGTGCGCCGGCCTGGAAAGGTTCCTGAACAACAACCAAGCGGAGTAGGGCCATGGATCTATTTGAAGGAAGACTCGCCGTCATCACCGGCGGCGGGACCGGCATGGGCCGAGAGCTTGCACGCCAACTGTCTGGCCAAGGCTGTCACGTCGCCCTGTGCGACGTGTCGGCCGAGGCGATGGCGGAAACTCGAACGCTTTGTCTCGCCGATGCACCACGCGGAACCGACGTCAGTGTGTTTGTCGCCGACGTTTCCGATGAAGCGCAGGTCTTGGCATTCGCCGAGTTCGTTTCAGACGAACACGGCAGCGATCACATCAACCTGCTTTTCAACAACGCCGGGATCTCAGGTGGCGGCAGCTTCATCGGTGATGATCGTGTGGTGTGGGACAAGGTTTTCGCGGTCTGCTGGGGTGGTGTCTACAATTGCACCCGGGCTTTCTTGCCCATGTTGATGGAGAGTTCCGAAGGGCACATCGTCAACACCAGTAGCATCAACGGGTTCTGGGCGTCTCTGGGGACCCAAAGCGCTCACACTGCCTATAGCACCGCAAAATTCGCGGTGAAGGGTTTCAGCGAGGCGTTAATCAACGATTTCCGTCTCAATGCGCCTCACATCAAAGTGTCGGTGGTGATGCCCGGGCATATCGGCACATCCATTGCCCTAAATTCGGCAAGCCTTCTCGGTGCGGGCCCCAATGGCCTGAGCGATGAAGAGATCGAAACCGAACGACCGCGCATGGCCCGTCTGGGCATACCCGTCGAGGGCCAGTCCGTTTCCGAGGTTCGAGCAACCCTGAAGCAGTTCGGAGAAATGTTCCGCGATTTGGCACCGGTGAGCGCCGCTGACGCAGCAACCGTTATCCTCGAAGGTGTTCGGCGTGGTGACTGGCGCATTCTGGTCGGCGAAGACGCCCAGGTGCTCGACGAGCTGGTTCGGGAGGCGCCTGAAAATGCCTACGAAGAACCCTTCATGGACCGACTGCGTGCTCGCACAACTTGGTTCATGCCCTGAGCCGAAATGGGGGCGGGGATGGCCCGCATGAATTATTGAGACCGCAAACTGATCCGGCAAAAGTCGGACCGTCATTGGAGGAAAGAAAAATGGAACTAGTATTGAGAGAAGGCGCCTTCGCTGGCGAAACCCATATCGTCACGGGAGCAGCACAAGGCATCGGTAACGCTGTTGCCCAGGTACTGGCTGCACACGGCGCCAAAGTCGCACTGGTCGACATGCAAAAGGACAAGCTTGAGGCCGCGCGTGACGAAATCGCAAAATTTGCGCCAGAGACACCGATTGTTTGTGCGGCCAACGTCACCGACGAAGCCGAGGTCAAGCAAACCGTCGCCGACGTTTTGGAAGCCACCGGCCAGATCAACGGCTTGGTCAACGTGGCCGGAATCGCGCGCGACGCTCGCGTGGTGAAGAAATCTTACGACGACTTCAAGGCGGTGATGGCCGTCCACTTGCACGGAACATTCTTGTTTATCCGAGAGGTCGCGTTCCAGCACTGGCACCCGATGTTCAAGGCCAATGGAAGTCAGCCATTGGACGATGGAGCCAATCGCTTCATCATCAACTTCTCTTCAGTCAGCGCCCGCAATGGCAACATTGGCCAGATCGATTACACGGCCGCCAAGGGTGCAATCGAGTCTGTGACGAAAACCTGCGCCCGTGAATTTTCCGGATACCGAGTGCGCGTCAACGCGATTGCACCGGGACCGGTCAACACACCGATGCTGGCCGGTGTAGGTCAGGATGGCATCGACGCGATGGCCCGAGCCACGTTGATCGGTAAGGTTTGTGAGCCGATTGAAATGGCGCGCACCGTGGCCTGTATCGCCGACAAGAAACTGTTCGGCTACGTGACCGGTGAGGTCGTACAAGCCAATGGTGGTCTCTACCTCGATTAGCTGAATGCTTAAAACCCCTTGCCCGGCGCTAGCTCGGACAAGGGGTTTCACTCCACACGACGCTAAGATTCAGTCGCCGAGAGTGCCTCTTCGAGGTCACGAATCAGGTCCTCAGCATCCTCCAAGCCAATGCTCAGGCGAACCAAATCGACTGGCACCTTCGTACCCGGGCCCTCAATGAGAGCGCGGTGTTCCACTAAACTTTCCACGCCGCCAAGCGACGTCGCATCGTGAAAAAGTCGCAATCTCACCACGAACGCTCGCACAGCTTTCTCGCCGCCCTTGAGGCGAAGCGAGACCACCGCACCGAATCCACCGTTCATCTGGGCCACCGCAACCCCGTGGCCGCTGTGACTGGAAAGTCCTGGGTACAACACTTCAACCAGTGCCGGGTTGGAAGCCAGGCGGGTAGCAAGTTCCATCGCCGTGTCGGCGCTGCGACGCACCCGCAGAAACAAGGTTCGAAGGCCGCGCCCGAGTAGCCAAGTTTCAAACGGGCCCAACACCGCCCCGCGGTATCCGCGTTCACGGCGCAACCGTTGCCAAAATTCGTCGGCCTTGGCCGTCGCGAGTACTCCGGCCAGGACATCTCCATGCCCATTGAGTTGCTTGGTCGCTGAATGCATGACGACGTCGGCCCCGAGCTCCAACGGGCGCACCAACACGGGAGTCGCCAGAGTCCCATCGCACACCACCAACGCCCCCGCCGCATGAGCAAGAACACTGACAGCAGCGATGTCGGTAATCGTGCAAAGCGGATTGGACGGAGTCTCGATCCAAACCAAAGCCGTTGGGCCTTGGGCGAGTGCGTGTTCAACGGCGCCTAAATCATCCATGGCAACCGTTTCTAGTTGAACACGCCCGCGCTCATCCAAGTCGATCAGCCAGCTGCGGATCGTCCAGTACATTGCCTCTGGCACGAGAACTCGGGCGCCCTCCGGCAAGACATCAAACAGCGTAGCCGCCGCCGCCATACCGGAGGCGAACAGCATGGCCTCTTCGGCACCTTCGAGCCTGGCCAAGGTCGCCTCGACGCGGTCGTAGGTCGGGTTTTGATCGCGCGTGTAGCTGTGACCTCCGGGGTAGCTGCCATCAGGGGCGCGCCGATAGGAGGCCGAAACGTGAATCGGCTCTACGAGGTCCCTCGTCGCTATGTCGGGCGCACCGAGCGCTCGAACGGTGTCGGTTTCGCGGGAAGATTGTGGCTTTTCACCTGGGTGACCGATGCTCATACCGGCAATCTAGGCCGATGGCGCCGACCACGAAACCGTTGCGCCCGGGCGCGCCGCGCAGTCTCCCGCGATCGAGCCGCTTTGATCGAGCCCGACAGCCCAAGGGTGCACCAATTCGGGAGCCCCCTCTCGCCTCCTGCAGCTGTTTCCTGCATGTTTTGGCTAAGGTCCGGCCCTTTTGCTGAACCTGTTGCTGGACCTGACTTTCACCTTGAACGAACCAAAACCTGGAAACTGGAAATTTGGCCTTGCGGCGATGCTCTTTGGGCTCGTGTTCGCACTGGCCCTCATCGAAACCATTCCCCGACTCGTCCCAGGGTTGATGCCCGCGAAGCTGCGATCGGTACTGCGCCTTTACGATGCCCGTAGCTCTTGGGAAAACATGATGCGCGGCGACAAGGAGCTCGGCTTTGTCGTCCGGCCCAACCTTGAGCTGAAGTTTCCGTCGGAGGGTCGAACCATCGACGTGAACACGGTCGCGCTAACCGACGACGATATTGGGTTTCGTGATATCGGTGTCCGCGCGCCGGTTGACGGAATCGTCGTGGGTGATTCGTTTACGTTCTGCGACGACACAACTGTCGAGGCCTGCTGGGTTCGACAACTCGGCGACAAGACAGGCATGAAGTTCGCGAGTCTCGGAGTGAATGGTTACTCGAATCTCGCCGCCGCCCGCATGCTCAAAAACGTTGGACTAAAGCTGAAACCTAAAGTGATTTTGGCAACGTTCTTCGCCAACGATTTCAAAGACAATCTCCATTTCCACAACTGGACAGAGAGCGGCACCGACGACTACTGGCAGTGGATGCGTAGAAAGCGCCGCAGCGATACCTCGGAGTTCTTTGCCGAGAAATCGATCTTGTATCGGCTTTTCGACTCTGCCCGCCGTTACGGAGCTCGCACCATCTTCGAATACAAGGAGAACGACCTCGACTTTGTCTTTCGCTCAGATGGCTGGTGGCGGACAGTGCTCGGTCAGCCCGGCGCAACGCCCGGGTACAAGTTAACCGAAGAAGCGATTCAAGAGTTCCGGCTGTTGACCGCACGCGACGGTATGCAGTTCGTCATGGTTCTGATTCCTTTTAAGGAACAGGTCTATTGGGACATTGCACGCCAATTCGACCCCGACGGTGAGCGCCTGGAAACTACCGACATCGACGCCCCGATGAACGCCGTGCGCACTTATCTGGAAAAGCGTGGCATTGCGTATTGCGACTTAACCGGCCCAATGCGCGAGGCCGCAGCCAAAGGGCCACAGCTATATCTTCGTATCAGCGCTCACTGGACAGACTACGGCAACGGCATGGCGGCCGACATGGTCGCGGATTGCCTTCGTGACATGGGCCTGGCCGACGCCGCGCCAGATCAGCAGTAGTTCACAGTTTCACTGTTTCACTGTTTCGCTGTTTCACAGTCCGACATTGGACCAGCTGCCGCCTCGCCAACTAAGCGAGAACGCGGCCACCAACAACAGCCGGTATAGGCTGTAAAGGATCCAGATCGCCAGCAAGCCGTAGCCCAGTACCGGCCCCAGCAAATAAGCGAGCGGCAAGAAAAACCCCCACTGCCCGGCGACCGATACGAGCATTACTCGGCGCGCACTTCCCGCGCCGAGATGGGCGTTCATGAGAACTGAACCGGTGGCATCGATCGCCGCACCGGCCGCAGCCAACCGCAAAGGCCAGCGCGCAATCTCGATCGTATCGGCCGAGTGGATGAACAACCCCAGAACCGCGTCGGGATACAGAAGCTGAGGAAGAACGATCACTCCCACGACAACTGTCGCCAGCCGCGAGACCCGCCATCCCCAAGCGGCCGCCTCTTTCGGATCACCCGCACCGAGCGACTGCCCAACCAGCGTTGCTGCCGCGAGACCGAAACCGATCGCTGGCAGGATAGCGACCAGCATCAAGTTGAGAACCACACTGCCGGCTGCCAGCTCGGCCGTTCCAATCTGGCCCAAGATCCAAAAGAACACCGTCATTCCTGCAGCAAACAGAAACTGCTGCAGCCCAGCCGGCATCGAAATCCGGATCATCGCAAACATCCGCTCTCGGCTGGGAAGTCCGGCTAGGAACCCAGCTTCACGAGCATGGCGAAGTCCCAACCAAACGTACATGCAGGTCCCAAACCAGGTTGCGGCGACGGTTCCGATCGCCGCTCCACGAACGCCAAGCGCCGGCGCTCCGAACGCACCAAAGATCAGAGTCCAGCTCAACGCGATGTTCAGCGCGTGCATGATCACAAGCGTGCGCATGTACAGGCGTGAAAGGTCGACGGCGTTCCAGTAGCCACGAAACGCAAAATTCAGACCGACCGCAGGAACCGACAAGAGTCGAATCGCCATATAGCTGGTTCCAGTGGCCGCTACTGCCGCATCGGGAGCCAACCAAGCAAACCACGTCTGGACCGTCATCCACAGACAAAAGGCCAAGGGGAAACCAATGATCGCCGCAAGTACTAGACCTCCGTTCAAGGCCAACGCCGAGCGCTCTGTGTCTCCCGCACCAACGGCCCGCGCAGCCATGGCTTGAACGCCCGACGCCATACCCATCAGGAAGGCAACGGCCATAAATGTCGTGAAGCCAGCCAATCCGACGCCTGCCAATGCATTATCGCCCAAGGATCCGACCATCGCAGTGTCAACAAGGTTGAGGACATTCTGCGATGCCATCCCACCAATAATCGGTAGCGACAGGGCAAGCACACGTCGCAACGCGACGCTATTTTTCAGGTGTGAAACGATGGTAGAGCTCGCAATCGTGGAAGCGCGAGCAGGCTAGCTCGCCGCCGCCCCGTCGCCGCAGCAGCTCGAACCAATGGCTTGAAAAAGCGCAATGGCCTTCTCGCGGTGTTCGCACGCGCACCGAATATTGCCACGAAGCTCGTCAAGGTGCGCGAGTTCAACTCGCACGAAGGGCTCGTAGGCCTTGGCTCCCGTGCGCGCAACGATTTCCAAAGCACGGCGAAGTGGAGGTTCGGCCTGGGCAAGCTGATCCTTGTCAGGGTTGCGCACCAGCACTCGGCCCAGGATGAGATTCGCTCGGCACTCGTGCATGGCCGTGCGGTGCTGTTCCGCCGCCGTAACCGCCTCCCGAGCGAGTTCGGAAGCTTTGCTGAAATCTCCCGTTCTGCGATAGGCCTCGGCTAAGTTCGCTAGCACTAGAGCTTGAGCCTGCCGCATTACTCCGGACTCTCGTGAAATTTGTAGTGACGTCTCAAGCGCTTTCACCGAATCTTCCCATCGACCGTCGAGAAGATAGCCGACTCCAAGAGAGTCGTAGGCCATCACGCGCAGCCCCGGGCTTCCCACGCGTTCGGAGAATTCAAGTTGGGCAAGAGCCGCTCGCATGGCTCGTTGGGCATCGCCAAGGAACCAGGCGTTGCTTACGGCGAAGCCGCGCATCGAAGCGAGTGTGCCAATCTCGCCCTGCACCATCGCCTCTTCGATGTTCTGGTCGATGATCCGGGCAGCCGCCTGCAACTCACCGAGATAGGTCAGCGGGAGCGCGCGAAACCCCTTCAGGAAGATATACTGGCTGTTCGCGACCCGCTCATCACGAGTCTCGCCACCGACGAGCTCTACTGCTCTTTCGGCCTGTGCGAGCGAATCGCTAAGGTTTCCAACCAAAAGGTTCGAGTATGCTTGGCGTCCTACGAGTAAAACGAGCAGTTCGAAATTTTCGTTGCGCTCAAGAATTTCTGTGGCTCTGGCGTAGTAGTCCAGCGACACGTCAACGCGACCCCGAAAATTGTAAATCATGCCGTAGGCAGCGTAGAGCCGGGCCTTCCCAAGTTCATCACCGAAGCGCTCAACCCGCGCCATGCCCCAGGCATACACCGCCTCGGCTTCATCCAAGGGCAACCCAAGACGCCAACAAACATCCAGAACACCAGTCGCCGCAGCAACGCTATGCTCGAGCGTCTCGGGCGTCTCTTCGGTTCGGTCGAGCATCCCCATCAGTTTTTTCCAGAGGCGATAAGTTTCTTGGGCATCGCCCTGAAGGGAACCCTCAGCAGCCCGGTGCCCGGCCTTGACCGCTTCGAGAATATCGCCCGCGCCTTCCCAGTGAATAGCGAGTAAAGCCGCGTTCTCCTGCAACCGATCTGGATACAATTCTGTCAACGCGGCGGCAGCGTTTCCATGCAACGCCGCCCGCGAGTCGCGAAGTTGGGCACCGTAGGCGACCTCTTGCATGACTGGATGTCGGAACGCATAAATTCGTTCCGGAAAGAGCTCCACCTCTACAATGAACCCGCTCTCAACGAGTTCTCCAAGCGCTCGGTCTAAAGTCCCAGCATCCACGGCAAGCAAGCGCGCCAGCACGGACCGCTGAAATTCTTTACCCAGCACCGAAGCGGCCTGCACGACAGATTTCTGTAGCGTGTCCAGGTGGTCAACGCGGGCCGCGACCACCGCCTGGACGGTGAGTGGAAGAACCACGTCTTCGGCCGGACGTATCAGGCGATAGGAACCGCGCTCACCCTCCAGTGTTCCAGCCTCGACCAAAGCGCGCACCAGCTCTTCGATGAAGAATGGGTTTCCGGCGGCCCGTTCCCTGATGTTGTCTGCCAAGGGGACTAGGCCTGAGTCGTCGCCCAAAAGAGCGAAGAGAACGGCGTCTGTTTCCTCCCGACCCAATGGGGCAATCTTGAGAACCCGCACCCGCTCACTGTCCAGCCATTCCGCCGTAAACTCAGGCCGATAGTTCACAACAAGCAGCGTACGCGTCGTTGGCGCCTCAAGAATTTCGACGAGCTCTGCGACGAACATGCGGCTGGCGTCATCGAGCCAGTGAAGGTCTTCGAGAAGGATGACTCCAACCTCGCGCTCGCCATGAAATTCAAGGAGCCCGCGAAGGGCTCTGGAAAGTAGCCGTTTGCGTGACTCTTGGTCCAGAGGTGGTGGCGGGCGTTTCGGATCGGCCACACCCATGAAATCCAGGACCAGGGGCAAGGCTTCCTTCAATTCGGCATCGTACAGCAACAAACGACCTGCAATCTTCTCGCGGGAAGTCTGGGCATCATCGGTTTCTTCGATCCCGTAGTAGGACCGCAGCAACTCTACGACGGGCAAGAACGGAATCTGCGTAGCATGCGCGTGACAGTGGCCGGTAAACACGCCGAGTCCACGGGTGCGGGCGCGCTCGAGGAACTCGTGGCAAATGCGGCTTTTACCCGTGCCAGCATCGGCCGAAAGCGCAACAATCTGAGACCGCCCATTGGCGGCTTCCTGCAACGCGGCCTCGAGCACTTCGGTTTCGCTCTTGCGCCCGACAAAGGGAGTCAGTCCGCGTTCCATCGAAACGTCCAGGCGTGTGCGATGGCGACCAACCCCGGCAAGCTGCCAAACATGGACGGGATCGCTAACCCCCTTCACGTTGAACGAGCCACGATCTTCGAGTTCGAACCAATCGCGGACGAGTTCAGCAGTGGCGTCGGTCAGAAGAACGCGCCCGGCCGGAGCTAGCGCCTCCATTCGTTTGGCCAATCCGACCGTATGTCCCTGCGCGGTGTAGTCCATGCGCAGATCGTCGCCGATGTTCCCGACCACAACCTCGCCCGAGTTCAGGCCCATGCGAACACTGAAGTTCAGCTCTTCCTCGCGACGCATTCGCTCGGCATAGGTTTCGATCTGCTCGATTAGGTGAAGAGCTGAATAGCAGGCTCGCTGCGCATGATCTTCATGGGCGATTGGTGCACCGAACAACGCCATCATGCCGTCGCCGGTGAACTGGTTAACGCTGCCCTCAAAGCGATGCACGCCTTCGGCAAGAATCGTGAAGAAGCCGTCGAGAACGCGATGCCAACGCTCGGCATCCACACCTTCGGCCAGCAGCATAGACTCCTGAATGTCTACGAATAGAACAGTGATCTGCTTACGCTCGCCTTCGACCGCAGCTTTGTTGCGCAGAATGCGTTCGGCGAGGTGTGTGGGAGGGCGCGGCTCGGGGTTTCGTGCGGCGCTTGGAGCCGGTTGCCCCTCCCGACGACGAGCCCCAGACACAGGAGTTCCACATTCGATGCAAAATCGAGCGTGCGCTGGGAGACTAGTACCGCAAGAGTGGCACTGGACGGCGAGCGGTTCACCGCAATTGTGGCAAAACCGCGCGTCGGACTGATTTGGTTGGTGACAGCTAGAACATTCCATCCGGCCGCTCCGCGGCGCACGACGGCATGATGAGCCGAATCGGCGGGCGACACAATGAAGAGCCGCCCCTGACCAGGCTACGAAAAGACGAAGGCCCCGATCCGAAGATCGGGGCCTTCCACCCTACTCGTCAAGATTTGAGGTAGTTGAGCGGGGTGTAAGCGGTGTAGTCGTCGCCGTGTTCGTCCGCATCCGGAGAGCTCGCGAATATCTTCCCTGCTCCCGGACCGATGTCCGCCGGAGCCACATTCAACCAACGCTCTACCAGAGTTCCGTAAAAGTCCCGGAAATCGTGAGTCATCGCCAGATCATCATCATCCACACTCGGGTCTTCGATCGCTGGGTGTGCTCCATCGATTCCGGAGTTGATCACCGCAGGCGCTCCAATCGCGAACTGCACGCCTGCCGTCGCATGATCGGTACCAGCGGCGTTGGCAGACTGAGCGTTCTGGTGCGAGGTCCGCCCGAACTCTGAAAAAGTAACGATGACGACTTTGTCGCCCAACGATCCGGCACGGTAGCCGGTATAACCGCCTGGCATTGTCACCGTCTGTTTCATGTCCTGGTAGAACGCGCCTACTGCCTCGGCCACCTCTTGGAGGAGGTACGAATGGTAGAAGCCCTGCTCTTGGTTCGAATGGGTATCGAATCCACCCACTCTGACCTGAAAGAAGCGGGCACCAACATCGGCTCGAATCGTGGCTGCTACATGCCGTAGATCGCGGGCCAAGCGCATACCATCAAGCGCCGGCGTAACTTCCGGGTTCAGAGGCGAATCGTAAACCAACGAGTTGTTACGGCGGTACCTGCCTTCTTCGTCAATAAGAAGAGCCTCTACCATCCCCGAGTTTCCATTTCCTTCGAGGTAGTAGTCTTCGATCGCATCGATCGTAGCCACCCCGGTGTTTCCCAGAGAAGTGAGTTCGGGGAACATGGCCGAGTTCAGTAGACCACTTTGCGCATACAGTTCGCGGAAGATGGCCTTCTTTTCGTCTCGCAGGCTACTAGCTGGGAAGTTCAGCTGGTCCAGACCGGTGAAGGCGAAAAGGCTTGTGCCGGTAGGCGTAAACAGGCGGCTGAGCTCGCTGTTCATGATCACGCCCGAAATCTCGGTCGGCCCGAAGCCCGCCAGATCTAGATACTTCCCGAACCAACCCAGGCCTCCCGTACCAAGCGGATCGCCGGTATTGTAAATGGCCTCGCTACGAAAGTGCGAGTAGTCGGGATCTGGGTAGTGAACGCCAGGGATGATCGCGAGCTCGTCGGTTTGGTAGAGATCGTGCCATGCTTTCATCGCAGGATGCAGAGCATAGCTATCGCCAAGCGAATCGGTGCCGATATCGAGGATACCGCTACTCGTGTCGAACCCCTCGGTCGCCCATGGCGACAAACCACCGACCGTGGCGGGGTTGCCGAGCGTCGGACGATACAAGTCGTAGTCCACTCGCTGCTGGTTGTTCAATGGGTAACAGGTATTGAGCCCGTCATTGCCGCCGTCAAGTTGCACGAACACTACGATAGCGTCGCCAGGACCAGCTGCGTAACTGACATTGGTGTTGGGCAGCATGCGCATGTGCGGGCCAGCTACGGCCCCGGCCGTTAAGGCCGCTCCACGCATGAGAAATTTTCGTCGATTGATGGGCATTTGAAAGCCTCCTAGAAGATCTGGTTCTCTGCGGCCTGGATCGTCAATGCGACGACACCACGTAAACGAACTTCGGCGTCTTCGGTCTTCTCGGTGGAAAGATCGAGAGTCGAAATAGCGCCAAAGTCACTAGCGAAATCGATCAGCGATTGACGCTGAGTCGCGTCGATCCCAAACGGGGTACTCGTCGCATCGAGACCGAGTTGGCGAACCACTGCGTCTACGAGATCGCCCGGCGTTACCGCAGGGTTTCCAATCGGAATCTCCTTGGCCTTCTTGAACTTGATTCGACTCGACCCACGTGTGGCCTCGGCGAGGAAGCTAGCGAAGGCGAGCCGTTCGAGCAGTGTTCCAGTGGTAATCCATCGTTGACCACCGGGCCACCCCGCTACATTGGGCGGCTCAAAAAGATCCATGCCCATATTTTCGAGGATCTCTCCAAGCCGGTCGTTGGAATCACCAATCTCTTTAGCTGCACTACGAACGCCAAGCGCTTTCATCGTCTGCACGGTGAAATCGACCGGATTCTTAATGGTGCGACTCTTGGCAAGATCCGAGTAGAACTCGTCGTGAGTAAAAATCGCGTTCAGAAGGACCTTCACGTCGAAATCGCTACCCGCGAACGTCGCCGCCAATCCAGCCAACAGCGATTTCAAACCAGGGGAAGGGGCGGGGAATGCGTACCAGACCCACATTTTCCGAGCCACGAACATCGCCGTTTGGTTGTTCGACTCGTCGTCGAGGCGGGCGAACACCAGTTCGACGATATCGTCGGCGGTACCTGCGACGATATCGTCGATACGAAAGTTGTTGTTAGTAACACCAAATATCGTGACGTCATCGGGCGACCCATCGCCGTCATCGTCGTACTGCCCGCCGTCCCATTGGGACTGCTGCCAAACGCCGACATCGCGATCGATTTCAATCCAACCGCTGAACGCACGCGCGAGCTGGTGAACATCAACCTCTGTGTAGTTCGGCTTGGACGGATCGTCGGTTCCGTCGGATTGGAACTGTGAGATCCCGGTCGTAAATAATTCGAGGAACTCTCGCCCATAGTTCTCGTTTACATTGACGTTGAGACCGTCTTTGCCGGCCTCGTTGAGGATCCCATCAAGGTAGTAAAGGGTGGCCGGGTCACGCGTGAACTGCCGCATCATTTCTTTGAAGCTGCCGCCAGCCAGCTGGCGAAAGAGCCGGTTCTGGACCGCCATGTACGACGCTTCGGGCTGCTTGGACTGTCCACAGGCTAGGTGGTTGTGCCAAAACAGCACGAGCTTCTCTCGAGCTGCGTCGCTAGGCTTCTTGCTCTTCGCCATCTGCTTGAGCCACCAGCGCTGCTGCTTAGCCTTGGCATCGTTGAAGTCGCGGCCTGTGGAGGGCGGCTTTTTGTTCGACGGCTTGAAGGCAAGAAGCGTATCGACAGCATCTTGCACGTCGTCATGCTTGTCTAAGAAATCTTGAATCGCGTCGGGGGTTCCGCCGAAGCCAGCCCGCCGAAGCAGATGACCTGCGTTCTCATAGTTCCATGTTACGGCCACTACAGTCTCCTTACTCTACTTGCGGGCCGAGAGGGCCCTATTGGTCAGTTCCGTCAACCCAGCCCGTTGCCGAAGCAGGACCGGTGGTTCCGTCACCTAGAATCCACAACCGAACGATCTCAACTAACTCGGGCGACACGTCGCTTCCGGTCAACGGCATTTTTGCGCCGTAGCCGAGCTCAAGGTCACCCGTGATCTTGCGATACAGAAAGCTCAACGTTGGGTCTCCCGCCAAGATCCTTTCCAATCCATCACCTGCTGCCGACGAATTGCTGGGAGCAACACCAACGATATTGCCGTGAGCCGAATTTGGTAAAAGAATCAGTGCCCCGGCCTGGCTCTCTGAATCGTGGCAAGCCGACAGTGCGCAGCTTTGGGCGAAGACCTGTTGTGCAATGCGATCAAACGTACCGCCAAACAGGTCACGCGGGCTATAAATGGCGTCGCCTTCGGGCTTACAAACGAACTTGATTTTGTCCTTGTCCTTGACGTCGCCGACACCAACTTCGCCAATCGAAACAACCCGCATCCGCTTGCGCTGCTTCTTCATCTTCTGGTTCGACAACGGTCCTTTCAATCGAACTGTCACGGCACTGCTCGTCGTACAGTCGTCAGTGAAGTCGTTGGGGAAACCAAGGGTGTTGGCTCTGGATTGGAGTGCTTGCCAATCGACGTCGAAACGAGGGTCACCGTCGTCGGCAGAGTGGTCGATCAGGATGCTCTCGACTTCTAACGGTGTGCACTTCTCGAGGCTGGTGTCGTTAGCGCACAGGCTGATATCGAAGACACACTCGCCGTTGCGCAGACCATCGGAATCGCAGCTCGCGTCGCCGTCATCGCACACAACATGCTTCGGCGTTTTGGGTAGAGGCGGCTTGTTGGCACCGGGCACATCGAAGACCGTTATACAGTCGGTCTTCTTGCTACCGCCGCCAGCTACAATCGAAGCCTCAGCGGTCAAACACATGGAGACAGCCGCGACGACAAGCGCCGTAGTTAAGATATTTCGCACAATTTTCCCCGCAAGACAGAAGATTGCAGATTTGCAAGCTTCCAAGGCATCCCGTCAGTCTAAGGTCGACGATCGACCCAGAAACAGAAGCCCCGGACAGTTTTGTATTATTGGGACAGAACGCTCTCCCGTCAACCCACTTCGATGAAAGCTTACGATCAGACCGAGGGATTGAACGAGAATTAATCGTGCATTCGCGCACGGTCGCGTAACTCGCTAGAAGAAGCCCGTGCTCCAACCCCCTCTACCGACACCGACGACACCGAAACGTGATCTGCGTGAATCTGCGATGAGACTCTTGGCGGTGGGCCAACGGCAACGCAAGGTTGACGAAACGATCGAACTCGCACGGGCGTTCGTCCGCGGCGAAATCAGCGTCAACACCGATCTTGACCTGGAGCAGGAGTTAGCGTCGATCCGACCAGGCTATCCCGAAGGCTTTGATCTCGTGTCGCCAGGCAAAGTACGGCGCCGCAAGCTCGGGACGCCTCACGGTCTCATCGCACTCGTGCATTCTCTGGCTCACATCGAATGGAATGCCATAAATCTGGCGCTCGACGCAGCCGCCCGCTTCCACCAGCCTCCACCCGAATTTCATGCCGACTGGATCGGAGTCGCGGCAGAAGAGGCTCTTCATTTTTCGCTACTGCGTGCTCGACTACAGGAACTCGGGGCAGACTACGGAGAACTCCCAGGGCACAGCGGCCTTTGGGAAATGGCCGAGCGGACCGCTACCGACCTGACGGGCAGAATGGCTCTAGTACCGCGAGTCCTCGAGGCTCGCGGTCTCGACGTTACACCGGGCCTGATCGAACGCCTTCGCGCGGTAGGCGACACGCGAACCGTGGAGATTCTTGAAGTCATCCTGCGCGACGAAGTCGGCCATGTGGCAATTGGGTCGCGCTGGTTCGAATGGGCTTGCGCGCGTGATGGGCGAGAACCACGCCAGGCGTTTCCCGAGCTGGTCCAGCGCTACATGAAGGGACGCATCAAGGGGCCGTTCAACTTGGAGGCTCGTCGGCGGGCTGGCTTCAGTGAAGAAGAGCTGGCCGATCTGTTGTCCACCTATCCGAACGCTGGCTGAGCTTTTCTGGAGCCTTCCGTACTGGCTACAAAAGCGGCGCAACCAGCCGAATCACGTCTTCGGTGCGACGAGCGCGACCAGTCGCGTTCAGATGATAGACCCAATCGAAGAAATTTTCTGTTGGATAGACACTCTCGGCTGGCGGAGCCAAGACGATCAGGCCTTCGATTTCAGACATCCGCTCGTGAACTCTTTCTATTCGTTGGCGGTTGTCAGCGAACTGCCGCTCGGGGAGTGGCGGATAGATCACCACAACCTGCGCGCCACGCTGCTTCGCCTTTCTCGCGAAGGACTCGATTCGCTCAAGGGCTGTTTCGTCAATGGTCGTAGCCCGCCTGCCTTTGCGAAACAGCGACATCGCCGAGATATCCAGAGACGGCAGCGTGAGATGAGCAACGAGATCTCCGCTCCCATCGAAGGCAGCACGACAGTACACGCAATCCTGGGCCGGCGCCTTGAGTGCTCCCAACACGACCCGCTTAAATTTGAGCTTCGCGAAAATCAATGAAGCCCGAGCGAGCATGTATGCTTGCCTCGGCGAGCGGATGTAACGAATGCCTTCGGGAAAAGCCTCCAAAACTTCAAACAGCTCTTCGTCGCCTTCAAACAGGCCATAGAAAAATTGATACTCGGGACTAAGAACCACGACATCGCCTTCACCGAGGCGCGGCACAACTGAATCGAGCATGAAGCGAAGGCCTGCGTAAATCCCTAAGCCCATGTTCGCGACCGGCCGTTTGGTTTCTTGCTCAAGAAGGGAGCTGTCGATGCCAAAAGACAGGTTGGATCCGCCGACGAAAACCAACTTTGGGGATTCGAGACTAACTAGGTGTTGTTGCTTGTCGGCGACCGCGGAGAGGTATCCGACGGGAGGTACCGGCCAAACAGCCACGACCAGATGACCGGCC
Organism: Binatia bacterium; assembly: GCA_047611725.1. Classification (GTDB taxonomy): domain Bacteria; phylum Desulfobacterota; class Binatia; order UBA1149; family CAITLU01; genus JBLFWR01. The sequence goes on along the minus strand of JBLFWR010000019.1, from coordinate 5,916 downwards.
AACACCAACGCCAACAAGGCCGCAACTTTGGCGAGAAACCGGCCAAGACCAACGGCGCGAACTCCTGACGAGGATTCGGCAGATCCGTGGTTATCGCGGCGTTGCGATTCTGTGTTGCTGCTATCGCTCTTCATCGCTTAGAACTGAAAGTAGATAAACTTGCCGCCGTCCGTGTTAGCGAACAGCAGAACAAGCATCACCGCTCCATAGTAAAGTGACCAACGCACCCAAGTTGGACGCTCAGCAAGCCAAAAACGCAGGCGAACGTTTCTCTGTCCCAGGTGAACAACCTCGAGAATCGCGATGGCGATCAAGCCGACCCAAAAATCGTAGGCACCCATCGAAAGGTAAAGATCGGCCGGAACTGACAGGTCAGACAGCAAGTGGGTTGCGACATACCAGGCATCACCAATCGAATCGGCGCGAAAAAAGATCCACGCCCAAGTCACGAGCGAAAATGTCGTCGCTATTTGTAGTGCCTTGTACAGGACCGGCAGGCGGTCCAGCCCGATCGAGCTCGCGATCTGTTTTCGCCACTCACGGGTGAACATGCCGAAAACAAGGTAGAAACCGTGCAAGGCTCCCCACGCAACAAAAGTCCACGCGGCACCGTGCCAAAGGCCGCTGACCACGAAAACCACAAACAGGTTCAAATAACGTCGCGGTGTAGATACCCGATTGCCGCCAAGGGGAATGTACAGGTAGTCCCGAAACCACGTGGATAGAGAAATATGCCAGCGACGCCAAAACCCCTGCACCGTGGCTGCATGATACGGCTGACGGAAATTCAACATCAGGTCGTAACCGAGAATTTGCGACGCGCCGATCGCAATGTCGGTGTAGCCGGAAAAATCGCAATAGATCTGGTAGGCGAAAAATATCGTCGCCACCACCAGCACAATACTTCCGAACTCGGTCGGAGCTGAGTAGACCTGATCCACATACACGGAAAGCCGGTCCGCAATCACGAGCTTCTTGAAGAAGCCCCAAGCCATGAGCTTTAGTCCGTCGGTGACCCGCCGATACTCGAAATCATAGCTCTTATGAAGCTGCGGCAGCAGGGTGGTTGAGCGCTCAATGGGCCCGGCGACAAGCTGGGGGAAAAACGAGACATAAAGCGCAAACAGACCAAAGTGGCGTTCCGGGCCACGGTCCCCGCGATAGACGTCGATCGAATAGCTCAACGCCTGAAACGTGTAGAAAGAAATCCCAACCGGAAGCAGGACATCCAGCCCGGGAAGGTCTATCCGCGCCCCTACCAACGTCGCCGCGATCGACTCCGCTGTATCTGAGAAAAGGTTGAAGTACTTGAACGTAAATAGCAGGCCAAGATTGATGGCGAGGCTCACCAAAAGATAGGCGCGGCGCCGAGCCAAAGCCGCACCGTGCATCCCGAGTGCCGAGGCCCACGCTACAAACGTTGTTGTGAACAAGAGCAACGCGTAGGCCGGCTGCCACGCCATGTAGAACACGTAGCTGGCAGCCAACAGGAGAATCCAGCGGAACCGATGGGGCGCGGCGAAATAGGCCGCGGCGACAGCGGGGAAGAAAAGCAGGAACTCTATGGAATTGAACAGCATTGATTCGAATCCAGCTCGGGCCGCGGGCGGCAATAAAAAAACGGCCGGTCCCCGCGATGCGGGTCCGGCCGTTTCACTATCACCCTAGCTCAGATCCTAACGGTCTAGAATCCAGTGAACGGTACGAAGGTAAACGTCGTCGCGTCGCCGATGATTACCTTTCCGGTGCCGCCCAGAGCCTGACCATCCCAAACCGAACCGTTCTTGATCTGAACCGGGTTACCGTTCGGACACATGATCGTCCCGCCCCCCGTATTGTCGTCACCGATCTCACAGTGGCCGCTGGTGCTGTAGATGAGAATGTTGGACGGATTCAGACCGTTGGTTAGGTTCCAAGTTGACTGCTGGTTGGTGTCGAAGAGACCGTTACCGCCGACCACACCGACGCGGATGATAAGAACCGTGTCGGTATTGTCTCCGCAGTTATCGGCCAAGTTGATCGTTGCGAAGTTCCCCAAGTCGACCTTCTCGTAATCGATCACGTTAACACCGCCGCAGTTCGGCGTGTCCACATTCCACGACACTCCGCTTATCACTCCGTGGCTGGCGGTAGACACCAAAGCCTCGACATTCACATTCGAAGCCGCAACGTCAACTTGAGCCAAGGTGCACTCGTCAACACGAGCATCCTGCAGCATGCCGGAATTCGTGTTGTATTCTCCGCCCGGAGTCTTCGCCAAGATCGTTCCACCGGCAACGTTGTTGGTATTCAACAAGCCTGGCAGATCGACACCCAAGTCACCCTTCACGTTGCCGCCAGCGGTGATGATGTCCTCCAAGACGAAGGCTTCTTGACGGAACCGAATCGCGTCCGTAGCCCCAGAGTTACTAACGATTGAGCCGTTGATGCGGGTGTTTGAGCCAACCAAACCGAACTCGACACAGATGTCGCCGGTGTTCACCGAACTATCTACGATCTGGACACGGCCACCGGCGTTGCCGCCACCGACCACCAACCAGTCACACGCGTGACCCGTGAGGAAGAGTTCGTCTTCTACACAGCTGCCAGCTGCGCACTCGTAAGACTTGACGCACTGATTGACGGCGTCTGGGGTGCACACCCCGCCGTTGTTCACGACAACCGTTTCGCAAACGCCGGTAGCGTTGCAAGCGCCGGCGTTACATTCCGGAGCAGCCCCAGGATCGACGAAATCGGTGCAACTCGTAGTCACAGCTTCGAAGAGACAAGCGGCCGAGCAGCAGTCACCCGGAACGTCTGCGCCTGGATCACAATCCTCGACACCGGTTTCGACGACACCGTCTCCGCAGACGTTCTCCGTGCAATCGTTCTTGCAGGAATCCATGTCGTTGGTGTTGCCGTCGTCACATTCCTCGCCAGCCTGGCTGATACCGTTGCCGCAGATTTCCAGGACGCAGAGCTCGTCGCAACCGTCGCCGACTGCGGTGTTGCCGTCGTCACACTCTTCGCCCGACTGCGTCTCACCGTTGCCGCAGACTTCCAGGTCACAAGTGCTGTCACAGCCGTCACCGTCAGCGGTGCCGCCGTCGTCGCATTCCTCGCCAGACTGCGTTTCGCCGTTGCCGCAAACTTCTAGATCACAAGTGCTGTCACAGCCGTCACCGTCGGCGGTGTTGCCGTCGTCGCATTCCTCGCCGGACTGCGTCTCGCCGTTGCCGCAGACTTCCAGGTCACAAGTGCTGTCACAGCCGTCACCGTCAGTGGTGCCGCCGTCGTCACACTCTTCGCCCGACTGCGTCTCGCCGTTACCGCAGACTTCCAGGTCACAAGTGCTGTCACAGCCGTCACCGTCGGCAGTGTTGCCGTCATCGCACTCTTCGCCCGACTGGGTTTCGCCGTTGCCGCAAACTTCTAGATCACAAGTGCTGTCACAGCCGTCACCGTCAGCGGTGTTGCCGTCGTCGCATTCCTCGCCGGACTGCGTTTCGCCGTTACCGCAAACTTCTAGATCACAAGTGCTGTCACAGCCGTCACCGTCGGCGGTGTTGCCGTCGTCGCACTCTTCACCCGACTGCGTCTCGCCGTTGCCGCAGACTTCCAGATCGCAAGTGCTGTCACAGCCGTCACCGTCGGCAGTGTTGCCGTCATCGCACTCTTCGCCCGACTGGGTTTCGCCGTTGCCGCAGACTTCCAGGTCACAAGTGTCGTCACAGCCGTCACCGTCAGCGGTGTTGCCGTCGTCACATTCCTCGCCCGACTGCGTCTCGCCGTTGCCGCAGACTTCCAGGTCACAAGTGCTGTCACAGCCGTCACCGTCAGCGGTGTTGCCGTCGTCACATTCCTCGCCGGACTGCGTCTCGCCGTTGCCGCAGACTTCCAGGTCGCAAGTGTCGTCGCAGCCGTCGCCATTGGCGGTGTTGCCGTCGTCACACTCTTCACCCGATTGCGTCTCGCCGTTGCCGCAGACTTCCAGGTCGCAAGTGTCGTCGCAGCCGTCGCCATTGGCGGTGTTGCCATCGTCACACTCTTCACCCGACTGTGTCTCGCCGTTGCCGCAGACTTCCAGGTCGCAAGTGTCGTCGCAGCCGTCGCCATTGGCGGTGTTGCCGTCGTCACACTCTTCGCCCGACTGCGTCTCGCCGTTACCGCAAACTTCCAGGTCACAAGTGCTGTCACAGCCGTCACCGTCGGCGGTGTTGCCGTCGTCGCACTCTTCGCCCGACTGCGTCTCGCCGTTGCCGCAGACCTCTAGGTCACAGGTGTCGTCGCAGCCGTCGCCATTGGCCGTGTTGCCGTCGTCACACTCTTCGCCGGACTGAGTCTCGCCGTTGCCGCAGACTTCCAGGTCACAAGTGCTGTCACAGCCGTCACCGTCAGCGGTGTTGCCGTCGTCACATTCCTCGCCCGACTGCGTCTCGCCGTTGCCGCAGACTTCCAGGTCGCAAGTGTCGTCGCAGCCGTCGCCATTGGCGGTGTTGCCATCGTCGCACTCTTCGCCCGACTGCGTCTCGCCGTTGCCGCAGACCTCCAGGTCACAGGTGTCGTCACAGCCGTCGCCATTGGCGGTGTTGCCGTCGTCACATTCCTCACCGGACTGAGTCTCGCCGTTGCCACAGACTTCTAGGTCACAAGTGTCGTCGCAGCCGTCGCCATTGGCAGTGTTGCCGTCGTCACACTCTTCGCCGGACTGAGTCTCGCCGTTGCCGCAGACTTCTAGGTCACAAGTACTATCGCAGCCGTCACCGTCAGCGGTGTTGCCGTCGTCGCATTCCTCGCCGGACTGGGTCTCGCCGTTGCCGCAGACTTCCAGGTCGCAAGTGCTATCGCAGCCGTCACCGTCGGCAGTGTTGCCGTCGTCACATTCCTCACCGGACTGCGTCTCGCCGTTGCCGCAGACTTCTAGGTCACAAGTGTCGTCGCAGCCGTCGCCATTGGCGGTGTTGCCGTCGTCACACTCTTCGCCGGATTGCGTCTCGCCGTTACCGCAAACTTCCAGATCGCAAGTGTCGTCGCAGCCGTCGCCATTGGCCGTGTTGCCGTCGTCGCACTCTTCGCCCGACTGCGTCTCGCCGTTGCCGCAGACTTCCAGGTCACAGGTGTCGTCGCAGCCGTCGCCATTGGCGGTGTTGCCGTCGTCACACTCTTCGCCGGACTGAGTCTCGCCGTTACCGCAAACTTCTAGGTCACAGGTGCTGTCACAGCCGTCACCGTCGGCGGTGTTGCCGTCGTCGCACTCTTCGCCCGACTGCGTCTCGCCGTTGCCGCAGACTTCCAGATCGCAAGTGCTGTCACAGCCGTCACCGTCGGCAGTGTTGCCGTCATCGCACTCTTCGCCCGACTGGGTTTCGCCGTTGCCGCAGACTTCAAGGTCACAAGTGCTGTCACAGCCGTCACCGTCAGCGGTGTTGCCGTCGTCACATTCCTCGCCCGACTGCGTCTCGCCGTTACCGCAAACTTCCAGGTCACAAGTGCTGTCACAGCCGTCGCCGTCGGCAGTGTTGCCGTCGTCGCACTCTTCGCCGGATTGCGTCTCGCCGTTACCGCAGACTTCTAGGTCACAAGTGCTGTCGCAGCCGTCGCCGTCGGCAGTGTTGCCGTCGTCGCACTCTTCGCCCGACTGCGTCTCGCCGTTGCCGCAGACTTCCAGGTCGCAGGTATCATCGCAGCCGTCGCCGACTGCGGTGTTGCCGTCGTCGCACTCTTCGCCCGACTGCGTCTCGCCGTTGCCGCAGACTTCCAGGTCACAGGTATCATCGCAGCCGTCGCCGACTGCGGTGTTGCCGTCGTCACACTCTTCGCCCGACTGCGTCTCGCCGTTGCCGCAGACTTCCAGGTCGCAAGTGCTGTCGCAGCCGTCACCGTCGGCAGTGTTGCCGTCGTCACACTCTTCGCCGGACTGGGTCTCGCCGTTGCCGC
>JBLFWR010000018.1:0-38564 GCA_047611725.1 Binatia bacterium | reverse complement strand
GGCCGGCGTCGCGTGCGCGCAACAGCCCCTCGTAGACACGCACCAGAGCGCGCGTGGACTCGGCTATCCCTTCCGCTGTGAAATCCAACGGGCTGCGGTAGTGGGTCTGTAACAGCTGCAGACGCAGGCCTTCAGCTTCAACCTCGGCCAATACGTCTTGGATGGCGAAGACGTTGCCGATCGACTTCGACATTTTCTCTTGGTCGATGCGTACAAACGCGTGGTGAAGCCAGTAGTTCACGAAATCACAATCAGCGGCACCGCAGGATTGTGCGAGTTCGTTCTCGTGATGGGGGAAGACCAAGTCTTCGCCACCGCCGTGAATATCGAACGGTTGCCCCAAATGCTTGACGCTCATCGCCGAGCATTCCAGATGCCAGCCCGGACGACCCGGCCCCCAAGGGCTATCCCACGCGGGCTCGCCGGGTTTCGAAGATTTCCACAGCGCAAAATCCATCGGCCCGCGCTTGCGGGGGTCTACCTCGACACGAGCTCCGGCGCGCATGTCGTCAAGGTTGCGACCCGACAGTGCCCCGTAGGGTTTAAACGCATCGACAGCGAAATAGACGTCACCCTCGCCTACAGCGTACGCAAGGCCGCGTTTCTCAAGATCTTCGATGAGCGTCACCATTTCCGGAATGTGATCGGTGGCACGTGGTTCCAGGTCGGGGATCAGGCAGCCCAATGCCCGGACATCGCGATGCATTTCATCAATGTACTGACCGGTCAGTTCGTCGCAGCTGATACCACGTTCGGCTGCACGCTTGATGATCTTGTCTTCGATGTCGGTGATGTTGCGTACGAAGTGCACTTCGTAGCCTCTCCAGCGCAGAAAACGCACCACAGTATCGAAGAAAATCAGCGAACGAGCATGGCCGATGTGACACCGGTCGTAGACCGTAATCCCACAGACATACAGAGAAACATGACCCGGTCGAATCGGTTCGAACTCGCGCTTGCGGCGGGTCCGCGTGTCGTAGAAAGCCAATGCCACGTTCTTATTCCTCGTCGTCTCGGAGCTTGGCCATTACGGACAAATCTTCCAACGTCGTCGTATCGCCGACACTTTCCTGCCCAGACGCAATGTCTCGCAAAAGCCGACGCATGATTTTCCCGGAACGGGTCTTCGGCAGCGCATCGGTGAACCGCAGGTCGTCGGGCTTGGCGAAGGCGCCGATCTCTTTGGCAACATGTTTGCGCAATGCCACTTTGAGTTCGGGGCTTTCCTCGTAACCCGGCCCGATCGTCACAAATGCTGCGATGGCTTGCCCTTTGATTTCATCGGGACGCCCGACCACTGCCGCCTCAGTCACTGCTTCGTGGCTGACCAACGCACTCTCGACTTCCATGGTTCCGATGCGATGACCAGACACGTTCATAACGTCATCGATGCGACCCATGACCCAGAAATAACCGTCCTCATCGCGTCGCGCGCCATCGCCCGCGAAGTACATGTGCCCGTACTTGGACCAATACGTTTCCTTGTATCGCTCGGGATCGCCGTAAACGGTTCGAAGCATTCCCGGCCACGGCTTGCGAATCACGAGATAGCCGCCTTCGTTGTCGCCTACCGGTGTTCCCTCGGCATCGACCACCTCGATATCCATGCCGGGGAACGGAAGTGTGGCCGAGCCAGGCTTGGTCGCCACAGCGCCCGGCATCGGTGTCAGCATGATGCCCCCGGTTTCGGTCTGCCACCAAGTGTCAACGATCGGACAGCGGTCACCACCGATTACGCGGCGGTACCACATCCAAGCTTCGGGATTGATCGGCTCACCGACGCTTCCAAGCAGCCTTAAGCTGGTTAGGTCGTGCTTATTCGGGTGCTCGTCGCCCCATTTCATGAAGCTGCGGATCGCTGTCGGCGCGGTGTAAAGAATCGACACCTTGTACTTTTCGACGATCGCCCAGAAGCGATCGAAGTCCGGCGACTGTGGAGCACCTTCATAGAGCACGACCGTGGCTCCGTTGAGCAAAGGGCCGTAGGTAATGTAGCTGTGACCGGTCACCCATCCGCAATCAGCCGTACACCAATAGACATCGTCATCGTGAAGATCGAAGACCCACTTCGCGGTGATGTACGCCTGGGTCATGTAGCCGCCCGTGGAATGGACGACGCCTTTTGGCTTACCGGTGGTTCCCGACGTGTAGAGGATAAATAGCGGGTGCTCGGCGTCTAATGGCGCGGCCTGCTCGACCGGAGCCGCATTCGCCACGACATCGTGCCACCACACGTCACGACCTTCGGTCCACGCGATCTCGTTTTCCGTGCGGCGCAGAACCACGACGTTGGTCACGCTGGGACACTGGGCGGCAGCTTCGTCAACAATCCCCTTCAACGCCAGCACGCTTCCGCGACGCCAGCCACCATCAGCGGTCAGGATCACCTTTGCTTCAGCGTCGTTGCAGCGATCACGTAGAGCGTCGGCCGAGAAACCACCGAACACGACCGAATGCGTGGCTCCGATACGGGCGCAGGCCAACATCGCCACCACCAACTCCGGCACCATCGGCATGTAGATCGCAACGCGGTCGCCTTCTTCGACATGCAACGCGCGCAGCGCCCCGGCGAATCGACACACCTCTTCATGAAGTTGGGCGTAGGTCAGATTGCGGGAGTCACCGGGCTCGCCCTCCCAGGCGATCGCGATCTTGTCGCGGGTTGGCCCGTCGAGGTGACGATCTAGACAGTTATGGGAAATGTTGGTCTTGCCACCGACAAACCATTGCGCGAACGGCGGTTGCCAATCCAGCACCCGATCCCACGGGTGGAACCACTCAAGCTCGCCTGCAATGCCGGCCCAGAAGGCCTCAGGGTCAGCCAACGCGCTGGCCCGAATCTGGTCATACTCAGCGCGACTCTTGATGTGAGCCGAACGAGCAAAGCCCTCGGGCGCTTCGAAAAGCCGGTCTTCGTGAAGGAGAGATTCGATCTTGTTCTCAGACATGGTTGCCTCGTTTGGCTACGTACGTGTGTGAAACCCCTAATGACGGGAACCCGATCGGGTAGGCGCAATCCTTTGGTCGCAACCCATGGTCGCGATCGCGGCGATCATGCCCCGCCCCGCCGCACTCCTAAGCCGAACTTTGTAGCGGCGCATAGCTCGAAAAGAAACCAGCCACGGGTGGCAAACCCCCAATGTGCATGGCAAAACGCCGATTACGGCATTCATAAATGGCAGACTCTCAACCCAACCTCGACGCTGCCGACCCTGCGTGCAGCCCTGCACGCAGCGGGCGTGTAGAGCTGAAAGCGGTGACAATGGCGTACGGCCAGCGCCCCGTGTTCTCGGAACTGTCGGCTAGCTTTCCTGCGGGAAAGATCTCCGTGGTCTTAGGGGGCAGTGGCTGCGGTAAGTCCACCATCCTGCGGCTCATCGGCGGCCTCTCTCACGCCAAGAGCGGTAAGGTCGAGGTCAACGGCGAGAACGTCGTCGGCCTGTCCGAACGAAATATGTTTCGTGTCCGCCGACATCTCGGAATGCTTTTCCAAGGTGGCGCCCTTCTCGACTCCCTTACGGTCTATGACAATTTGGCGCTTCCGCTTCGTGAGCACCAAAATCTGGATCTCGACACGATTTCCGAACAGGTTCGCGAAAAGCTTCAAGCCGTCGGCCTCACAGATGTGGAAGGACTGCTCCCAGGCGAGCTGTCCGGCGGCATGGCCAAGCGCGTCGCGCTGGCACGCGCCATCATGCAGAACCCTGGCATTCTTCTGATTGACGAACCGTTTTCCGGATTGGATCCGGTTTCGACAAAGCTGATCGAAGCCTTGCTGGTAAGAATCAACCGCGAGCGCGGCATGACCATGATCCTGGTTTCTCACCACGTCCCGTCAACCCTTCGCATGGCCGACCACATTGTTTTGATGCTCCCTGCTTCAGTAATCCAGGGAACCCCCAAAGAGCTTCTCGCCAGTGATGACGAGCGGGTTAAAAGTTTCCTCAACGAGGAAATCGACGACGATTCTGCTGAGTTGTTCAACACTCTCGATGCGTTTGAGGCCGAAGCGCAACCGCGACCGAGCCGCGGCTACACTCCGCCAGCGCAACCACGTTTAGGACGGCGCTCGGGACGGCAGAAATGATTCGTTTCGTCGCGGCGATCGGAGCGAGCGTACTTAACGCGATTGCAGAGCTCGGTGCGATAGCGCGTTTTGGTGGGTCAATCGTAGTGACCTGCCTGAAGCCGCCTTACCGCGGCGGCCTGTTCGTCGACGAACTCCTGAAGTCGGGAGTGATGTCATTGCTTATCATTGGCGTCTCAGGCGTTGCCGTTGGAATGGTTCTTGGTTTGCAGGGCTACAACACACTCGTACGCTTTGGTGCGGAAGAATCGCTGGGCGCGGTGGTTGGCCTGACAATCATTCGGGAGCTTGGCCCGGTCCTGACCGCCCTACTGACCACCGGCCGAGCCGGCTCTGCGACGACTGCCGAAATTGGGACCATGGTGGCAACGTCTCAACTTGACGGATTACGAATGATGTCGGTCTCACCGATGGACTACGTCGTTCGACCTCGAGCCTTCGCGCTGTTTCTGGTGATGCCGCTGCTGTCTGCGCTGTTCATCACCGCTTCGATTTTTGGCGGCTACTTGGTTGGCGTCGGCCTGATGGGTATCGATGCAGGCACCTATACGACAGGCTTGATACAAAGCGTTACCTTCCGCGATGATATCGCGGGCAGCTTGCTCAAAAGCCTCGTGTTCGGCGCCTTGGTCGGACTGATCTCGACCTACCGTGGCTACCACGCCAAACCGACTTCGGTTGGTGTGAGCTCAGCGACAACGTCTACAGTTGTAACGGCGTCTGTAGCGATTTTGATTACCGACTACTTCATTACGGCCCTTTGGGGAGTGTGACTCGATGAACGATAAAACTTCTCGCGACGTACTCGTCGGTACGTTTGTGCTCGCTGGCATCGCCGCCCTGGCGTGGCTTTCGCTGACCGTAGGGGGGCTTGGACAGAGCGTTCCCGGCGGCCTGTCGCTTTTTGCCCGCTTCGATCAGATTTCGGGACTTAAGACGCGCGCACCGGTCGAGATTGCCGGCGTTAAGGTAGGCCAGGTGACGTCGATTGTTCTGGGCGACGACTTTCGCGCACGCGTCGACCTGGATCTGAGACCCGACCTTGAGTTGCCGATCGATAGTTCGGCAGCAATCGTGACCGCGGGTCTACTCGGCGACAAGTATGTCATGATCGATCTCGGTGCTGAGGACCTGGCCCTGGTCTCGGGAGAAGAGCTTTCTTACACCGAATCGGCGATCGTCATTGAACGACTCATCGGCAAGTTTCTGTACAATGTCGGCGATGAAGGCGAGAAATAGAGGGTTATGTTAGCAAAGACACAAGCAGCCATCGTATCGCTGGCACTGGCCGCGATGACGTTGGCACCTCCCCCTGTGGTTCACGCCGCGGAGATTTCGGATCCTCTAGAGGGGTTGAATCGAGCGGTCTTCATCTTCAACGACAAACTGGATCGTTGGGTGCTTGAGCCGGTAGCCCGCGGATGGGACTTCGTCCTGCCCGATCCCGCTCAGACCGGTTTCGACAACTTCTTTTCGAACCTGCGCTTCCCGATCGATTTCACCAACGAACTGCTACAGGGACAGCCGCGACAAGCCGGACGGGATCTCGGTCGCTTCGTGGTCAACACGACGATCGGCATCGGCGGATTTTTCGACCACGCCACCAAATTCGGACTGGAAAAAGACAAGGAAGATTTCGGGCAAACATTCGGCGTGTGGGGCGTAGGCACTGGCCCTTACCTGATGCTTCCGTTCTTTGGCCCTTCCAGCCCACGTGACGCCGTGGGGACCGTGCTGGATGGCTTCGCGACCGTATGGCCCTATTTCGTTGATCGCGACGTCGTCTGGATTCCTCCGGTCGTTGGCCTGGTAAACACGCGGTCGCTGTACCTCGACGAAATCGAGAATGCGCGCGAAACCTCCTTGGACTACTATACGTTCGTTCGCAATCTGTACGCGCAACGACGCGCTGCTCTGATCGCGGATCGCCCACAAGATGCTGTAGACGCGGAGGCTGAAGATGACCTGTATTTCTACGATGAAGCTGCGGAGTAAGTTTTTTGCGACACTGACCGCAACTGCGATCCTCGTAAGCGCGCCGCTGCCAGCGGCCGCAGACGAGGCGGAAGACATGGTTCGCAACACGGCCGCTCAGGTGCTTGCCATCCTGAACGACGAGACGACGGCGAGCTTGGCCAAGCGCGACAAGCTTGAAGTCGTGATGGTCGAGAACGCCGATTTCACAACGATCGCGAAGCTGGTGTTGGCCCGCAATTGGAGAACGCTTCCCGAGGCAGACCGCGACGAATTCGCGACCCTGTTTCGCCGCTATCTGACCGTGACCTACGGACGCAACGTCGACAATTACTCAAACGAAGGCATCGAGGTTGTGAACTCGCGTGAAGAGGCGCGTGGCGATCGGACGGTCTACACCAAGATCGTTCGCAACGGCCCTGACGACATTCTCGTGTCGTACCGCGTGCGCAATTTCGACGGCCGATGGAAGATCATCGATGTCGTCGCCGAAGGCGTCAGCATGGTGTCGAACCTTCGCTCGCAGTTCCAGGACATCATTTCGCAGGGTGGAAACGCGAAGCTCTTAAAAATTCTTCGCGGCAAGGTAGCTGAAGAAGGCGCCGAAGAGTCAGAGACCGGGTCCGCAGCGAACGAATAACCGCATCGCTAGCCTGCCATTGTCAGCCCGCCGGATACCGACAGAACCTGGCCAGTGACGTAGCCGCCATCAGGACCAAGGAAAAAGGCAACGGCCCCTGCAATATCTTCCGGCTCCGCGATACGCCCCAAAGGCACCGCACGAGTCATCGAAGCAATAATCTTGTCGCCCTGGGGGCCCTGCCTCACCATGCCCAACAAGCTCGTGTCGGTTGGCCCCGGACAGACGATATTTACCGTAATTCCGTGCCGCGCAGTTTCACGCGCGAGTGTTTTGCCAAAACCAATCAACGCAGCTTTTGTGCCCGCGTAAACGGCCTCCCCGGTTGAACCAACGCGGGCAGCGTCAGAACTTACGAAGACGACACGGCCGGCATCCCTATCAGTAAGATCGCCCAGTAGGGCATGCGTGACGTTAAGAGCCCCGACGAAGTTCACGTCGATGATATCGCGCCAATCCTGCGGGTCGCTTTCTTTGAAAGTTGCCAGGCGATCAATGCCCGCGTTGTTCACAATCGCCCATACCGACCCGAGGTTAGACCGTGTGCGTTCGGCCGCTTCTGCGACGGCGTCGCGATCCCGCACGTCGCAACCGACACCGATCGCCGGTACTCCATGCGATCCGATTTCGTCTGCCGTGCTCACGGCCAAAGCCTCATCGACGTCCCAGACGGCGACGCCTAGGCCAAGCTGACAAGCCCGCTTGGCGATGGCTCGGCCGATACCGCGGCCTGCGCCAGTGACAACTGCGACCCTATCCAGCATGGCTCGACTCCATCGCTATACGCCCAGCCCAAGGCTGCGGGCGACAAACTCACGACTCTCGACGCCATCTCCGAGCAGAACTTCATCGGCTTTGGCGCGCTTAAAATACATGTGGAGATCGTGTTCCCAGGTGAAGCCGATGCCGCCCAAAATTTGGATCGCCTCGGCAACGACAGCCGGACAAACTTCACTCGCATGGGCCTTGGCCATCGCAACCGCGCGACGGGCATCCTCGTGCCCCTGATCCAACGCCCAGGCGGCAAAGTAGACCAACGACTTCGTGTTCTCGACGTCCACCTTCATGTCTGCGCACTTGTGCTGAATCGATTGAAACGTGCCGATGGCACGGCCGAACTGCTCACGGACGAGAGCGTATTCGACACTGAGCGCCAATGACGCCTCGGCGATACCGGCCAGCTCTGCGGCCAGCGCCAGTCGCGCAACATCCAACGCAGCATCAAACGCGGCCTCCGAGATCGGCTTTCCACCCAGCAGCGTAGCGGCCTCGGCCTTCACGCCGTCGAGGACAACAACATCAAACTTCCGTGAACCATCGACGGTAATCATGGGTTCGATGGTCAAACCGGGAGTGTCAGAGGCGATCGCGAACAATCCAATTTCGTTGCCGATGCGGGCTGCGATCAGGATCGTTGCGGCTGATCGCGCGTCGGGAACAAACAGTTTTTCGCCGCTAAGTTGCCACTCGCTGCCACTGCGACTGCCACTGCCGCCGTCACTGTCGCCCTTCGCCACGAGCCCGATCGCGTTGGCATCCCAGCGGCCATTGGCTTCAGCGACCGCAGCCGTGATTCGACCCGACCCATCAACGACACCGCCAAGCAAGACACTCCGTTGCTCTTCGGTGGCCGCCGCCTTCACCAATCCGGCGCCGAGTGCGACAGTTGACCAGAAGGGGCCCGGCGCAACGGTTGTACCCATCGCCTCGCAGACAAGGATGAGTTCGGCTGTCCCGAGGCCGCTGCCACCGTGAGCTTCGGGGACGCTTAGCCCCAGCCACCCCAGTGCAGCCAAAGCCGCCCAGCCTTCATCAGTAAACCCTCGCGGGTCATCCCACATCGATCGGGCAAGTGTTGTTGGTAGTTCTGCGCAGACATAGTCGCGCACGGCCGTGCGGAGTTCGTACTGCTCTTCGGAAAAATCGAAGTCCACTTCGGGCTCCTAGTTGGCTGGCCCTGGCTTCGTGTCTACGGAGTCCGGCCGGTTGCCACTCTCGCGTTCAACCGTGTCGAGAATCAGGTCCATGTAATAGCGAGCGTTCAGGCCCAGCAAGAACACACGGCTCTCACCCGCTCTACGAACATACACGGCCGTTCCAGTCGGATTGAGGTGTCCCAACGCCAGATTCGCAACCGGCTTTCCAGCGATCTGCAGACGTAAGCGCACAGCTGGATTTTCTAGGCCGAACTGATCGCCCTGCGCTTTTGATTCACCAACCGCCTCGATCACCGGGAGTCCGGCAAGAGTTTCCACGACGGCTTCGATGATGTCGCTAGGAACCGACTCGCCCAGCTCTTGCGAAGCCGACCAACGTGCATCGGCGCCGCGCTCAAAAACGAGATCCACGCCGCGCGCATTCAATCGGAAGTGGTCAACACGCTCCGGAACCGCCTCAACTAACGGTGTTCGCTCGACCGGGGCTTCGTCATAACTTGCAGTCTCTTGAATGGATGCTCTCAACATCAAAGCCAGAACAAACGCTCCGGCCCAATAGGCGATCACTCTCGTCCAGGTCATTTTCGCCACCGCCTCCACACAAATAGAATCACGCCGACCATCAGGAAGGCTAGGGGCTGGACCACTACAGCCAACCGGAAAACCGACTCGCCATCGTGTTGGCTAATGAAAAATTGGTTCTTCGCAGTCTTTTTGGCCTGCGGTCGCACAGAGATGAGGCGATCCTCTCGCGCCAGCCAGTTCACCGCGTTCACGAACAAATCTTTGTTTCCCAAGTAGTCGAGAAAGCGGTTGGTCGCGAAGTCGGAGTCGCCCAACACGATCATGCGCGTCGTCGCATCTTCGCCGAGTTGCGACGATCGAGCGTTCTGTGTGGCCTCAATACCGACGCAGAGCGGACCGTTCAGATCGCGTCCGGGAACGAAGACGACTTCGTTACCTTCGGCCACCGCTGGATCAAAGGACGCCCAGCTCGATCGACCAGTATTGAGCAGCTTGGTTATCACCCGACCAGCCTTGTCATCGTCACGGCCGCCAACACTGGTCGCCAAGGAAAACAAGGGCGGTGTCTCGAGCGTGCTACTAACCAGATGTCCGCGATTGATATCGGTAATGACTGCCGAGAACTGTTCTCCGCCGGCTAGCCGATGCTCCGGCTCGATGACTACGTTGGCACCGACATCGACACCGTACAGCCCCAGCAAGCCAATAAGGCTAGGCGCTTGGAACGGGTCAATCATAACCAGCAGATCACCACCGCGGTCTAACCAACTCTCCAAAGCAGCGACCTCGCCGGAGAGCAGATCCCCTTGTGGCCCGGCGATAACAACGACATCGGCGTCTTTGGGAACACCAACCCCGCCAAACAACTGAATCTTCGCTATGTCGTAGGACTCTAAGCCGAGCGCTTGAGCGATCAGCGAGCATCCAATCTTGCGATCGGTGTTCTCGATCGAGCACTCCCCGTGTCCATCTAAGAAGTAGACTTTCTTTGGCTTCTGAAGGACGCCGAGGATTGCGCCGGTAAGCTGCTGCTCTGACGGATTGGTGAAGTCGGCTCGCTTATCGCCACTTTCAACGATGATCGCACCGTACGCGTTCACACCGTATTCAGCCGACAAAGCGGGATTTCGGTTGATGTCCACCACGTCGTAATTGAGCAGTGGCTGTTCGCGCCGCACCTGCCAAAGCAGATCCTTGATCAGCGGGTTACGGGCATCTTCGGTGCGAATAAACGCCGTCACCTTCACTGGCCGATCGACCGTATCCAGGACCCGTAGTGCGTGATCTGAAAGCGTAAAACGATCGCCAGAACTCAGGTCGAAGCGGACGTTGTGCACGTAGCTAAGCGCGACCGCGAACCCCAACAGGGCGGCCAAACCCGTGCCCCCAACTAGAAGTCGAAAATAGCGCCCCAGCGAGTAGGAAATCATCGACGTCCCCTCCACTGCCGCGACTCCATCGATCTCATCGTCGCCCAACCGGCAAACGTGGTCACGGCGACAAAGTAAGCGATATCTTTCAAATCAATGATCCCACGAGCGAATGGTTCGAAATGGTCGTAGGCACAAAGCTGAGAAACTACGCCAAGTAGGTCGCCCGGAATCGCTGCTTCGTTCCAAGTCAGATTCCACAAAAGCAGTACCGCGCCGTAGGTAAACATCGCCGCGATCAGTTGGGTCTCTGTTGTCGACGAGATGAAAAGGCCGATCGACACCATTGCGCTGACAAGCAGGAACATCCCGAGGTAGATGGCGAAAAGCTGGGACAGATCGAAGGGCTGGATCCCGTAAATAAGAACCGGGTAGAGCATCGTCCCTACCAACAGCAAACCGAACGCGGACATGGTGGCAATGAACTTTGCCGCTAGGATTTCGAAATCACGCAGCGGCGCAGTGTACAGAAGTTCGATCGTGCCGAGGCTCTTCTCTTCGGAGTACACACGCATGGTCACGAGTGGAATCACCGTAATCACGACTCGAACGATGTCATTGAACAAGCGTTGCCAAAGGTGTTCGACGATGCTCTCGCCAAACCCAAAAGTAATGAACGCATTCAAGTCGGTGTAAAAATAGTAGCCGGAAAGGCCAAGAAATACTGCTCCGACAAAATAGATGAGAGGCGACCCGAAGAAGGCCCGCATCTCTTTCCCCAAAAGGGCCCGAAAGCGACTCACGGCTGCGCCTTCCCCGACCCGGCCCCGGCCAGCAGCGTCACGAACAATTCTTCCAACGACAACAACTTCGGGCTGAGTTCTTCCAGTCCCCATCCGTTATCAATCACGACACGCGCCAATGCTGGCCGTACCATCGCGCCTTGCGGCGAACTGACACAGAACTCGACGGCACCGTCGGGTCTCGAAGCCAGGAGTTCTACACCGTCTACGTCTGTGCATTGTTCCAGGGCTTTCGCGACGCCCTTCTCAGGCCCCTTCACCCGGACCAAAGTCTCACCTCGACCGGCGGTCTTGGCGGTTAAGCCTTCGGCGGTATCTTCGGCAATGAGTTTCCCGTGATCCAAAATCAAAACGCGCCGACAGGTAGCGCTGACTTCGGGCAGTATGTGGGTGGACAGGAGAACCGTAGCTAGCCCCGCCAACTTTTGAATCAGGTTGCGGATTTCCACGATTTGGCGTGGATCAAGGCCGACGGTCGGCTCGTCCAAAATCAAAACATCGGGCTGATGGATGATAGCCTGGGCAATCCCGACGCGCTGTCGATACCCTTTCGACAGCTTACCGATCTGCCGATGGGCATGCTCACCTAGCCCACACACATCAACAGCATCGTCGATATGGCTGGACACGCGCCCCGACACGCCTCGCATTTTCGCGATAAAACTCAGAAATCCGCGAACCGTCATGTCTGGGTACAAAGCAACCCGCTCAGGCAGGTAGCCGATATGACGTCGGGCTTCGCGTGGGTCGTCGCGAACCGAACACCCGGCAATCGAAACGTTTCCCGACGTCGGCGAGAAAAAACCCGTAAGCATCCGCATCGTCGTGGTCTTTCCGGATCCATTCGGTCCGAGAAGCCCGACGATCTCGCCAGGTTCAATTCGGAATGAAACCCCGTCAACCGCGCGGTGTTGGCCGTAATTTTTCGTGAGATCTTTAGCTTCGATCACACGCTTGTCTCCGGGTGCATTCGTTTATTGATAATCGCGTCTCTGTCTGGCGTTAAAAGAACGAGGGCCGAGCTGCTAATGCAGCCCGGCCCCGTAAACGTTCCAGTCGTATCGACTACCCTTTAGGCGTCGATAGCCGGCCGGCGTTGAATGAACTTGGGCTTGATCACCGCAAGCAGAACAGGCAGCAACGTCAGTGACGCACCCCAGCTGATGGTCATCCAGATGGCCAGCAGCAGACCCATTTCCGAGTTGAATCGGATGTCCGAAATCAACCAGAACAAGGTGGAGAAAATCAGCGTCGTAGACACGAAGGTCACGGCCTTGCCGGCCGTACAGACCGCACCATGCACCGCCGCAGCAACGCGCGCGTCGTTCACCGCTTCGTCCTTGTGACTGGTCGAGTACTCGTCTTCCAGCTCGAAATAGATCTCGATCGTTCTACTAACGATATAGAGACCATAATCGATGCCGAACCCGACCCCGACTGTCACCACCGGTAAGGTATTGATGTTAATACCCATGTTGTTCCAGCCCATGTAGGCGTTGATCGTAAAGTTCGAGATCAACAAAGGCATGAGCATCAGCAAGCCGGCCACCACCGAACGGTAGGTAAACAGCAGCACAAGAAAAATCGTACCGAACCCGAGCGCGTTCATGAGCACGTCGTTGCGCAGCAATTCCTCGTTGGCAGCTGCGAGCACACCGATTAGGCCACCGGCCAGTCGGAAGACGCCCTTGTCCAACGGATTGGCGTCGATGAACTCCTGACAACGGTGAATGATTCGTTCTACGTTCTCACCCTTGTGATCACGACAGAAGAATGTGACGTGCGCGGTGCGATAGTCGGTTGATACGTACTTCGCTGTTTCTGTCGGGGGTGACCCCGAGAAGAAGATGAAGAACAGACCACCGACGTCGATCCAGTTGTTCGGGATCACGCCCCATTTCGGTTCCAATTCGTGGAACACGCTGTTCACCGCACGAATAATGTCGGCAAGCGAGAAGCTATAACCGATCGACGGATCTCGCTCGAGATGACGCTGGAACTTCTCCATCGTACGGAGCGTGTTCGGGTATTTCATCGCGTTCTTGTCGTAGCCTTCGGCCACGACAATCAGCGGTTCAACACCACCGAACTTGCCCTGAATCTTGGTGTGCGAAGCGTTGTACTCCGAATCAATATGGAGCAGCGGCGACGCCGCCGTCGGATCACCAATGATCAGCTTCGACCACTGGGTCATGCACGCCGCAGAAACGCAGATCCAGAACACGATCGTGATAACCCGGCCTCGCGGGCTGAGAACCACGTCGGCGAACCACATGATGCCGCGGAGGAAAACACCCTCGCGCCGCTTCTCAATGACATCTTCTTCCGGCGGCTGCAGGAGATCATAGATGATCGGGTTGAGCAGCAGCTCGGAAACCGTGATCGCCATAATCCAGAACGAGGCCGTCGCGGCCAACTTCTGAAGCATGAGGATCGGCACCAAGATGATGACCAACAGCCCAAGAGCATCGGTGATGATGCCGGAAAGTGTCGGCACGAACATTTCGGCGAACGAGGCCACAATGGCTTCGTGCTTTCGCGGCTGGCCTTCCAAGCCGCGCTGACCGGCCCGCCAATATTCTTCATAATAGCGATCGTGCATCTGCACCGAGTGCGAGACTGCGCGCGCCGTAATGAAGAACGGGATCACGAGAATCAACGGATCCAACGCGAACCCAATCAGGTCGATAAACCCTAGACCCCAAATGGCCGAAATCAGACCCGTAACTGTAGGTCGCAGAGCTCCGCGCCAATCTTTGAAGTAGATGTAGAGGAGCAGCCAGATGAACACCGTAACGATGATGAAGATCTGAAAAACTTGCCCGGAGAAGTGATAGACCCAGCCGTAAAGCCGCGGCTCGCCCGCTGCCCACAACAGAATGTCAGACCCACCGCCGGCAACAGATACCGTCCCGGTTTCGTCCCCGCGCTGGTACGTCAGTTCCGCCGAGCCCTCTCCGGCCGCAACGGCGTTGCCGATTTCCCAGCGATTCACCACTTCCACGCCGTTGACGTGAGTAATGATGTCGTTCTTCTCGAGGCCAGCCGCCGCAGCGACACTGTCGGGGAACAGTTTCTTGATCTGGGCGCCCTTGCCCTTCTCAAGGCCGTAGGCCTCAGCTCGGTCTGGATCCACCCCAACGATATAGGCGCCGATCCAGCCCTCGGACATCGGCTCAATAACCCGCTGGTTCATGTCCTCGAAGATGCGGCTGTAGTCCAAGCGGCCTTCAATGAAGTTCGCTCGAATCAACGCAGCCTTATCGTCGAGAGAAACCAGGATCCCGTAGATATTCTCCGACTCGTGGACGACACGGCGAACACTCGCTGCCTCGTCCTCGGTATTCGGCAAACCGATCATGACCGGCTCGGAGCGCAGTGTTCCACCCGCGGCAACGGCCAAGTGCCGTGTTGTACGGTGACCGATCGAATCGACCTGGTTGTGGTTTACGCCGTAGATCCGGTCGAGTTCCTCAGTGAGGATGTAGATCTGGCCGAGCGTTTCAACGTTAAAGAGGTGGCCGTCTTCGACCTCCACCATCACCGTGATGTTGTTCGCGCCGCCGAAATCCTTCGCGTATTCGTCGTGAACCTCGATGAACGGATGCCCATTGGGCAACAGCTCGCCGAAGCTCGTGATCATTTCCAGTTGGGCCGTGTGCCAGCCAAACCACGCCGTTACGAGTGTGGTAACGATCACTACTGCGGTGCGGTTCTTGATCAACCGCTCACCGAGAAGGTAGAGCGCCTGTTTGTTCTCTCTCGCCATCTTAGATGCTCCCCACTTACCCGATGCGCCGGAACCAGGTTTTTCCGCCGTCACTCGTGTTCATGATGAACCCGAAGCCGCCGACGACCCAGCCGTTGTCGTTGTCGTAGAATTCGACCATTCGAACCCAGTTGTTCACCGAAGTGCCGAAGGTACCTTGACCAAAGCTCTTGCCATCGGCCGAGAAGACCACCTGCCCCGATGCGCCAACGACCCAAACCGAGCCATCAGGCTTGGTCTCAGCCGAATAAAAGGGAGCCTTGTAGTCCTTGACGCCGTGGGGCATCCAGGTCCAGGTCTCGCCGCTGTCTTCGGTGCGCGCGACTCGCCCATCCAGACCGGCGACATAACCGATTTTGTCGTTGAAAAACTCGATATCGAAGAAGGTGGGAAGGTCTAAGACGTCGAAATAGTCGTCTCCGACCAAGCTCGCCTGCTTCTCGATCCACGTCGCGCCAGAGTCTATCGTCTTGTAGATCTTGCCGAACTCACCGACCACGAATCCGATCTCGGTCGTAAAGAACTCGACGTCGTAAAGAACCGGATCTTCGAACGCCAAGAGCGAGTTCAGATCGAGTAGCTCAAGCCCTTCAGGCTTCAGCGTCGAAATGTCCCAGGTCTCTCCACCGTCGGTGGTTTTGATGATTGTCGAGCGGTCGCCGATCGCAATGGCGTTGTTCGCGTCGATCGCCGTGATGGCGAACAACGGAGCAAGGGCGCACCGATCGTCTTCCGGATCTTCGCGACACTCGGTCGTCATGTAGACGTCGCCGCCCTGGGAGTCCCAGGTCTTGCCAGCATCGGTCGTACGCAAAATCGTTGACTCTTGGCCAACGATCCAGCCGATCGAGTCGGTGGCGAAGTCGATGCTGTACAGAGCCTGATCCGTACCAACGTCGGTCTGACTCCAACTAACGCCGGAATCCGTGGTCTCAAGCACCTTGCCATTGTATCCCGTGATAATGGCGTGCTTGGGGCCTAGAAGCGCCGTGTCGTAGAATCGATCGGATACATAAACGATTTGTGTTGCCAGTGGGTCGTAGTGGGTTTCACCATGACACCCGGCGAGCACAGCTATCGCGAGACATGTTAGCGGCAAGACGAACCGTCTTGTCGCTGGTCGCTCCGAGAATCTCATTCTGGTCTCCTTTGAGAATGCGTACATGGGGATCGTTGGCGGACTTCACACGCCAGTCCCCTCAGCACGTGTCCCTACTATTGGCCCATTCGATGGGCGACCCCATTTACAGACGCGGTGGAATCAAGTCAACAAAGACAGGAAGCGTAAACGAACGCAGTCCGCCCGAAAAATCGCGCACTTCCGGACGTCGGCGCCAAAGCCGAGCGATCTACTCGCCTGGAAAGAACTCGGCCCGGCCAACCCCTTCGACCAGAGTCTGGTTGTCGATCTTCCAATCGCCGCCTTCCTTAAGCAGTTCGTACAGTTCGTACTCGTCCAAACCGAGCTGATTCAGGAACTTGTCCTGACTTTTAAGGATGTTGGGGACCTTGGCGTGGGTATCGGTGACCTGGACGGCCTCGAAGGGTTCAAACCCGAAAATCTTCACTTCGCCCATTTCCACAATGTACTGCTGCTCCTTGGCCCATTCCTCACGGCCTTTGCCTGCAGTCATCGTGCTGGACACGAAGTCGAATGCCTTTTCGAACTCATGCGCCTGCATCGAGCCCAAATAGCCCGCAACCGTGTCTTTCGGGCTTCGGGCAGGCTGATCACCTTCGGCTTGAGCCGGAACAGCACAGAGGAACAACAAAGCGGCGAACAGGGATGCGGCGATTTGGGTCATACGCGGCATGGTAGCAATCGCAGGGCCGGAGGCAACCCCGGTATTAACGGCCGCAACGCTTTCGTTACGGCCGGTGCGACTCGGCGCGTCGTTTGCCCAGAAGTCCAGAACCGTCTATCTGGATGGAATGGCCCCTAGTTCCGAGCCCTTAATCATCGATGTTAACGCCCGCCTTGAGCAACTCTTTCGAGATTTCGAAAGCCATGGTGCACCTGGCGCTGTGGAGTCGAACACGTTTCTACTGCACCTGACCGGAACAAACCCGGGCGACCACTTGCTGACAATCGGCCCAGAAGGGTCCCAGTGGCAGCACGACTACACCGGCAACGCCGATGTCGAAGTGACGATGGAAACCATCGACCTGATCGCGGTAATCGACGGGCGAATCGACGCTCGCCTCGCCGTGGCTAGTGAGCGGATCGAAGTCGCCGGAGATCTCCAGCTCGCTCGCCAGCTGGTGGCGACACTGATGCCGGACCTACCGGATTCATAAACAGACGCGTCGCGTCAACAGCTACGGAATCCCACCGTCGAAACCCGCCTGTCCTCGAACACTTCTTGGATCAGGCCGAGTACGACTTCGTCGTCGAACGGCTTGGAAAGATACTGGTCGGCACCGCATTCCAGTGCCTTTGCTTCATCACTCTTCTGGCCCTTAGCTGTCAGAATAATGATGTAGACACCGCGTAAGCCTTCGTCAGCGCGGATTGCCCGGCACACGCCGTAGCCATCCATCCGCGGCATCATCACATCTAGAAGTACAACTTTTGGACGCACGCGACGTACAGCGTCGAGTCCTGCAACTCCATCGGCAGCCGTTTCAACCTCGACGCCTTCTGCATCCAGGATGAACGCGATCGTTTCACGAATGTTCGGTTCGTCGTCGACCAGTACCACTCGGTCAAACAAACGATTGTCCTCGCGCACTGGACGGGTGGGATCAAGACTCATAGGTTCCCCCGAGGTGACAAGCTACGGCAGCAACTCGCATTGTGAACCGCAGCTTCACTGAATCGCCAACAGTTCGCTGACTACGTCGATCTCCATATTGAGCAATCCTTGCGACATCGTTTTCCCTTGAGCGTCAACCAACAGCGAAACCGTGCCACCGCCACCTAGCGCCTCGTGCATAACGAAGTTGAGGGCACCTACCTTATCGAGACGATACCGGTCAACCGATCCTTTAACGCTAGAAGCGAAAAAAGCAGCCACTCGTTTGGCTGTCACCTCGCGCACAATTTCCGGATAGAACTCGGGCCTAAGCGCAATGACTCCGATATTGCAGAGATCGGCTTTGTCGCCGGAACGAGCGTGGGCCACTCGCGACAGCGGTACACGAGTGCGATCGCCGTCGATCCAATCCGGAGGCGCGGGTTCTTCGGGTTGCGTTACTTTGGCGCTGGGCCCAGTTGCACAGGGAAACGCCTGCGACTCTGCGTTCATGAACAAGCGAGCGGTCACGTGTTCGCGAGGAATGAGTGCGGGCCAATACCCAAACGCCGGCGAAGGCGTTGGACGTCCGCCCGCTCCGCAAATTCCCGGAGGGCCGGCCAAAGCGATGCCCGCCAGTTCCTTGGCGAACCGCTGCAAAGGCTCGCGATCCAAAGAGCGCGCAGCGAAACGAAGTACGATTTCATTTGGCTCGACCTGGGGAGCCGCCGATTCTCCCCAACAGGCCGAATAACCCATGTAATCAGTGCGGGTTTCTTCGAACCCACCGCCGACTCGCCCCCAAAAGATTTCAGAGAACTTGGCCGCCTTGGCCACTGAGTCGGGGCCACTGACAATGACCATGGCAACCGACTTCTCACCCGCCGGATAGGTCATCGAAACTTTCAAGGTGTCGGTCGGCGCCTGACCGCGTACTCCGGCAACTCTGACCCGGTCGGGACCAGCGTCTTGAACCGTCGCGCTGGTAAAGTCAGCAACCACATCCGGGGATCGATACGCGCGTGGATCGCCGATCTCATAGACCATCTGTTCGAGCACCGACCCGCGACAAACAAGCCCGCCGGTATCCGGGTGCTTGGTCAGGACAAAACTACCGTCGGGCTCGACGTCAACGATTGGAAAACCAATGTCCTTAAAACTGGGGACGGTTTTCCACAGAGTGTAATTTCCGCCAGTTCCCTGTGCGCCACACTCAACGAGATGTCCGGCCAGCAGTGCGCTGGCCAACCGATCATAATCTTCCCAGCTCCAACCGAACTCATGGACGATCGGTGCTACCACACTTGCCGCATCGTAGGTGCGGCCGGTAACAACAATGCGCGCACCGCGCCCTAGCGCCGCCGCGATGGCTCTTGCGCCCACATAGGCGTTGGCCGAATTGACACGCTCCAGTCGCTCCCCGATCGGTTCATTCGTGTCTAGGTGTTCGAAGCGACAACCCGCCGCCGATAACGCCGCGAGCCGGGGCTGCAGATCGTCGCCATCGACAATCGCCACCGGCAAATCAAGGCCCAACGAGGCTACAGCATGCTCCAACGCGCGTGCGCAAGCGCCAGGATTGATGCCACCCGCATTGGCGATAACGGTGATGCCCCGCTCCGCGATTTCGGTCAGAAGTGGCTCTAAGTACCCGACAAAGTCGCGTGCGTAGCCCGAGTCCTCATTTTTCGCCCGCTGCCGAGACAGGATGATCATCGTAATCTCGGCCAAATAGTCGAGCGTCAAATAGTCGATCGGCCCACCGCGAATCTGCCGTGCTAACGCAGCAGCCTCGTCACCCCAAAAGCCGCTAGCATTGGCAACAATGACCCGCTCTTTCATGCGCGCCTTTCACCCCTAGGTTCGCAGACGGATCCGCCTACACATCCCCAAGGAGCTGCGTTGCGGATGCGACAGTCTGTTCGGCACCCAACGACCGATAGAATCATTCGGAAGCGCCCTGCGTAGCGGCTTCGTCCGAAGCTTCACCGGCCGGAGCGCCAGCGTCTCCCCCACCACTGTCGGAAGCAGCCTCCGAGGAATGCTCAATCGAAGCGAGCGAACCGTAGAGATGCCCGAACCAAAGTTGGGTCCGGTACTCCGGGTCCTCGGTTTTCGCGTTGAGCACCAAGTACTCTGATTTGTCGGGTGCTAGCGAAACGTAAAAATCTTCGTGGAGCATTCGCTCTGTGTCGCCTTCCTCAGCCAATGGACTCGGCGTAATGAGGGTGAACGTCCACGTGTCGTGCGTTCCTGGAACCTCGGCTGCGGCCGAAAGCGCAACTAGGAGATCTTTGCGCTTCTCTATCTGCTGACTGCGCGCCAGCTGCACCAAATAGGCGCTATTCGGAATAACTTCAGGATTCGGAATCGGAAACACCCGCGCCACGACATGCAACTTACTGTTAATGTCGTCGGTTACACTGGCGCGTTCGGCGTAAACGATCTCGAAGCTTTCGTCGGAACGAATAAGTTGCTTCCAACCATCCAAGGTCGGAGCCTTGTAGATAAATCCACCTAGCGAATAGACTTCGGGTGGGTTCTCAAGTTGCAACAGCGCCTGAGCTTCGACCGAGCTCGCACATCCAACGATCAACGCCAATGCCACGGCGGGAAACGTGCTCAAGGCACGCGTGGACTGTGATGAAATCATTCGAATTCGACTCCTTAGTTTGGTTACCAAAACAGCGCTGCTCACGGCTTCGCCATGGAAAATTGTTGCAAGAGAACGTCGCCATCCGAGCCACAGGCCAAGACACCGCACGCGCCGATCCGGCTGGCCAGAGCTGCGGCCCGTTCGGGCGTACTCTCTTCAATCTCGTCTGCCATATAATAAACGACGACGCGTCTAGGGCCGGCCTGTTCCATTTGCGGAGCAATTGATGCCCGACATGCGATCTCAGCACGAGCCGGATCGGCGTCGGCATGGACCGCCACGGTGAACCCAAGAATCGTCGACGGCCGGGGGCTCAGCTCCGGGTCGTCGACAACGACCGGGACGCCCTGTGCTCGCAGCGTTCCCCCCAGTACAGCCCCTCGAACACCATCTGGATCGACAAGGAATATTCCATCCTGCCCTTCTACCGTTTGTCTGTGAGGTAACGGGGGCAACGGGGCCGACGCGGCGGGTCCAGGCTCGTGATCGTTTCGCACAACCTGGTCGAGCAACCCTTCAACGGTCTCTAGCCGCTCGCTTTGCTCCTCAACGAGGTCAGCGACCGTATCGACCAGAGCGCAGGTTCGCTCCAACCGTTCGGTCAGGCGCTGTACCGCACGAGCCAGCGCGACCACGACAGCGTCTTCGACCGTGTCAACCGTGTCGACCGTGTCCCTTTCCGGTGCCGGCTCGGGATCAGGGGCCACTCGGGGGCCACCTCGAAGGGTTCGACGACGCGGACGCCTCTTGGCAGCTGATGCCTTTGGGGTCGGGCGCGCGTCATCTTCGGGGTGCGCTGGCGCGGCATTGGATTCGCTGCCGGCGTTTTCACGAGCGTGCTGCTCGCTAGCAGCACGCTGGGCGGCCGCCAGGCCCGCCGCCGCGACTTCGCTTCCCAAGGAGCTAAGCTCGCTTCGCAATTCCGATAGAGTTGTCCCAACGCCGAGACGCTGAAAAGCCTCGCCGAGAAGATTGCCGAGTCCGCTAGATGAAGAATCTGCCATTGACGCTGCTCAGCTTGCGACGGGCGGCCGGGTTTTCCAACGTCGATGCGACCAATTCCATTGCGAAGGGTAGCTGCAAACCATCTCTTCGATCGAGTCAGAGTACGCCTGTGTAAGCGCGAGTAGACGGGCATCGCGGTCCTGACCGGCCGCAACCGGTGATCCAGGCCCCGAAGGTTCGATCACTTCGCCCATACGCGGCCAGCTCAACTCCCCGTCCCAGTAGGCATATACGGGCAAGACCGGCGCCCCCAGCGAGTCACTCAGGCGAGCCAGCATCGTCGATGTGGAGGCAAGCTTGCCAAAATGCTCCACAAATACCCCTCGCCCCGGCAACTGGTTTTGGTCTAGCGGCGCCGCAACTGCGATCCCGTCACGCAGGAACCGAAGGGTCTGTCGAATCTGAGAGCCACGACCAATAGTGCGTAGGTTCGTAGACAACCGTTGGGCAAGCAGCCACTCGTTGGCCAGCGGATTGCTAAAAGGGCGGTGAAACAGGGCAATACGCCCGCCGCCGCGCCCCCAATGCCGCCCCATCAGCTCAAAATTACCGCAATGAGCCGTCAATAACAGAACGCCCTTGCCACGCTCGTGCAGTTCAGCCGTCTTGCGCCGTATGGGTTCGTAGGCCGCAGCGACCTCTGGGGTATATAGTTCGTCGGCATGAGCGAGTTCTGCCGCCATCCGCCCCCAATTCGTCACGCTTCGGACGGCAAGCTGCTGGCGCGCAGCATCGTCGAGCTCAGGAAAGGCTAGTTCAAGGTTGTCCGCGATAATCTGGGCATGGTGCTTGTCAAAAATCGCCACGAAGGTGCCCAGACCTTCCAAAAGTCGCCGGCTCGTCGCCAACGAGAACGCCCCAAACAGCCGCCACAGGGCCACAAGAGCAAAATACCCAAGGCGGTCAACAAACCCGTTCACGAATGAAGATTTAGGCGGTTCTCGAAGCTGGCACAACGGCATCCCTTCTCCATCCCGTCCTCAGAGGCCGCGTTGTTGTTGCGCGCCTCAGTCCTTGCTACTTCTCGCCCCGCTATGGATACAAAGCGAGACCGACCCTGGATCATTCGAACCTACTCCGGCCACAGCTCGGCCGAGGCTTCGAACACTCTTTACCGTACCAACCTTGCCAAGGGGCAGACCGGGCTTTCAGTGGCCTTCGATCTGCCAACCCAGACTGGCTACGACTCCGACCACCCGCTGGCCCGGGGCGAAGTCGGCAAGGTCGGAGTCCCAATCGACAGCATTTCCGACATGGAAGCGCTGTTCACCGAGATCCCTCTCGGACAGATGAATACGTCGATGACCATCAATGCCACCGGCATGTGGATGATGGCGCTGTACATCGCCGTTGCAGGGCGTCAGGGGGTCGATCCTTCAGCCCTTCAGGGGACGATTCAAAACGACATCATCAAAGAGTACCTGTCGCGGGGCACGTACGTGTTTCCGCCAGGCCCGTCCATGCGATTGGCCGGTGATGTCATCGATTACACCGTTCGGCACGTTCCTAAATGGAACCCGATCAACATTTGCAGCTACCACCTGCAGGAAGCTGGGGCGACGCCGGTCGAAGAATTGGCTTTCACGATGGCCAATGCGCAGGCCGTACTCGATGAGGTAGCGGGCCGCGACGGCATTACCGACGAAGATATGGCGCGCGTGTTCGGCCGTATTTCTTTTTTCGTTAACGCTTCGATTCGTTTCGTTGAAGAGGTCTCAAAGATGCGTGCGTTCACGCGCATGTGGGATGACCTGGGCGCAACGCGCTACAACATCACCGATCCAAAATCTCGGCGTTTCCGTTACGGAGTCCAGGTTAACTCGCTTGGCTTGACCGAACAGCAGCCGGAAAACAACGCGATTCGCATCGCTTTGGAAATGCTTGGTGTGGTCTTGTCGAAAGATGCTCGCGCGCGTGCGATCCAACTTCCAGCTTGGAACGAAGCACTCGGCCTTCCTCGCCCCTGGGATCAACAGTGGGCGCTTCGCACCCAGCAAATCATGGCCTTCGAAACCGACATTCTCGAGTACGCGGACATCTTTGAGGGCTCGACGGTCATCGAAGAAAAAGTGGCGGCACTTGTTGAAGAAGCGCGCACCGAGATCGCTCGAATCGAAGAACTCGGAGGCGCAGTGAAGGCCGTCGAATCCAGCTACATGAAGCAACGACTCGTTGATTCGAACGCACGGCGGGTTCGCGACATCGAGGCGGGCGATCGCAAGGTAATCGGGGTCAACTGTTTTCAGACAACCGAACCCTCGCCACTGACTGCCGATCTTGATGGCGCGATCATGCGGGTAGACGAAACGGCCGAACGCGAGCAGATCGCCCGACTGAACGCCGCACGAACCAATCGCAACCAAGCCGACGTATCAGCGGCGCTAACAGCCCTAGCTGACGCCTCCAAAACCTCTGACAACATGATGGACGTGTCGATTCGCTGCGCTCTGGCCGGCGTGACCACCGGCGAGTGGTCCGACACCCTGCGAGCAGCTTTCGGCGAGTACCGTGCCCCCACTGGCGTGGGTCAGCAGGCATCTGCTAACTCCGAAGACGTCATCGCACTGCGCGCTCGCACCAAATCGGTGGCCGAAACGATCGGGCACACCCCGCGACTACTGGTAGGCAAACCCGGCTTAGACGGTCACTCCAACGGAGCGGAACAGATCGCTGTGCGCGCCCGTGACACCGGCTTTGACGTCATCTACCAGGGCATCCGGCTTACCGTTGAAGAGATCGTGGCAACCGCTCAGGAAGAAGATGTCGACGCCGTAGGGCTGAGTATTCTTTCGGGTTCGCACATGACGTTGGTTCCCGAAGTTTTGGAACAGATGCGCGCGGCAGGAATGGGGGAAATCGCCATCATTGTCGGCGGCATCATTCCCGAAGAAGACGCCAAGCGCCTTCGTGAAATGGGTGTTGCGGGTGTGTACACCCCGAAAAACTTCGAACTGTCTACAATCATGGGTGACATCCTCGAACACATCGCTTCCAGACGCGCCGTAGTCTGACCGAAGAGCGCCAGGCCAAGCCAGCACGGGTTCACGGGTTCACCGGTTCACCGTGCCGGCTTGGCCTCGGTGTTGCCCAAGCGGCTAGCCTCGCTTTGGAGTGGCCCGATGCCCGTCGGCCGCAACGCACGCGTGGTATGAAAAATCCGTGACCGAGCGTCGTGCAAGTAAATGTCCAGTTCACCGGAACCCGTGACTTCGGTATCAATGAGCGTCACGACCCCCTCCGTGGCTGCCGCAACGCCGTAGCGGGCGTTCTGGAAGACTCGGGAATCCACCAGTTCAATTTCGGACCCTTGCAACGCGATCACTCCGGTGTCGCCGCTTGCGGAAATTTCAGTATTAACCAGCCGCACACGCGACCCTAAAGTTGCACGTAGGCCATCGGCATTGGGTGCCGAGTCATCGTCGCTTAGCCCGTTTGCCGCAATCAGGTTGTCGCTGCCGATAAGTTCGGCGCCCGCGACCCCGACCCCTTTATCAAAACTTCCAATCACGGCGGTGTCGCGAACTTCGGCACGTGCACGCCGGGAAATCGTCAGTCCGTCGCGATTGCCGATCAGAACGTTGCCTATGAGGGTCGCATTCGAATCATCGAAAACAAGGATGCCCTTACCTTTGGTACGGAAACCATTGTCGATCGAGACACAGTCACGAATCACAATTGCTTGAGCGCCCTCGGACACACCGAAGCCGTCATCGGAGTTGTTCATGCTCGCACAACCACGGATGGTTGTGCCGCGGGCTGCACTACCGCGTACTGCGAATCCGTCGAACAGGAAGTTTTGCGCAACCAAGTTTCGAACTGTGATATTGGGCCCACGAAGGACCAAGC
The DNA here is from genome assembly GCA_047611725.1 of Binatia bacterium. Lineage (GTDB taxonomy): Bacteria > Desulfobacterota > Binatia > UBA1149 > CAITLU01 > JBLFWR01. Next base: position 13,217 of record JBLFWR010000018.1, on the reverse strand, counting down.
CATCACAACCGAAGCGGCCATCGGGGCGTTCGCAATCCTCGGAGGATCGCAGAATCGCCCCACCTCCTTCAAGGACCGCGCCTGGCGCACGTAGTGGCGGCAACGCGGAAAGAACTTCGATCACGGTACCTGGATCCAGCTGGACCTCGATACGAACCAACGACTCCGCTTCATTGGCCTCGATCAAAACAGAACGAAGACTGCCCGTTCCGACATCCGCTGCATTGGTCACCAACAACAAGCGGGCCGCCGGGACACTGGCCGGAGTTGCTCGTAGCGAACTCCCCGTACAGGAGCACAAAGTAGCTAGGCCAAGAAGCGCCCAACACGAAGCTGCGGTGAAAGATCGAATCGAAAATTCTCTATTGCGACATGTAAATGCCGCCGTTTGGCGACAGCGATTGTCCGGTGAAAAAGCTCCCGCCCGGGCCCGCCAAGAAAAGTGCTGTTGCCGCGATTTCTCGAGCCTCACCAAGTCGAGCCAACGGTGTTTGCATGCGAATCATCGCGCGCTGCCCTTCCTCGATTGGATCCAGGAGCGGTGTGTCGATGTAGCCCGGCGCAATGGTATTCACGAGGACTCCGTAGCTGGCGGCCTCACGAGCGGTGGCACGTGTGAACGCCATAATGCCGCCCTTAGCGGCACAGTAGTCGGGTGCACCAAGATGAGACGCCGAACCCATGATCGACCCAATGTTGATGATTCGCCCTCCGCGTCCAGCGGCTCGCATACGCGGAAGCGCGGCGCGCGTACAGTAAAACGTCCCGTACAGATGAATCTTGAGCATGCGGTCGAAAGCGGCATCGTCGATTCGCTCAATGGTGTCGAAGTGCGTTGTCACTTCGCTGCCAGCCAGCGTTTCTGCCAACTGCGCCTGGGATGTTTCCGAAAACGCCCGGATATATTCAGGGTCGGCATTGATGATCCCGGCATTGTTGACGAGGATATCAACACCCGCAGCCGCAGCGTCTAGTGCCGCAAAAGCCTTTTCAACCGAAGCCGACTCCGCAACATCACAAACCGCGGAGAACGCTCCGCCTGCGCACTGAGCAGCCACGGTAGCGGCCGCGTCAACATCGATGTCGGTGACACATACGCGCGCGCCCGCACCGGCTAGCGTCAGCGCTATTTCGCGCCCGATTCCTGAACCGGCGCCGGTAACAAATGCGGTTTTCCCATCCAAAGCTTTGGTTTCTTCGCTGCTCACGTTGTCGCTCCCCGGTATAGCCGCTGCACACGCACGCTGCGGCTCTGAGTAACGGTCTGACTACAAATGTTGGTAAAGAACCAACGTGACGTTGTCGCGACCGCCAGCATCTAAGGCACGCCGCTGCAGTTCAGCGGCACGCTGGGGCGCTGATGTCCGCTGTGACGACACCTCGGACATCTCCTGAACGCTCACCATGTCCCAAAGGCCATCACTGCAAAGAACAACGACATCCCCCGGCTCCAGCGGCATGACCGTGAACTCTGGTTCCGGAGTAAGATCGCCACCGATCACCTGAGTCAAAATATTGCGCTCCGGGTGAGTGGCAGCGCCAGCGGGGTCCAAGCGCCCTGTGCGTAGCAGCTCACCAACAACCGAATGGTCTGAGGTGACCGAAGCTACCGCGCCGTTTCGCATCACATAGGTACGGGAATCCCCGCAGTGCATGGAGTACAAACGGGTAGGTGTGATCCAGGCCGAGGCCAAAGTTGTTGCCATGCCCGGTGTGCCGAAGCCCTTTTGCCCCTGGTGTACCACACAGGCGTGGGCGCTGTGGAAGACCTTGGCTAGCTGCTGCTCGGCGGCTTCACTCGAAAAACTGTCCCGGTTTTGGCTGGATTCGACAATCAGCGCAGCCACTTCTGCCACCGCGACAAGACTCGCAGTGCCCCCACCCGGCAGGCCGCCGAGGCCGCCGGCTACAACAAGAAACCGCATTTGCGGATCGATCCAGTACGCGTCCTGATTGTCACCGCGGACCTTGCCACGATCCGTCAATCCACAGGCTCGCTCGCCGAGATCGGTTACCGCCGCCCGATAGCGATCTTCGAACTCCTCGGGGACGTTCATCGCCTGCCAATGTAGCGGCTTTGACAGCAGCTGCCTACCGTGATGTTAACCCGCGATTGCGGCCCTCGCCGCACAGACTCTACGACGAGACTGGGCCCCAAACCTCGGAGACAACCCTTTGAACCGCAAGCCAGTAAAACCAGTCCTTCAGGCAGCACACCGGGCGATCAATTCGCTCCACCTGCGTAGCTACGAGATCTACCAGCCGGTCCTCGTGGCCGGCACCCACAGCGACAGTGCTCGCGACTGCCAATTACGCTGGGACGCCATCGAAAAGGTACTCGACTCCAGCGGAGCCCAAAGCCTCGTCGATCTGGGGTGTTCGGAAGGCTACTACGTCGTCCAAGCTGCTCTAAAAGGGCTACCCTTCGCCATGGGCGTGGACTTCGACCAGCGCCGCGCATTCACGTGCATGAATCAGGTGATCCTCAACGACTTGCAGCACGCGGGATTCATGATGGGTTCGGTAGACCTGGACTTCGTCAAAGCGATTCCCCGCTTCGATGCCGTGATCTTCCTTTCGGTGCTGCACCACCTTCTCTATCAGCGTGGAGAAGAGTTCTGCCAGGAGCTGCTCGTGGCTCTTCGAGAGAAAGTCGGCAAGGTCATGTTCTTTGAAATGGGCCAGTCTGACGAAACCAAAGAGAGTTGGGCCAAAAATGTTCCCGACATGGGACCAGATCCGCACGCATGGATCGAAAAATTCGTCCTGTCCGCCGGATTCTCTAAGTGTGAAAAAATCGCGCTGGCGCCGGCGTTCTCGGGTCAGGTCGATCGCGCGGTGTTCGCCGTCTATCCCTAGTCGCCCTAACCACTCGCAAACCGGCACGCCACGGTATGGCTCAGCCATCAGCGGGGTCATCGCAGAAATGCGACGACCCCGCTCTTTTTCATGAAGGGCAGTTGCGGACGACTTCAATCCCAACCGCGATTTTCAAAATCGCCAAGGCGTCGCTGGCGAGAACCACGCCATCCCCTGTGACATCGCACTGAGCGAGCGGACACGCGACGTCATTCGAGACGGCGGCCGAAAGAGTTAGCTGTGCGTCTGATGCTACGATCTTTCCATCACCGTTAACGTCGCCACATTCCGGCACGGTTGCCATGGTGGTGGTCGTGATTGACGACGTGCTGGTGGACGTGGTCGTCGATGTAGTCGTCGTGGTCAGTTGCTCGATCGTCGCAAGAACCGCCCCCTCGCAATCCACCCGTTGAAACCCCCGCCCGTTTTCGGGGTCAGTGATCGTTTTCCCCGTGTTTTTCAAAATCGCTTCTATGTCGAAAGGCGAAATCCCCGGATCGACTTCCCGCATCAAAGCGGCGCAACCGGCCACAACCGGCGAAGCCATCGAGGTGCCTGCTCGTGATTCGGAACCACCGCCGTTGCGCGTCGAGCGAACATAGGCGCCCGGTGCCATCAAGTCTGTATCTGAATTCCGATTTGTGAAGCAGGTGATGTCGTCGGTCTGCGCAGTGGGGTCGTTGCAATCCGAAAACGCCGACCCCAGAGCATCAGCATCATAGGTCGCACCGACCGAAATAATATCGCTGATGCAAGCCGGAGAGCCCATCGAGGTCAATGAGCCATTATTCCCCGAGGCCGCGACTAGTAAGACTCCAGCATCGCGCGCCCGGTCCGCTGCACCTGTCAGCCCGACCTGAGAAAAGTTAAGGTCACAGTCGCTTGAGAAGATCGAGTCTGTAGACAGGCTCAAGTTGACGACATCGATCAGGCCAGCATTGTCTTCGACGAATTCAAACGCGTTCGCAAGATTGGCAAGCGTAGAAAATCGTCCCAAGTTGTCGAGTACCCGAATCGCAAAGATACCGGCGCCTGGCGCAATTCCCGGACCGGCCTCGCGGCCAGCTGCGGTGACGATTCCTGCCACGTGGGTGCCATGACCGTGCACGTCCCGCGCCGCGCCCGCGCCCGATTGGGAGCTAGACCCAGACGGACAACACCCAGGCGCGCAAAAGCACTGCTCGCCGACGAGATCGTCGGAAAGATCTGCGTGATCAGCGTCGTAACCGGAGTCAAGAACCGCGACCACACTCCCTGCTCCACGAAAACCCAGATCAGCGTGCACGTCGGTTGCCCCAACCAGCGGACCCGTCTGCGCTAGTGCGATCCCACCGCTCATGTCCAGTACGATCGATTGAACAAACGGGTCGGCGGCGGCAGCTGCCAAGATCGTGGCATCCGCTCGCACCGCAACTGCTGGCAAGCGCTTAAAGGTCGAAATGACTTCCAGATTTTCGTACGCCGACAACCGGGCGAGTATCGATTCAGAACCGATCGAAACCCAGGTCTCCAAGAGCGCGCGCGACATAGGCGCGGCGCTGCGAGCCCCGGCGAACGCCGCCACATCGAACACGATGAAAGCACCAACCGTTCGTCGCTCGGTCAAAGCTTCGAGCACCTCTGGCCGCGCCTTACCGCTGGCCTCCAAGTGCAACCGCGCGTCGGCGCCTGCCAACGTCGGGGCTAACAGACACAATACGGTTGCAATCAGCCCAACGATCGAAAGTCGGTGAAGCATTTCCGGGGGCCTATTGCATGACCGTGTTTGCAGTCAGCGGCCATGACATCGGCTCCCTCGACCAGGAATCCGTGCCCTTTAGGCGCAAGTCGATGCGCACTTCGTATTGGCCCGGCTCGGGCAACACCAAACCGTTCATTCGCACGCGGTGACGGGCGCCGGTCGGGGTAAATGCCAACGGTTCCGAGTTGAAACTCTCAACACCCTGGTGCGCTACCGACAGTCGCACTTCATGTTCGGTGCCGCGGTCGCGATCGTCAACCAAAAAGAAGGCAACGGTGTTGACGTCTAACCGTGCCGGATAAGACGTTGGCGTAACCTCTTCAAGTACGGAGAAGAGGCTAAAATTGTTCGTGTAACGATCCAAGACACAGCCTTGGGAAACCGTAAGAAGAAAACAGCGCATTGAGATAGAGCCTTGAGTCGCTAGACCGGTTCAAAAACAAGGACGTACTGATACTCGAGGAAGTCGTGCTCATCGACAAGTGCGAAGCCAGCAAGTTGCATTTCTCGAACCACCTGGCTGCGGCCCAATTTGTGATCGACCGGTGGGCCAATCGGCAACTCCATCTTCCGCCAATCTACCACCGCCACACGTCCCTGCGGCGCCAACGCGGTGGCGATGTGTCCAAAGTACACTCGTCGATCGGGTAAGTGATGAAAGGTGTCCACGACCAACACCCAGTCTACGCCCTGGCGAGGCAGTCGCGGGTTGTCGCCCGAAGCCAGTATCGGGACCACGTTGCCGAGGCCTTCGCGCTCGGCACGCTCGCGCAGGTGAACGATAAGATTTGGTTCGACCTCCACGGCGTAGATCGTTCCGGTGGGCCCAACTGCTTGCCCAAGGGGCGTCTCGAAATAGCCGGTACCAGCCCCTAGATCGGCGACCTTTTGCCCTTCGCGAATTCCAAGGGCGGCAAGAAGCCGTCGCGGTTGCTGCCAATCATCGCGGGCCGGATCGTCAAAAATCTTGCTCCAGCGCTCCGGGTCGTCGAAACGCCGGTGAGAGGTTGGTTCGAACAATGACGCGCTAGAGTCTTGTTTTAACTGGGATTTCTCGTCGTGGCCATGGTCGTTCTGGTGTCGGTGCTGCTGCTCGCTCGGAACAGAATCGGTAGCCTCCTCAATCGCCCGGTCTGCGAACGCCGGTGCCGCAAGGGCGAGCCAGAAAACGCCCGCAAAGAGCGGGACCAGGATCAGACGCGAACCGCGAAAGACACGGCCGGGCGTAGCGAGATGGGCGGACAACAACATGTCCCCAATGGTAGGTGGGAAGAGGCGGGCTAGCCAGCCCATAAACAGTCAATCACAGACGCGGTCGCACCAGCACACCGCCTCGGGGCCGTAGCGTGACCAACGGCTCTGCGTCAATGGCCTCGTCCGTTACCAAGGGCAGCTCGACCGCGGCCAGCCAGGTCGCGAGAAGAATCCGCGCTTCCATCGACGCGAACGCGTTGCCGATGCACATGCGCGGGCCGCCCAGGAATGGAAAGTACGCGAAGCGCGGTCGATCTGCGTCGTTCTCGGTTGCGAAGCGGTCGGGGTCGAAGCGATCCGGGTCCGGCCACACATCGGGATGGCGGTGTGTCAGCCAGGGGCTAATGAACACGATCGCCCCCTTCTTGATCTGATAGCCGTCCAATTCGTCGTCTTGGCTCGGAGTTCGTGAAACGGCCCATGCTGGCGGGTACAAACGCATCGCCTCTTCCAAAACCATGCGCGTAGTTTCAAGTTTGTCCAGGTCGTCCAAAGAGAACGGCCGGTCAGCGAGGACAGCGGTAGCCTCGGCGCGGACACGTGCGGCGATCTCGGGGTGACGCCCCAGTAGATAGATGGTCCACGACAACGCCATGGCGGTTGTCTCATAGCCAGCCACCAGCAACGTCGTGATTTCATCGCGCAATTGGGCGTCGGGCATTGGATCGCCAGAATCCTCATCCCGCATTGCCAAGAGCATGCCGAGCAAATCATCACCGCCTTGGCCAGCATCGCGGCGGGCAGCAATCAGGTTGTCCACCAGCGCATCCATCGATCGCTTTTCGGCGTTCAATGCGCGGTTGGCCTGCGTCGGTATCCACGGGAATCGCCCCGCTACGCTGGTAAAACTCGCAGAAAGAAGCTCGTTGAGTTTGGTAAAGGTTTCCGCGATCCGCGGCGCATCGTCAGCTCCCGCCAACCCGAACAAGGCCTGCACGACAATCGCAAGCGCCGCACGCTGTGCCTCAGCGACGATATCGATGGTTTGGCCTGCCCGTGCCGCGGCTACCAATCGCTCACGTGACAACATCGCCTCGCGACTCATTAACGTTGCGAACCCGCGAATTCGCTCCTTGTGAAAGGCAGGTTGGATCATGCGTCGTTGGCGACGCCAAAACTCACCATCGCTGGTCACGAGCCCTTGCCCCAACACGCGGGCTAGAACCTTATAGTCGGTGTTTTGCTTCGTGTAGATCGCGTGCCGATCCTGAAGGACATGGCGCACGCCGTCGGGGTGCGCCACAACGACAAGACGCATGCCGAGAACCCGCAGCGAAGCGACATCACCGTACTGGCTTTGGAGCTGACGCAAGAACGACAGTGGGTCCTTCTCAAGACAACGCAGGGCGTTCAGACCGAGAAAACCTCTTGGCCCTGGAGGCTTTACGGGCGCCCGATGCGCTTCAGTTTGGCGCTGCAAAGACTTTTCTTCGACAGTCGTGCGCATCGATTCTCCTTCGCTCGAACCTACCCCGATGGCAGATCGCCGGCCGACAAGCCCCAAGCAGTAACGATCGTAACTTCGTCAGCGGCACTGGCAGCCTTGCGGTAGCGCGCACCGCTTTGCCCTTTCACCCGACGCTCACACTCTGGCCAAGTTCGATGACGCTCTAAGCGTCCGTTGACCACGCTGAGGTAGGAATGCGCACGGCCCGAGCCTTTCGATGACTTGCGCGTGCCCGCGCTGCGCGTCTTCTTTTCGCCGCCGGTGACGACAACATCCAGATCTACCGAATAGTCTGCCCCTGGACCACTATAGAATTCGACGCTGTGACCTAGCGCAGACTCGGACGCGATCGTGTCGGCACGCTCGTTTCCAGGCACGCCCGCATGGCCAAGCACATGCAACCAGTCGATTGCGTCTCTGCCGCGCGCAAGTTCGTCAAGACGTCGCCATTGGTCAGCATTAGCCACGGGAGTATGAGTTGCCGTCATCCAGCCACGGCGCTTCCAACCCGAGATCCATTCGGTAATGCCGCGAAGAACGTAGGTAGAGTCGCTGTACAGGACCAACTTTCCGGGCTCTCCCTCAAGCTCTTCGAGCACTGCAATCGCAGCTTGTAGTTCCATCCGGTTGTTTGTCGTCGGCGATTCCGCACCGCCGCGTTCAACGACCAGCCCATCGGTGCGCCGGATAATCGAACCCCACCCGCCAGGGCCGGGATTTCCTTTGGCGGCGCCGTCACAGAAGGCCAGGTGATGGGGATACTTTGACACTTGGGAAGGTGTGCTCATGACTTATTTTCGGGCGAGCAACAACTCGACGGTTTCGAGATCTAGGCCATAGTAGACAGTCATGCGATACACGACTGCGAACTCTTCAAGGTAGCGAGTTTGCACGAGAACTGTGCCAGATCTCGAAATCCCCTCACCTAGCAAACCGTGGTGATACACCGTCTCAACCCAAGACAGTTCACACTCGAAACAACCGGCAAGCGTGGACAAGCCAACCCAAGACCGACCGTCTTCCGATGTTCGTTCTTCGCTCACGACAAAGGCCTCCTTACGCAACGGGCGGGCTGCACCGGCGTCATCGACGCGCCCCGCCAACAGGAACGTCTGTCCCCGCCGCACCGACTTCGGCCAAAAGCTCCTTTTGCCGATCGGTTAGTGAGCCCGGGAGGACAAGCCGCACAACAGCGTAGAAGTCGCCGCGCCCACCGGCCCGCAGCGACAATCCTTTGCCGCGAACCCGCAACCTCGCCCCCGCACGGGTGCCTGCTGGTACGGTTACGGCAACCTCACCACCTGGAGTCAGCGTGTGCACGGTCTCGCCCGACAAGGCTTCCCACGGCGCCAAGGGGAGATCCGCCTCAACATCATCTCCGGCCACTCGGTAGACATCATCGCTACGCAGCCCTAGGCGGAGCAAAAGGTCTCCCTTTTCACCGCCCTCGTGCCCCGCATCGCCGAGCCCCTCAAGACGAAGCGTCATGCCATCGCGCACGTCGTCTGGGATGGTCACGTAGAGAGTGCGTTGTTCGCCAACCTGCCCAACGCCGGCACAGCTCGGACAAACATGCTGACCTGAGAATCCAACCCCTCCACAGCGCGTGCACGCCTTGCGAACGGGTAACGTGAGGCGGCGGCGACCGCCGGTCATCGCATCAGCGATGGTCATTTTAAGTTCGGCGCGTACGTCTGCGCCGCGCACGCGGAAACGTGCGTGGGCACCGGGACCGGTGCCGCTGCGAAACTGACCGCGAACCTGATCGCCAAATACGGATTCAAAAAAGTCGGAAAACCCGCCTTGGCCGAACGCTTCCTCGAACTCTTCGGGACTCGTATGAGTGCTGCCCGGTGGCGGTTGAAAATCTTCGCCCTGGCGCCAATTTTCACCGAAGCGATCGTAACGCGAGCGCTTTTCCGGATCGGACAAAACCTCGTAGGCCTCCGAAATCCGCTTGAACTTGGCTTCGGCTTCTTCCTGAGCAGAACTTTCGGCGTCTTGATGACGGTCGGGGTGCCAGACCAGCGCGAGCTTTCGGTAGGCCTTTTTGACAGCCGCGCCCTCCGCGTCTCGTGCGACACCCAGAATCTCGTAGTAGTCTTGAAACTTCACAACACTAACCTAAGGCGAACGCCCCGCTGATCAACGCGCAGCAGAGTTATTCCGCTTTCTTCAATTCGAGTTCTTCCCACCTTGCCAACAACCGTTCCGCATCACCTCGAGCGGCCGCCAATTCGGTGCTGAGCGAAGCGATATCACCCCCACCCGTATACAGCGCGGGATCGGCAAGTTTTTCCTCAAGCGAGACTGCGTTCTGTTCGGCCTTGTCGATCGCCTCGAGCAAGCCGTCGAGTTCGATACGCTCAGCATACGTCAACGCCGAGCGTCGGCGCTTTGCGCGGATGTCGGTCTCGGGTGCAACCGACGATACTACCGACGATACTGCCGACGAGCCCGCAAGCGGGCCGCGCTTGCGGGCCGCCTCACCGGCGCGTTGCTGAGAACGCGCATCGGTATAGCCCCCGGCGTACAACCCAACCCGACCTTCGTCTTCCAGAATCAGGGTTCGGGTGGCAACACGATCCAGCAAGCGACGATCGTGCGTCACGATCATCACCGACCCTTGATACTCCTCGAGGAACATCTCGAATGCCGCCAGCGTATCTACGTCGAGGTCATTGGTAGGTTCATCGAGAAGCAAGAGATTCGCGGGCTCGGCAAGCAAGCGCGCCAGTGCAACCCGCGCTCGTTCACCGCCAGACAGACCGCCGACCAGACGCCGCTGCGATGGTCGGTCGAAAAGGAACTGTTCAAGAAACGTAGCCGGGGCCATGCTCTCGCCGCCGATCACGATGTGACCGCGGTTACCGGCAACATTTTCGAAAATTGAAGCTTTGTCGTCTAATCCACTGCGGGCTTGGTCGAGGTAGGCAATACGAGTATTCGCGCCGCGTACAATGCGACCCGCGCTCGGTTCGAAATCGCCAAGGATCGTACGCAGTAGCGTCGTCTTGCCAGACCCGTTGGGTCCAAGAATTCCAACACGGTCACCGGCCACAAGATGCATATCCAGATTTCGTAGGAGGACACGCCCGCCGCGCTCAATCTCCGCACCGTAGAAATCAAGGATGGTCTTGCCGGTTCGCGAGGCTTCGGCGAGCAAGTTAGCCGTACGCTTGCGCTCGGGCGCCGCTGTACCAACTGCGGCTTCGGCGCGACCGACGCGGGCCTTTTGTTTGGTGCTACGAGCTTTTGGCGAACGCCGTAACCACTCCAACTCGCGCCGCACGAAGTTTCGACGATTGCCTTCGACCCGCTCAGCGTAGGCCTCACGTTCGGCCTTCCCCGCCAGAAACGCGCCATACCCACCGTCGAAGCTCGTCACCATGCCACGCTCCACCTCGAGCGTGCGTGTGACGACATTGTCGAGCACTTCGCGATCGTGAGTCACGAGTAAAACCGCGCCGCGAAAGCGTCTGGCAAGAAATTCCTCAAGCCACTCAATCGTTTCGATGTCGAGATGGTTGGTAGGTTCATCCAGAATCGCCAGGCTCGGCTCAGCCACGAGAAGCCTGGCCAGTGCGACCCGGCGTCGCTGGCCACCGCTCATCTCATCGACCCGCCCGGCGGGGTCTTCGATCCCTAGGTGCGTGAGAACCGCCTCAGCTTCGTGGACACGCTCCCAACCGCCCAAGCGTTCCAGGTTGGCAGCGGCATCGGCCTGCTCCCCGGCTAGGGCCAACGCGTCGCCTTCGCCAGCCTCAATGCGGGCACATAGAGCATCGTAGTGAGCACGCGCCGCTCTCCACTCAACCAACCCCTCCAAGACAACGTCGCGGGCTGTAGCTCCGGCGGTTAGCGCCGGCTCCTGCTCCAAATACAGAACTGTGGAACCGCGCTGGCGCGTTACCCGCCCCGCATCGGGGTCTTCAAGGCTGGCCAAAATTCGGGCCAACGTGCTCTTGCCGGCACCGTTGGAGCCCACCACCCCGACCTTCTCCCCTTCCTCAATCGACAGCGAAGCGTCGAGAAGAACGTCATGTTGGCCATAGGTTTTCCGGACGCTGTATAGGGAAGCTATTGTCACGATTGGCCGACACTAGCGGCAGCACGGTGACTGGTCGAGGCGAAGGGAGGGACTAGGAAGAACGAACGCCCAGTCGACTAGGTTGCGATCTCATCTGGGAACAACTGCCGCCACAGCTCGAAGCCGCCGGACATGCTCGCCACGTCCGAAAACCCGCGACTTTGAAAGAACGCCACCCCACCAAGGCTTGAGTTGCCGTGGTAGCAGTACACGACAAGGCGTTGGGTTTTGTCGCTGGAGACGACAAGCTCTTCGACATTCGCATCCGAGACCGAGACAGCTCCCGGAACGTGCCCAGTTGCGTACGACTGAGGATCGCGAATATCGAAAAAGACAGCGGTGCCAGTGGCGAGTTCTGCTGCTGCCTGATCGGGCGTAATTTCTTGAACTTCTGACATCGTTACTGCGACTTGCTCAAATCAACATCAACCAGTGACGTCGCGTGACAGCAAACGGCCGACAGGCTGCGGGCAAGCAAGCGCAGTGCGGGGTCAGTAGCCGAATTCGACATCCAATGTGCCGCGGAAACGATCAGCAGGGCCGGTAGTCCCGTCGCTTTCGTAGTACGCCACTTTCGCTAACACATTGAAGTGCTCACCGAACTTGCGACTGATGACACCGTCGTATTCGTTCCCCAGGGCGTCATCGCCGTGGTCGGCCTCAAAGGAATGCCACGCGACCTTCCCCTTGAGTCCGCAGGGAAGTTTCGGGGCGATATACACGTAGAAGTCGCGCAGCCCGTCTGTCCCACCGTTGTTTAGGAAGGCGTCGGCGAAACCGTTGAACTTGTGCGCCGTCGCCAGCGGGGTCACGAACACCGCCTCGCCATCGTCACTCCCTAGAACCTCGCAGCCGACACCGAAGGCGCCAATTTCGGCAACACGTGCTGCGACATCGCCTAATAAATAGTTTGCGCTGTAGTCCTTAGAGTTGTCACCGGCATCAACCTGATGCGCAACGCTAGCCTGATACGCAAAGCTCAAGGTGTCCGTCGCCTCCAGGTCCCCCACTGCGCGCAGTCCGTAGGTATCGGCCGAATTTTGAGGCGAATTTTCGAAATCCATCAGGTACGCAAAAGCCGCCAGCTTCACCCACGCAAAACGGTCAAACCCGAGCCTTACGAGGTGAGTCTCTGAATCGAAATCACGAGTTCCCGCCGGACCCTGGTCGCCAAAAATTCTATTCACATCCCAGATGTAGGCGTAGGTGAGCTTCAAATCGTCGACGCCGAGCGACGACTCAACCAGAGCGGCATCATAGGTCTGTTCGTTCTGACGCCACCCGACGTTACCGACGAACCGATCGTCATCGAGTTTAATGCGCTGACGTCCGCCAACAAAATGCAGCAAGCCTTCCGCATGAGTGTATTGAAGAGAAAGTCGGTTGAGGTCCGTGTCTTCGGGGTCTGCAATCAACGACTCACCGTTGGGGGCCGAGACGGCATCAAAATAGGAATCGTCGTCGGCGACCAGTAGCGACTCTAACTCGGCAAACACCGAGAAGCCTGCGACGGTCGGCGTCATGTACCCGACACGCAATCGAAGCGTAAAGGCTTCGGATTCGTCGAAACCGTCAATGTCTGCATACGAGGCGCGCGCACGACCATCGACGCTCAGTATTCCGCCCAGACCTGGAACCTCAATTGCCGCGCCGACAGGCAAAGCCTGCACAAAAAGCATCGCCACAAAAATTGCCGCAGAGACCCGCGCGATAGTCGTGATAGTCGTGATAGTCGTGATAGTCGTGATAGTCGCGATAGTCGCGAACTTTTCGAACGTGATTCTCATCATCAAACTCCGTTGTTTTCGTTAAGCGTGCCAGCTTCC
>JBLFWR010000017.1:0-38676 GCA_047611725.1 Binatia bacterium | reverse complement strand
AAAGTTCGACAGCGAGGTTTTCCGGAATCGGTCTTCGCAAAGCGGTGCAACGCACCTCGACCTGACCAATTCGCCGCCCGACTACCAGCGGCGCTAAAGTCGAACGGATGGTCTCGACTTCAGGTAATTCAGGCATCGCCTTCGCACTGACCGGCGTTATCGTCTCGTTGTGAGACCGCGAGCGACATCGCCGCCCACTCGGGCAAACCAACAACTTCGGGACGATCGGTCGGTGCCACGCCCGCCTCAGCAAACACGTCGGCATCGACGCCTTCGCCGAATCGATCGCTAAGGAACGCCCCGAGGTTGTTTCGCAGCATCTTGCGGCGCCCCGAAAACGCGGCCGCCAGTAAATCCTCGAGTACCTTTTTTCGGCCCAGCGGGTAGCGAGAACGCCCCAGTGGTCGTAGATGCACAACTTGCGAATACACCTTCGGTGCCGGTTTAAACGAACGCGGAGAAACGACGATGGATGCTTCGACGTCCGCGTACATATTCGCCATGATCCCGAGCCGTCCCCAAATTTTCGAACCAGGTCGACCGGCCACACGCATCGCGACTTCCTTCTGGAGCATGACCGTCATCGCTTCGACATGCGGAACTCGTTCGAGAATATCCATGACGATGGCTGTGCCCGATTCGTAAGGAAGATTGGAAACCACTCGCAGTGGGCCGTCTGGGTTCGGCGGCCAATCGTACTTGAGCGCGTCGGTGCGAACGATGGCGACATGCGTATCACGAGAAAAACGGGCTTCATTGAAGGCGGCCAGAGTCGGATCGATTTCCAAACACACTAGGCTGCGGACACGCGGCACCAACAGTTCGGTTAACGCGCCTTGGCCCGGACCAATTTCAACGACATTAGCTCCATCGATTCCCGCTTCGTCAACGATACGGTGAGCGATGTTTCCATCGGCGAGGAAATTTTGCCCCCAACGCGGTCGCGAAGGGCTCACACATCCTCCAAGCGAGGTCCGAGTGGCGCGCGGCTGCGAACCTCGCCAACCGGCGATGCCAGGTTATGGCAAAGGCGCAGCCAACCAGCGTGAGCGATCATTGCCCCGTTGTCGGTACACAGGTCTTGCGGCGGGAAAAGCGTGCGAAGCCCAGTGTCCTTTTCAAGTTCAGACATCCGCTCTCTAAACCGGCTGTTCGCCGATACGCCGCCTGCCACGGCAACTCGCTCGACTCCCAAAAATTGAGCTACACTCGAGATCCGATCGATCAAAACGTCAATGATAGCCTCCTGAAACGAGGCACACACGTCGGGCAGCGCAGCCTCGGGATGAGCCACAAGGAAGTCACGAAGCGCAGTCTTCATGCCCGAAAAACTGAACGCAAAGCGGTCGTTCTTAACGCGGCCGCGAGGAAACTTGAACGCGGAGCGGTTCCCTTTGCGCGCTAGATCGTCGATCACGCGACCGCCAGGATAACCAAGCCCCATCATCTTCGCACCCTTGTCGAACGCCTCTCCAGCCGAATCATCTCGCGTAGACGCCACTTCGACATAGTCACCCAAAGCACGAACCAGATAGATCGCCGTGTGCCCGCCAGACACTACCGCCGACAGGAACGGCATCGGAAAATCTTCGACCAATAACGGAGACAGGGCATGTCCCTCAAGATGATTGATGCCGATCACCGGCAGGCCCGCCGACAAGGCCAGCCCCTGTGCCGTAGAAACTCCGACGAGCAGCGAGCCGACCAGCCCAGGCGCCTCCGTGACCGCGATCGCATCCAGATCACCGAGTGAAACCTGGGCACGTTCCAGCGCGGCTTTCAGAACCAACGAAATGTTTTCAAGATGGCATCGCGCAGCGAGTTCAGGAACCACTCCACCATAGGCGGCGTGAAGCTCGTCCTGGGACGCAACGACGTTCGAAAGGACACGGCCATCTTCGATCACCGCTGCCGCGGTATCGTCACACGAAGTTTCGATTCCAAGAACACGCAATGGGATCGTTAGTCCAGGGCCGGCAAGACCGAGTTCGCACGAATCGACGCACGCAACCCGGCAAGCTCACCTAGAATAAAGCGATTGGCGGGAAGCGCTTGTTCCGCACGTCCCGCAAAACCGGACGCAATTGCGGGGCGACCCAACTGATGATGCGCGTAAGCGAGGTACAAGTAGGCGAAACCGTCGCGCCCGTACATCGCAATTGCCCGTTCGAGTAGATCGACCGCAGTTTCTGGACGACCAGCGTCGATGAGATCGCGAGCGCGCTGCGACAACCGTAAACTCGCCAACTCTGCCGGAGGATGTCGGGGAGCCGCTGACGCCAAGTCAGTTGCGACGTCGCGAACCCGCCTATCCAACCCCGCAGAACTATGAGCGAATGCTTCCCAATTCGTGACCGCAACTGGACGCGGCCGCTGCGGAGCACGAACCGGACGCACGATGCGTCCCGGCTCAAGCAGTACGGTGTCGATACTCGGTTGTTGCGCTGGCTGAGGGCTTGGCGTCAATACGCTGCGGCCACAACTGGTGACACACAGCCCGACGACTGCCACGATCGCGACGGTCGCGACCGTCGCGGGCATGCGTACGGTAGAACTAGAAGCGCGCATGTTCCGGACAGTAGGCGTGAGGTTCTTCACCCGCCAGGAATGCTTCACGAACTACCTTCGTACAGGCCGGTGTCGCGACTCCACCAGTTTCCTTATCCACATCGACCAACCCGATCCCCGCAGGGATCTCAAAACTGGTATGCGGTTTGTCGACCAGAGCGTTGCGCATGAAATCGGTCCAAATCGGCAACGCTGCTTCGGAACCGGCAAGGCCCATGCTCGCCGCTCTATCAAAGCCGACCCAAACGACCGCCAGCAAATCGGGCGTGTAGCCTACAAACCACGCGTCCTTGTAGTCGTTCGAGGTTCCGGTCTTTCCCGCTGCCGGGTGTCGGAACCCCTTGCGACGAGCAGAAGCACCGGTCCCCCTTTCCATAACCCCGGCCAACAAATGCGTAACCATGTACGCGTCGGTCGCGGGAATCACACGTGAGATTTCGACTGTGCGGCCGTCGATTGGATTCGCTTCGCGATCCAATACTTTACGTACCGCAAGAGGATTAGCCCGAACCCCACCGGCCGCAAAGACACTGAACACCTGAGCCATCTCGAACGGCGGAACAGCCCAGCCACCGAGCACGATTGCGGGAAACGCTTGCAGCTTTGAATCCATTCCCAAGCGAACAGCCAAGTCGCGTATCGGCCGAATACCGATGTCACGTGCAATCCGCGCGGTCGCTGAGTTCAACGAATGCTCAAGAGCATCGCGCACACTAACAAGGCCATAGAATTTATCCTCGTAGTTGTGGGGCGACCAAACCTCGCTTCCGTACTTCCACTCGATACGCTCATCCATCACCTTATCAGTGGGTCGGAAGTGTGCCGCTCCAACTTTCTCCGAGCCCAACGCCGCACACATCACGATTGGCTTGAACGTAGACCCGGGCTGCCGCTTCATATCGATCACCCGGTTGAACTGACTGGTCGCATAGTCGCGGCCGCCAACCATCGCGACGATAGCTCCGGTTCGTGGGTTCATCACAACCATCGCAGCTTGCAGCGGCTGACCGGCCTTGCGCACGGCATCGGGAATGTCGGCCTCGATATCGGCAACATTCTCTTTCACAACGCGTTCGGCGATTTCCTGTAGTCGCGGATCCAGCGTCGTAAAAATCCTGTAGCCCTCGCGCGACAGAACGTCTTTCGGATAGCGCGAAAGCAGGTCACGCCGAACGTAGTCGAGAAAATACGGAGCGTTGATTTCGCCACTGGACGGGGACTGCGAAGTTACCTTTTCCGCAAGAGCGCGCTCATACGTCGCCGTATCAATGTCGCCCTGCGCGAACATCAACCCTAGGACCAAGTCGCGTCGTTCCCGAGTGCGTTCGGGATGCCGATGGGGTGAGTAGTAATTCGGGGCGCGAATGATTGCCGCCAGGCTCGCCATCTGCGCAACGGAGAGGTCCGCTGGCTCTACGCCGAAATAGAAGCGCGATGCCTCCCAAACGCCGTGGATGCCAAATGCTCCATCCTGGCCCAGGTAAATCTCGTTAAGATAGTTCTCGAGGATTTCCAGTTTGCTGAAACGCTGCTCGGTGGCCAGCGCCATCACCGCTTCACGCACCTTGCGCGATAGCGTGCGCTCGTCGGAAAGAAAGAAGTTCTTCATCAACTGCTGGGTGAGCGTTGACCCACCCTGCCGTACCTCGCCAGAACGCAGATTCACCACCAGCGCACGTGCCAGAGCGCGACCGTCGACCCCCGCGTGATCGAAGAAGCGCCGATCCTCGACCGCTAGCACCGCTCGGACCATGGCTGTCGGGATCTCGTCGAGTGAAACCACCTTGCGCTGCTCGGCCTCTGCACCGTGAACACCGCCAATCAGGGCCGGCTCGAGAAGGAACTCGAAAATCTCCTGCCCCCCTTCCCTTTCCGCGATACGAATCACGCGCCCCAAACTATCCAACTTCGCGACCACCGCTCGGCCAGCCTCGGAGTGATCGGGGAACACGAAACGATGAAGCCAAATATGCAGTTCGTTTTCGGTGAACTGGTAGTCGCCACGGCGCGCCGGCTTTCCGGAAACCGAGCGATACCCAAGGCGTTTCAAGCGCTCGCGGAACGCGTCGGAGCGAACCGCGAGGCCAGGGTACACAGCATACGAGTCGCTGTAGATCTGCGACGGAAAGTCCCAGCGGCGGCCATCGAACTTGTCGACGATCCGCTTCTCGATTTCGGCGTACTCCATCCATGCGCCTAATGCGGTCGCCGCCAACAGCGGTGGGCCGGCGATTAAGGAGACCGAAAGCATGAGCCGCAGAACTGAGAAGCGCGCCCGCGTATTGGCGGTCTTGCGCGTGTTGGTTCCAGGTTTCGGTTTGCGAGCAGCCACTACTTTTTCTCGGGCTTGATAACCCGGAACAGTGTTTGCTCACCGCGACGTACCAACACGAGAACGCTTTGGTCTGCGTCGCGGCTGGCCACGATGTCACCAAAGTCGGCGGCGTTACCCACGCGGTGATTTCCGACCATCTCGATCACGTCGCCCGGACGCAGGCCGGCCTCATCAGCAGCAGAACCGTTGGTAACCGAGGAAACAACAACCCCCGAGACATCTTCCGGCAACTCCAACTCTACAATCAGATCCGGTGTGAGGTCTTGTACCGCCACCCCGAGAGAATCGGTCTTTATTGGTTTGGTCTCTTCGGCCGTCTCTTCCAGAAGTGCGACGGACACCGTCAGGTTCAGCAGCTCGGCATCACGCACCACAACGACTGCGACATTCTTTCCTACGGGAGTTGACGCTACGATGGACGGAAGGTCTTCCGATTTAAGGACCTGTGTCCCGTCAAAAGAAACAATCACGTCGCCTACAGCGAACTCGGCTTTTGCCGCCGGGCTCCCCTCAAAAATTTCAGCAACCAGGGCTCCGCCGACCTTCTCCAGCCCGAGCGACGCTGCAATGTCCTCATCGACCGGTTGGATTTTCACGCCAAGCCAACCACGCCTAACGTGCCCGGTTTCCTTTAGCTGCGGCACGATGGCGCGCGCCATATCGATGGGAATTGCGAAGCCGATCCCAATACTGCCTCCGCCGTTCGAGAAGATTGCGGTGTTCACACCGACCACCTGACCTCGAAGGTTAACCAGTGGCCCGCCTGAATTTCCCGGATTAATCGCGGCGTCGGTTTGAATGAAGTCGTCGTATGGATTGCGTCGGTGAATACGTCGGCCTTTCGCCGACACGATCCCAGCGGTCACCGAATGGTCGAGACCGAAGGGATTTCCAATCGCGAGCACCCATTCGCCCACCGCTAGTTCCTCGGAGTTACCCAGCGGCAACGCCTCAAGCCCCTCAGCACCCTCGACACGGATCACCGCTAAGTCGCTCTTTGGATCGCTTCCGATTACTTGCGCTTCAAACTCTCGCTCGTCGTGAAGCCGGACGACAATCTTGCTGGCGTTCTCAACAACGTGGTGGTTCGTAATGATGTAGCCGGCGGTATCAAAGACGAATCCCGACCCGAGACTGCGGCGCGGTCCGCTAAAGTAAAAGTCCAACGGGTCCTGTGAACCGTGACGATTCTCGAGGGTTTCGGCACTCTCGGATTCGGTCGAAATATTGACCACCGAACGTTCGAGACTCTGAACCAACCCGGTAAAGTCCGGAAGTCCGCCTGCGACCAACGGTAAGGCCGGTGAAACGGACACGGGTAACGGTGCGAAAGTCGCAACCGATTCAACGGCCATCGACTGGCTCTCGCGCTCAAGCGATATCGTGGTCGTAACCCCGAGAACCACACCTATCGAAAGCGCGATCCAAAGTGCGGAACCGTTGCTGCTCACGAAGTTTCCCCGCTTTCCTGGCTGGTTTTCGGCAACCGCCTTTCGTGCACGAAGCGCATGCGCAAGTCGTAGAGAACTTCTTCCATCATCTGGTTTTCGCCCTCGTTGAGATTCCCGCGCGTCTTTTCCTGAAGGAGACTCAAGACGTCGATCAGAGCTGCAGCCTCGTCGAGATCGCGCTCAATGCCAGGCACGCCTCCAGCGCCTAGAAACGCCAAGGCCTGCGTCGCCAAGCCAACGACGAAGCCCGAGAACGTGATCCCGGATGCAGCCCCCTCGCGCGCCTGCGTCATATCGGCCGCGGCTGAGGCGGCGTCTGAGGCGGCGGCGTCACTCCTCAGCCGCCCGCCGGCGTCGAACCGTCGGTGATCTTCCACTTTGAATCCTGCGTTATCGTCGTGTTCGCTCATTGCTCGCTACCGCCTCCGGGTTCAAGGAAGGTGCTGGCCCGTCGAAACCGCATGCCAGCATCGGTCAGCGATATCAGATCGGCGGCTCGGGTTCACGTCGGCACCAACGCATAAGGACGATAGCGGCAAAGCCGCATTGACTCGCAGTAGGTGCGTTCCTATGATCGAGCTCTGTTATGCCGTCCCCCTGCCAAGTCGCCAGTAGCATTCTCGAACTCATCGGCAATACGCCGGTGGTTGAACTCGTCCGGGTTGCCGCCCCTAGCGGAGCCCGCATTCTCGGCAAACTGGAGTCGGCCAACCCCGGCGGCAGCGTCAAAGACCGCATTTGCCTCGCCATGATTGAGGCTGCAGAGCGCGACGGCCGACTCGCCCCTGGTGGCACAATCGTTGAGCCGACAAGCGGCAATACCGGAATCGGACTGGCTATTGTGGCGGCTTCCCGAGGCTATCGTCTGATCCTGACAATGCCCGATACGATGAGCGAAGAGCGACGCAGCCTTCTACGCGCCTACGGTGCCGAACTGGTACTGACGCCCGACACTCGCGGAATGCATGCAGCGATTCGAAAGGCCGAAGAGATTCTTGAAGAGAACCCCGGTTACTTCATGCCGGGCCAATTCGGCAATCCTGCTAACCCGCTTGCCCACGGTGCGACCACGGCCCGCGAAATCTTGTCCCAGTGCGAGGAACTCGACGCCTTTGTGGCCGGTGTTGGTACCGGCGGTACAATCTCGGGTGTCGGCTCCGTCCTTCGCCAAGAGCGCCCCAACGTACTGATTGTCGCAGTAGAGCCTGAACGCTCTGCAGTTCTTTCGGGAGGCGAGCCTGGTTTTCATGGAATTCAGGGCATCGGTGCGGGATTCGTCCCCGAGAACCTCAATGAAGATATCATCGATCGCGTCTGCAAAGTCAGCGACGAAGATGCCACCACAATGGCCCGTCGTCTTGCTGCCGAAGAGGGAATATTGGTTGGGATCTCGGCGGGCGCAGCCGTTCACGCTGCGGTCGAAATCGGCCGCGAACTCGGGCCAGGACACACAGTGTTGACGATCCTTTGCGACACCGGCGAACGCTATCTATCCACCGACCTCTTCGATCGCGGCGGCCTGTAAGAGCCGTGGCGCATTCCGCCGAACACAAGCTCGAAAAACTACGCGAACTTCTCGCATCCATGGAATCGGTTGTCGTGGCCTACTCCGGCGGCGTCGACTCCAGTTTTCTACTTTGGGTCGTCAGCTCTGTTCCAAAGCTTCGCCACCTGGCGATCACCACCGACTCTCCGACGAACACCGGCACCGAAGTCGCCGAAGCGATCGGGCTGGCGCAACGCCTCGGGGCGAATCACCGCGTCGTTGCCACCAATGAGCTAGAGACTCCCGGATACGCTGAGAATCCGGTCAACCGCTGCTATTTGTGCAAGCAAACACTCTACCCGCTGTGCCTGAGCGTGGCGGAGGCTGAAGGCTTTGCGAACGTGATTGACGGCGTCAACACCGACGACCTTGGCGACTACCGTCCGGGCCTTCTTGCCGCAAAAGAGTTTGGCGTACGACATCCACTGGTAGAAGTCGGCCTTTGCAAAGACGAGTTGCGAGAACTCTCGCGCCAGGCCGGACTCCCAACCGCCGACAAACCGGCGTCGCCCTGCCTATCGTCACGATTTCCGTATGGGACGCGAATAACCGAACAACGCCTGGCCCGGGTCGCTGCTGCTGAAGCGGTGCTGGTTGACCTGGGATTCCGAGAACTACGCGTTCGTTTTGTCGATGATAGTGCGCGGGTAGAAATTTCGAGCGCCGAACTTCACCGCCTCACAGACGCCAGTTTGCGCGACCGGGCACACACCGCGATCCTTGCCACCGGATTTTCACGCGTAGAGTTCTCGACCACGCCACTGCGGTCAGGAAGCCTCAACGACGTTCTGACAGCGACTGAATGAGCGCTTCGGCGACGATCAAGTCTTCCGGCCGCGTAATCTTCAAGTTGACTTCCTGCGACTCTACCAGGGCGATCTCGGCTCCATAGCGTTCAACAAGCGACGCGTCGTCGGTCGCGTCGAATCCATCGCGCAAAGCTGAGCGATGAGCCTCAACTAACAATTCCATCTGAAAGGCCTGGGGAGTTTCCACCAACCAGAAGCGCGAACGTTCCACAGAGCGCACGCCGTGTTGCGTGTCCTCACGCATACTATCGACCGGACGTCGCGCCACAGTTGCGGCTCCAACCCGGGATGCAGCTTCGAACACTTCGCGGACGACCCGTGGGTGAACGAGCGGTCGCGCAGCGTCGTGCACACCAACGATATCGATAGAGTCATCAATGGCGGCCAGCGCCTGCAACGCGAGAAAAACGGAAGCGCAACGCGTGCTCCCGCCTTCAACAATTTGGATAATTTTGGCTGGCGACTGGCGTGCCTGTGCGGCCGCCTGTGAAATTTCCTGGAGCGAAGCTGCGGGTGCGGTGATCACCGCGACGTCACAGGAACCGGCTTCGGCCAATCGCTCCAGCGTCACCGACAGCAGTGGTCTGCCATCCAAGGGAACGAGAGCTTTCGGACAATCGCGTCCCAGCCGCACTCCATTACCAGCAGCAGGGATAATAATTGCAGTTCTTAGACGCGGCAGCATCGCGATCGACCCAAAACACGAAAGGCCGGACCCATGCGGGCCCGACCTTCGTTAGATGTACGGCAGCAGGCGATCTTCAGTGTCCGAAGATCGTCCGCAACTCCTCCATGATAAATTCTTCGCTGGTGGCCTTGGCGATCGCTAGTTCTTTGACCAGCAGATTGCGGGCTGTGTCCAGCATCTTGCGCTCACCGAAGGACAATTCCTTGTCCCCTTTGAGCATAAACAGATCTCGAAGCACGGAGGCAATTTCTAGAACCGAGCCGGTCTTGATCTTTTCGGTGTACTCGCGGTAGCGGCGGTTCCACGTGGCCTGATCAACCTCAACACGCTTTTCTCGCAACACCTTGTAGACCTTGTTGACCATCTCCTTGCCGATCACGCGGCGCAGACCGACCGATTCCGCTTTCCCGGTCGGGATCATGATCTTCATGTCGCTGTCGATGATGCGCAAAGTGTAGAACTTCATCTCCGTTCCGGAGATTTTGCGCGCCATGACCTCTTCGATAACCCCGACGCCATGCGCCGGGTAGACGACCTTCTCGCCAATCTTGAATTCAGGCAAGGGGGGAAACTCCTAACTGTAGAGGGGGAAACAGGACCATCCAAAATTCTAGCTGCTGCTGCACACGAAATCAACTCGGCCGACGCTGTGCGTCAAGCGTTCCAACCAACGCCGACGCACTGGTTTCGCCGAGATCCTCAAGGACTGCTGAAAGTTCCGCTGCGATTCGCGCAGGTGCCGCTGGATCATAGAGACAAGCTGTCCCGACTTCGACGGCCGACGCCCCCGCGATGAGGAACTCAGCGGCGTCGCGACCGGTCATAATGCCCCCCACCCCGACGACCGGAATGGACAAAGCGGCTGCCGCAGCCCGAACCATGTGAAGCGCCACAGGCTTAATCGCCGGCCCGGACAACCCACCACTTCCGTTGGCAAGAACCGGACGCCGAGTCTCGACGTCTACCGCGAGGCCTCGCAGGGTATTTATGGCGACAACCGCATCCGCCCCGGCGGCTTCAACCGCCAGCGCCCCTTCAACGATATCAGTAACATTGGGCGAGAGTTTCACCCAAAGCGGCAACTTTGTGCGCCGCCGTACCTCGGTGACAATCGCGGTTGTCGCGGCCAAATCTGCAGCCAAAATCCCGCCCCACTCATGCTTGTGCGGGCACGAGACGTTGACTTCGACAACGTCGACTCCGTCTAAGGCATCAATCAGTTCGATGACGCGAGCGTAGTCATCCAGCGTGTTGCCCCAACAGTTGGCGATCACGCGCGGCCCAAGCTGGCGCAGTAGCGGAAGTTTGTCGGTCGCGAACGCTGCGACTCCGATGTTCTGAAGCCCGATGGCGTTCAACACGCCGCCAGACGTTTCCGCCATGCGTGGGGCAGCATGCCCGCTTGACGGCTCGGCCGACAAGCCTTTTACGCAGACCCCGCCGACCAGTTTCCAATCAACAAGGCCGTCCAGCTCCGCACCGTAGGCGTACGTACCAGACGCGGCGATAATTGGAGTCGCCAATTCGACGTCGCCAACGCTCACAGCCAAATCAATCGACGACATTGCTACCAGCGCATCAGGGCGGCGCCCCAAGTAAAACCAGCACCGAACGACGCCATGCAGACAAGATCGCCCGGCTTAATTCGTCCCGCCTCGACGGTTTCTGTGAGCAAAATTGGGATCGTAGCAGCGGTGGTGTTTCCGTAGCGGTCGATGTTGTTGGCCGTCCGACTTTCGTCCAGCTTCAGTATGTCGGCGACCATCTGGTTGATACGCAGGTTGGCTTGATGGGGAAGAAGCATGTCGATGTCGCCAACCGTACACCCAGCCGCTTCAACGACCTCCATGATGCACTCACTCATCCGAGTTACGGCGTGACGGAACACGTACTTGCCGTTCATTTTCGGATAGTGGTAGTCGTCGGTAATCTTCCAATCGACTGGAAATCGCGGCTTGCAAAGAGCGCTCGGCCCTTCAAGGCACAACTTGTCAGCGTGCTTGCCTTCGGCGTGTAAGTTGATCGAAAGCAATCCACGTTCACCGTCGGGCGATGGCCCAACAACCGCGACGCCCGCCCCGTCGCCGAACAACACCGTGACGCCGCGCCCACGGTCGCTGTAGTCGAGCCCCGTGGAGTGCACCTCGGTGCCGGCAATCAAAACGTGACGCGCACCGCCGGTGCGAATGTACTGGTCGGCGATCGCCAAAAGGTACAAGAAGCCGGAACACTGGTTGCGAATATCAAACGCCGGGACCCCGACGAGGCCGAGCCGATCACACAACAACGAACTATTGCCGGGGAAGTCGACATCGGGGCTCAGCGTAGCGCAAATCACTAGATCTATGTCGGCGAGAGTAAGCCCTGCTTGTTCGACCGCTTGGCGAGCGGCGATAGCGGCCAGCTCCGAAGCCCCCTGGTCGTTGTCTACATAGTGCCGCTCGCGAATTCCGCTGCGCTGCTGAATCCACTCATCAGACGTGTCCATGACGGTGGCTAGGTCATCGTTGGTGACAGCCGTTTCGGGAACCCGGAACGCCGAAGCCAAGATTGCGGAACGACTGGGAAGACTCACGATGGGACCTCCAAGATCACAGCACCCCAACTCGCTCCGGCTCCAGAAGTGACCAGAGCTACAGTTTCTCCGGCGTTCGCTTTTCCAGCACGGCAAAGGCGGTCGAGTGCGACCGCCGTGGCGCCCCCGCCGCTGTAGAGCAACTCCGAAGTTTCAACCCGACCACTGTGTGACCCAAGACGCTCGGCCAGCTCTTTCTCCACAAGGGGATCGAGATGAGCGACAATGGTGAGATCAACCCTGGACAACCCGGCGTCGCTCAATGCTGCGGCAAACACTTCCGGAACATGAGCGAGCGCTGTCTCGCGCATTGCCACACGATCGATTCTTGGAAAATGTCGGCCTTCTTCGACTGCCGCGGGCGGTAACCGGTCACGATCGCCAAAAAGCTGCTCACCTTGAAAATGCCGGCTCGCAGGCAACTCACACCAAAACTCTTCGTAGCGGGAGCCGTCTACACCGTAGCGACAGGACAAAATTCTTCCGGGGCCGTCGCCTTTTTCGACAAGCGCGACAGCGCCGCCGTCACCGACCAGACAGGCCAGTTCAGCCTGCTCAACCCCGTCGGTTCGAACTAAGTGGGAATAGACATCGGCAGCCGCGACCAAGACTCGGTTGTACATTCCACCCGCGACGAACCGACGTGCGGTGTCCAGGCCCACAACAAAGCCCGTGCACTGAGCGCGAATGTCAAGACAGCCAATGGTTGCCAGATCCAACATCGCCTGTAGCGAACAGGCGGTTCCGGGGAAGGACCAATCGGAGCTGTTGGTCGCAAAGACGATAAAATCGATATCCGTGGGTGCCAACCCAACGTCGTCGAGCATGCGCACAACCGCGCGCCGTGCGAGTTCGCCGGACCCCTCGCCCGCCGGAGCTTCGTAACGAGCACGACCGCCACAGAGTCGTCGGACGACATCTTCGCCAATACCGAGAGCCTCGGCGCGAGAAGCGTCCGAGACGACCTCGGTTGGCAGTTCCGAGGCAAGCGCGCGAATCCTTGTCTGAATCAACCGGACCTCCGAGATCCCCTAGACGTCCAAACGAGGGACAATAATCTCAAGAATTTTGTTCGCGTAGCGATGGCGGAAACCGCCAAGGTTTCCGGTCAATGCTATTTCGGTTCTGAAATCCGCGGGGAATGCTGACGAAACCCCACACAGGGCGCGAAGTTGGTCGTCGACAACGTTGCCCCTGATTACCAAGCCCTGTTCATCAAGCGAAACCGAGACCTGATAGTCAGGCATCTCGTCGCCAATGCCCAGCTCTTCTTTCGCACCGGAGCGCGGAACGATGCGCGGGAGTTCGAAATTGATGTGGTAGCCACCACCCAGCTCACGGACTTGGTAAGTCCTGCCGTAGCGACGCTCACGCTCTCGCTTGGCATCAAACTCGTCAGTGAAAAAACCGTCGAACGGCACATGGCCGCTGACCCGCTCCGGAGAGAAACTTCGAATCAACGGCCCAGCCACAAGCGATAACGGCGCACCGTAAATGCTGGGGCCCATTCGCATTTCATTGACCGCAATGCCGCGAAAGCCGTCACGCAAACGCCAACAGGATTCTGCAATCGCCGCTAGCAGTCCGAGGATGATCGGCATGCGATCCGCTTCGGTAAATGCCTGCATCCCCGACCCGATCCAGACAAACATCAACAACACGGGGTAAGCCAGAAAATTCTGGATCATGTTGAGGCCGGTCGCCATTTCGTTCGAAAAGAAACGCCGATCGCCAAATGCAGTCTCGAGGCTCTTCTTGGCGTTGTGTCCAAGCGCTCCTAAAAGCGGAGACGCAGCCAAAAGCCCAAGTCCAACAAGAGTGGAACTGCCGCTGGTACGCGGCTGTTCCAAACGCTCAAGGATCGACTCGAAGGATTCGCCGAGCTCGCCCTTGAATTCCCGCGACGGGTCGCCAGCAGCCAAGGTCCGAGGAGGCCGCACCGCTCGTTCCACTCGGGCCGAACCGGTGACCGCGACGGCGACCGGCGCTGGCGCGGCTTTGGGCGCGGCTGAAGCAGCTGAGCTCGCAGCTGCCGGGGCAGCAGGCGCCGCCGCGGCGGCATCGCCACCTTCCCCCTTGAAGCGCGATGGGAAATCATCACTGAATGCCGTCTCCGGATGCAGCTCTTTGGCGCGCACAAGCAAAGCGGCTTCGCCCTCAGGTCGCTCGGGATCAGGGATGCAGCAGTCGACCGGACATACCGCCGCGCAGGCCTCCTGATCAAAGAAGCCGACACATTCCGTGCACTTCTCAGGGACAATGTAGAAAAAATCTTCGGAAAGTGCCGTGTTCTGTTGCCCGGCCCAATCGTATTCTACACCACCTTGATAGATGGCTACGTTGGGACATTCGGGTTCGCACGCGCCGCAATTGATGCAGTCGTCGGTTATGACCGTGGCCATGGAGCCGTCTTCCTCCGCTTCGAAAAAACCTAAAAATTACTGCGAGGGCCGCCGTCCGGAAAGGACGCGGCCGCGCGATTTTGTAGCCGTTTCTGTCATTGGAGCCAACCGCCCCCGCCGTGCGTACCCAGCAGCGGCGCCCAGGCGGGAACACTCGGGCAGGTTAGAGTCGCTTTTCGCTGTGGCGGCGGCCCCAAAACCACCGGGCGGAAACGCCCCTACCGATTGCTCTCCAGAATCATGGTGTGGTGGGCGTCGACCTTCTCGGGCTGGGCTCCCTCCAGCTCACGTAGCACGTTGTCTACGCGACGCTTGAACTCCTCGGTCACAGACTTGGCTTCCTCGCGATCGCGAACCACAAAAGGCGTAATCAGAATAATTAGCTCGGTACGACGAAGATCCTGCGATGAGCTGCGAAAATAGCGGCCGATCACGGGGAGGTTCATCAGATACGGCACACCCGAGCGATTCTCATTGCTGGTTTCGGAGATGATTCCACCGATCACGATCGTCTCGCCACTGCTGACCACTACGGTTGTCTCTGCCTCACGAGTTCGGAACGTCGGCGAAGAAATATCCGCGGTGGCATCGTTGGTCGAATTGTCGATCTCGCTGACTTCGTTCTGGATCTGGAGATTGACCAGGCCTTCCGAATTCACCTGCGGTAGCACGCTGATAATTACGCCGGTGTCGCGATACTGAACGTTCTGTAGAAACCGGGTCGAGTTATTCGAAACCACGTCAGTATCAGACTGGCTGGTAATGATTGGGACTTCCTGTCCGATCAGAATTCGAGCTTCCTGATTGTCAGAGGTCATGATGTGCGGGCGCGACAGAACTTTGATCCTACCCTGTGATCGGTTGGCGTCGATCACAGCCTTGTAGACTTCGACCCCGTCACGAAAGTGCGAAACCGTCCCCGACAACCCACTGCTGCCAAGGTTGCCAATCAACCGCACTTCTTCTCCGAACAAATCGAAGAAAGTACCGCCCTGGTCGTCGGTGGTCGCCGTACTTGAGTCCGCATTGCTGCTGGTATTGGTGCCAATCAGCTGCTGATTAACTCCGAAGGTCTCGGCCTCGTTCAAGCTGATCTCGGCGATCATCACCTCAATGAGAACTTGACGCGGGACAATGTCGAGATCGACGAGCACCTGACGAATCGTTTGATAGTCGCGAGGCGTGGCCAGGATAACGAGAGAGTTCGTAATCTCGTCTTCGACCAGACGAACCTCTTGCTCAAAAAGATCGGAATTTTCGCTGTCGCCGCCGCCCAGAACTAGGCCCGAGGCGCCACCGCCACTGCTGCCGCCGCGTCGGCCCCGAGTTGTTTCGCCGTCTGCGTCGCCGCCGCCACGGTCACCACGGCGTCGGCTCAAACCACCACCCAGGCCCAAACCAGATTCAGCGGCCTCGCCGGAACGTGCACGACGCGTACTACCGCCGCTGCCACCACCGTCGCTGTAGATCTCATTGAGCACGCCAGAAAGATCGGCCGCCTTCGAATTCTCGACCCTGTAAACGTAAACCTGGCGCCTGGAGCCGTTATCGGACTCAACATCGAGCACGTTGAGCCAATGTTCGATCTGCATATGGATCGAGGCGTCGAACGCGATGACCGCGATTGCATTCAATCGCAACAGCGGAATCAGAAAGACCCCGGCCCCGCTCTCGATGACGTGATAGGCCTCAAGAATCGATTGAAGTTCCGCAGTAAGGTCTTCTAGGACGGCATGTTTCACCGTATAGACCCGGGCATTCATTTCCTTGAAAGTGTCGGTATCGAATGTGCGAACCATGTCCGCCAAGCGAGCGGCATTGTCGGCAATGTCGGTGATCACCACTAGATTGCTGCGGGGATAGGCCAAAACATCGCCACCGGGGGTTACAAACGGACCGATCGTCGTCGCCATCTGCTCAGCGCCCACGTGATGGACCTTGACCAACTCCATGACGAAGTGGTTTTCAGCGCGCGAACCCAGATGGCCGGGCATTACCACCCGAGTTTTGCCGTCTTCAGCGGGCACGATGTTGTAAATATCCCCCACCTTGACCGCAGCAAAACCGTTGTTTCGCAGTAGCTGGTGAAACACCGGGAAGAGGTCTGCACGGTCGATACGACCGGTGGTCCGAACGGTGATCTGCCCCTGAACCCGAGGGTCGATCCAGTAGTTGATGCCCAAGGCACTGGCCAAGCTATAGATGACTTCACGAATGTCCGCAGACTCGAAATTAAGAACGATCGACTCATCAGCGTCGGCGCTAGCCCCGGTATCAGTGCCTTGGGCGTAGGCCGTAGGAGCGACGGCAAACGTCACCGCTAGCGCGGTGGCAACGAGCCACCGAAAGCGGCGGTGGCCGATCGTATTACTGGCTTTCTCGGACATCTGTAGTTCCAACCTTCCTTCGGGGGGGCGCCGTCGGCCGCCGTAGATTCTCATCGGGTCTTCGCGGCTTCGCGCAAGCGGCGAAGAGCTTCAAGGCGCGCTTCGACCGGATTCGGTCTTTTTTCTTCTTGTTCAATTTCTTTGCCACGGCGCGCACCTGCCATCGCCGCGGCTCGCTCGGAAGCGGTCATCGGACGCCCAGCTGGGCGCGCTGCAGCAGCTCTGGCGGCGGGTGTCGCCGCCGGTCGTGCCGGCTGTCCTGGACGAGCTGGTGTCGGTCGCGCGGCTTGGCCGGGACGCGGTCCGGCGACCTGGCCGCCTGAACTATCCCCGGGCCGGACCTGCAGGGACACGTTGAACGACTGCCCTTCGGCCCCCTTAAGTTCGACCGAATCAGCATAAATCGCGCCGACTTCGTAGTCACCAATCAAATCACCGGCACGCAAACGACGCTGATCCGCGCCAGCAGCACTGTCCGACATGATCGCAATCGGGTCGGGAGGCAAAAGGATTATGCCCGCCAGTTCGATAGTGGTCGGCGGCGGAATGGGCGGTTCTTCAATGTCGATCTCGCCATTCAACCCGGCAAGGTCTACCGGAGCACGGTCGCCACGTTCCAGTTCGAACAGGTTGTCGTCGGTGATTGAAGCAATGACCGCGGCAGGAACCCGCGTGCGTGCGGGAAGCGGCGGCAATGCCAATTTTGCGTCGGAATGTTTGAGCTCTGGAAACGCCGGCGGATCCATACTGACCACATCCGCGATGCGAACAACCAGCCATACGCACAGCAGCACCTGCACCACCGCGGCTATCTGTAAAATTCGCTTCACGAAATATCCTCGCGAAGGAATGTCAGAACTTCCAAGCTCACGGTCAGCGGCGAGTCGTCGGGAGGTGCGGTCGCGCCGGTAGGTCGGCGAACATTGAGTTTGCGTGTCAGGTCCAGAGTTTGAACCCTCAAATCGTACTGGCCGCCCTCGATGCCGGCCAGCAGTTTTGCAACGCCCCCCAACGGCCCACTTAACGTCATACGAACACCGATGCGCCGGAACCCCTCGGCTTCATCTTCGCGCAGCACCTGGGAACTCAAGACGTTGAGCCCCGCCTCCCCTGCCAGACCACTGAGCAGCCCTTGGAGTTCGGCACCAACCTGGGTCGGAGTCGCACCACTGATCAGACGCTCTTTCTGACCCTCCATGCGTTTTTCGATCGCATCGGCCTGATCGGCGACAGCATCCGCCCGCGAGGCGATACGCCGGTAGTTCTTGGTCTTCTGGAGCTTCACCCAGCGCGCGTCTTCGATTCCAGCGCTAGAATCGTCGCCTTCGCCTCCGCTGGGAAGCGAGCGGACCACAACCAAGACCGCAATCGCCACAGCTGCCAACACGAGGTAGCGCTCGCGTGAGGAAAACGCGTCCCATCGTTCGCGCAACGTCACCGTTCCAGCCTCACACGGACAGAAAATCGTTCGAGGTCGGTTTGAAACTTTGTGACCGGCGCCGTGAATTCCACCCCGTTAAAATAGGGAGATGCCTCAAGGACCGCGATCAAACCTGAGGCCTTCTTGGCGATACCATCCATATCGATGCGGTCACCTCGAAAGCGGAACGCGGTCAGCCAGGCATTTTTCGGGATGAGGCGTGTAGCTTCACGCAAATAGGCCGTGACCTTGCTGCGCCCGAGCGTTTCAAGCCCCTCCACCTTTCCGAGCAATTCGCTATTTTTGTCTTCCCGTTCGGCCACGGCGTTTACACGCGGAGTCAGTCGCAAAAGCTCGGAGTCCAACGCTGAAGCAATGCTGTGGTCTTTGATGCTGGAAGTCACGAACAGGCCAAGCGCCAGAAACAACACGGCAATCGACAAGCTTACCTCGCGCATTCCCAGACCCGAGGCCTTCTGGACCATGTCGGCCGGCAACAGGTTGATCGCGCCACCAGATTCGCCAAGACGCCCCAAAGCGGCCCCGGCCGCCACAATTTCCTGAGCATTCGGCGTGCTCGCGAAGGCTAACCCTTCGGCCCAACCCAAATCAGCGAGCGCGACTTCAGAGGTCGCTTCAGGGGTTGTGGCCACAATGACCGCGTCCTCCCCGGACCGCTCCGGCAGGGCCATGTCGATTTCCCGGGCGGTTAGTTCTTCGCGAGACGAATTTCCGTGCACCCGATGAGAGGAGACCAGCATGCCGCCAGCCGCCAAGGTGATGTATTCGCGGCCCTCGCTGCGGCTGAAGACAGAAAAGAGATTGCCGCTGCTGCGCCCGACGTAGCCCGCAAAATCGGCCAGCGCGGCTGGCTCCACCGTGACCGCAGCCACCGGCAAGCCCGCTTCCTTCACGGCAGCGACGGCCGCATCAACAATATTTCGAGGGATGGCCACGACGGTAACCGCAACCCGCTCTCCAACGCTGCCCACCGGGCGCACCAAAACGTCGTAGTAGAGCGAATCCGGCGGAACCGGGAAAAGACGGTCGAGCTCGTAGCCGACAACCTCAGAGATATTTTCAGCGGCTGCAGACGGCACCTGGAGTTGGGCGAAAAGCGTCGCACTGCGGTCCACGACGATAGCCACGCGAGCGGCCTCAAAAAGCCCGTTCTCGGCCGCACGGCGCAGCCAACTGGTGATTTCCGCGGCATGGGCCTCCGGCGGCCCCTCAAGGGCCTCGGTCGCTACACGGCCGACGGACACCGCCTTGATGCGTTTGGTCAAATGGGCGATCGAAATCGACTGGCTGCCGATGACTATGCCGAGTGCGTCAGCGATGTCGACGTTAACGAATCGCTGGATGAAGCTTCTGGCTTCCAACAGTTCCCTCAGCCCGCGGGGGGCGACTCCATATGGTAGGAAGCGGTGCGCTCGGGCTCCACCTCGAAGACGTAATCATACCACCTGTAGAGCCGCAAACCTCGGCCGCTGTTCTGTAGACGAAGTACCGCTCCGATGTGGCTCAAAACGACGCCGTCGTCGCCCTCTTCGACGATCCGCGCCTCAATTGTCATATCGACTGGGTGCTTCTGGGCGTTGCCCTTGGCGCTTGAGGCGCCGGTCAGGGCGATCACTTCAGCCGGCGTCTCCCGCCCCGCGTTCCTGGTCCTTAGCCCATGAACCCGATCGACTTCCTCCAGATCGGCTCCGGACAACGCGAACAAGAGTCCCGGAGATGCCGAACGCTGGTTGTACTGATCGCTGCGATTAAAGACCGAAAAAAGCTCCCGGAGGCCCGGGGTATCATCAAAACCGTAAAACAGATCTTCGGTCACCCCGCGCACCAGCAAAAGTTCCTCGACAGAGTCGAAGGCACCGTCTTTGGCCTTGTAGGGGCGCGGCAAACGTTCGTAGTAGTCGTCTTCTGCACCATTGAGCCGATGCTCTTCATCTTCGTCGCGCCAATCCAGAATTGAATCGACAAGCGTTTTTGCGTCGAGATCTTCGTAACCCAAATTGTAGAAAATTTCTTCTAGTACGACCTCACCCACGTGATTGAGGCCGAGCTTTCCACCCTCGTCAGTCACCCGTACTTCGTAGGCAACGCCGTTAAAGAACCCTTCAGTCCACTGACCGTCACCGATCGACAACATATCGATCGCACCGAGCGGCTGACCATCGTCGTCCGAGTACTCATCATCCGCAGGCTGGCGGTCTTCCCGTTTCGTCATCAGGGCAAGAATCACTTCATTAATCGCCGCCACGCATACGTAGTGGCCAATGGTTTCCTGCTTGAAGTTTCGCGTAGACATCGCGTCGTCACGCATCGCACGCGCGAACTCGCCCGCCAGAACCGTAAGAACGGCAAACGTCCAAATAACGAGAATCAGGGCGACGCCCCGTTGGCGATTAATCGTCGTCATCAAAATCGTCATCCGAGTCATCGCCTGAATCGACGTCATCGTCGTCATCGTCGTCATCATCGTCGACATTGTCAGCCTGGTTGTTTCTTTTTCGGCTGGGCTTCGGCGGGCTTCGGAAATCTTCCTCGCCTGTTAGCTGATTGTAGGCTCCTACCATCAAAGGGATCTCGTGATACCAAAACGGCCCATCCGGGACATCAGACTCCACAGACACGCGCACGACCGCGGGTAGTTCATCTTCCAGCGAGGAATCCCATTCGTCGGTCCATTGTTCGTCTTCGCCATCGCGCAGGTACTCAAACGCCAACACGCTGGCATCGTACATTAGAGCCGTTCGAGGCCCTTGGGGGGCCTCGCTGGTCTCTAAGCCACCGTCCTCATCTTCGAAGGCAAGCACCGCATAGACCGGAACTTCAGACATCATCACGGCGCCGTCTTCGGCCCAGTAGTGGACCAGCGCCAACCCGCTGGCATCCGGCTTCTGCGGGGCGGCCGTTACAAATTGGACCTGTCCTGATTCACCGAGAAAGAAAGGAAGGCGGTCACCGTCCTGCATCAGTTTCATCGGCTCGGTGGAGCGCAGTTGGCGGGTTATGATTCCTGTTGCGATGCGGTGCCGACGCGCCTGTTCGGTAATTCTTTCGCCGGAACCAGCCGATGTGGCACCAAGCGAAACCACTCCAAACAGTGCGACCGACATCAGCGACATGATCGTCATGGCGATGATCAGTTCAAGCAGTGTAAACCCGCGTTCATCTGTGGCGCATGCCCGATTCACTCGAGATCTCCGGCCTCGACAAGCTTGGCGCTCTCAAGACGTATTTGCTTTTGGCCGCGGGGGCTTTCCCAATTCACTTCGACGACGATTTCCATGAGTTCGTATTCGACGTCGGTCTCGACCCCGAAGGTGCCCTGATCCTGCTCGTCCAATGTTAATAATTGTCGGTCGATGTAGCGGGTCGAGCGAACCCAGCCGTAGCCACCGACCTCCCCTGCCTCAACGTCCTCGGGAAGTTCAGCCCGCCATAGCGCCGCGTCCATAACCGCGCGCCCTAGAACAAGCGCTTGGGTTTGCTGCGCCGAGGCGCCAGCCAAGTGCATGCTGCCGCTGAACAACTCCAACGCCGAAACGATACCGATCGACATGATCGCGGTCGCCAACAGAACTTCCAAGAGTGTGAAGCCGCGACTTCCTCTCACCGGTCGTTTTCCTCGATCGAAACCGTCCCCAACAGGCCGTTGATCTTCAAGGTGTAGCTTTGGGCTCCGGAGCTGGTGCGAAACGCCAGTTCAATTCGTCCACCGTCGGCGCTGCCTGACGGGCCGAAATCGAAAAGAATGCGCTCATCACCATTGTCATCTTCCTCGACACGACCACCCTCGATATCGCCAAACTCTCCAAAAGCGGGCAACGAAAAGTTTTTTTTGCCGCCGATCGCGCCGAACATGCCCTGCTCTGGCCAGACCGCGAGTGTCGCTGGCTTGCGCGTACGAATCGCTCTTGAAGACGTGCCGCGCACACTGGCGATAAATTGACGCACGCTTCGCCGCACCGCAGATTGTTGCCAACCCGAACGCACCGAAGGCGCCGCGATGCCCACCGCAACGCCCATGATCACCACGACCACGACCAATTCGAGCAACGTAAACCCTCGCTGGTCGCGAACCGCACGCATCTGATCAGTCGTTGTTCGTGATGTCGCCGGCTTTGCCGTCGCCACCGTCCACCCCGTCCGAGCCGAGTGACTTGATCGTGTAGTCGCTGCCACCGGTGGGCGGCGAGTACACAAACGCGTTTTGCCAACCGTCGGAGGGAAGCTTCTTCATGTAAGGGCCATCCCAGCGTTTCAGGCCAGACGGTGCAGAGACCAGGGCCTCCAGGCCTTCGGAAGAATTTGGATAGCGGCCATTGTCCAGAGCGAAGGCATCAAGCGACGTAGACAAGCTTGAGATCTGGACGCGCGTCGATTGAACCTTGGCCTTCTCAGCAGCGCCGAAAATATTCGGGGCAACCAGCGATGCCAGCAGGCCGAGAATAACCATCACGACCAGCAATTCGATAAGCGTAAACCCGCGTTGGCGGCGGCGATCGCGTTCTTTCATTGTTCCTGAACCTCCATCTCGACCATCCTTATAGTCGTCTAGAATTGCATTTCGTTGACACTAAACACGGCGGACATCATGGCAATCACGATGAAACCGGCGATACCACCCATGACAACAAGAATAAACGGGCCAACCAGTGCCATTAAAGAATTGACGGTGTTGGTCACTTCGCGATCAAAGTGATCGGCCACCACCAAAAGCATCTCATCTAGACGCCCGGTTTCCTCACCAACGGCGACCATTTGAATCGCCAACGGGGGGAACACACCGACACTCTCCAGTGGGCCGCCCAAACCTTTGCCCTCGCTAACTTCGCGCTGCACGACACCAACAGCCTCGTTGATCACTTGGTTGCCGACAACGGTACGAACAATTTCCAAAGCGCGAATCAACGGCACCCCGCCCTGCAGCATGGTACCGAGCGTGCGAGCAAACCGTGCGATTTGGATCTTGCTGGTTAGCCCTCCGATCAGCGGTGCATTCAATGACCACCCGTCCCACTTCAACTGGCCAGCAGGCGTCTGGCGATACTGTCGCACGCCCAGCACAGCCGCGGCGATAAGGATTCCCCCGAGCCACCAGTAGCGTTGCAAAAGATCGCTCGCCCCCATGACGAACTGAGTCGATGCAGGCATCGCGGTACCAAGTTCGTCGAAAAGCGTCGCGAACTTCGGCAGCACATAGACCAACAAGATGGTGATCGCCCCGCTCGCAACCAGTGCCAGGATGATCGGATAGCTCAGCGCCGACTTGACCTCGTCGCGCACGGTCTGGTTACGCTCAAGGTAATCGGCGAGACGCTCGAGCACGGTTTCCACCATGCCACCGGCTTCGCCGGCACGAATCATGTTGAAGAACAGCGGTGGGAATACGTCGGGCTGATCGGCCAACGCCTGCGAGAGTGATTTTCCGCCTTGGACGGAAGAGAGCACCTCCGCCACAACACTTTTGAGTTTCGCATTCTCGGTCAACGCGGCGAGGCTGTGAAGGCTGCGATCCAACGGAAGGCCTGCATTGAGAAGCGTCGCCAGCTCGCGTGTGAAAAGCATCAAATCGCGGTTCTTAACCCGACCGGCCCCAAAAGAAGGCATCGCCATCGAGAACTTGCTGCCCGCCCCTGCGCCAGCTCCGCCCGTCCCCGCACGAATCGACAAGGGGATGTAGCCCTGAGAGCGCAGCGCAGCGACCACTCCGGCTTCGCCGGCGGCCTCTATGACTCCCTCAACAACGCGCCCGTCGCGTGTGGTTGCTCGATATGAATACGACGTCATAAATCAACGAAAGGAGCGCAGCATACCACGCCCCACGCCCGGAAACACCGATTCGCGGCGCTCGGTGGTTCCACCATGCGCACTAGGACGCGGCTGATCGACAAGGTGTTCAATGGCTTCTCCCAATTCTTTCCACTTTGCTGTGGCAGTTCGCTCGCAGACGGCCAAATCGATCGCCCTGTCGGGGCGCAAAGACGCTGACGCTGACGCTGACCGTGACCGTGACCGTGACCGTGAGCGTGCGCGTGCGACCATCGCAGCAGCCAACCCGACACAGTCACCAGCAGCGACAAGATCGGCATCGGCCCCTTTGAGTTGTTCGGCCAAGCCTCCAACGTCTGTGGCGATCACCGGTACTCCGAGTAGCCGAGCCGCGGCGGGCCAACCGCTCTGGGTGGCCCAACGGTAAGGAAGCACGAGTGCTGCGCAGTGGCTCAACATCCACACGAGTTCATCGTCATCAAAGTACCGATTCCAAAAGACAATATCGGGGACACTCGTCGCTCGCCACCGCCATCGACCGCCTCCAATTCGCTGCGAACCCGCTACAACAAGTTCGACGCGCCGGTCGAATCGGGCCTGCCTCCAGGCTCGGCCCAGAAGGCCCGCCCCTTTGTAGGCGCGCTTCGGTCCGGGGGCCAGAAAGAACTCAACTTGGGTGGGCGTGGCTTCCAATGGTTTCCGGGACTGGTCCAAGCGAATCAGGGCCGGAAGCTCCAGCAGGGACACTCGCCTACACGCAGGTAGTCGCTGCGTAACCGCCGTACTGTGAGTGATCACATGGTCGGCGCGAGCGACCAGCTTCGCCAACAAGGCCCGCGCTCCCGGAAAGGGTTCGTGCGGGACCGCATTGTGGACGACGAGGACGATCCTGGCGGCACCACTCTTCGATCGCGTCGATCGTAAGAGTCGCAGATACGCGGGGACGCAAAGCGGATGCCAATACTGAAAGATGACGACATCCGGCTTGCTCGCCTCAAGTTGGCGCGCCACGGCTGTCCAAGTCGCCGGGTGCAGCGTGTCCAGCTGGCCAGTCGGGCCCAGATTCGGCCGAGCGCCGGTCCAACCCGGATATAGTCGAACGAATCCGAATTGCTCCACACAATGCCCGGCACTAACCAGAGACTGCCCCAACCGACGCTGGTGTGCAGCCACTCCCCCCTCGGCTTCCGGGCCGGGTCCGATAAGAGCCCATTTCATCTTCCTGACTAACGCGCTGCCGGGGCACCCAGGCGAGCGGTCTCCAGTTTCAGAAGGTAATCGCGCACGTCCTTGTCCGCAGGTTTACGGCGTAAGAAGCTGACCAACGCGTCTCGTGCCGCTGCCTGGTTGCCATCGCGAATCGCAAAAGCCGCTCGGGCAAGAGCAGGCCAACTTCGCCAAGGATCCAGGACTTCAGCGTGGTCTAGAAGCTTCGCCGCTGCGTCACGAGCACCAAAGTCTTGCGCGACGTACGCCGCGATTGTCAGCGCATCACCGTAACGCGGGTCTAAACGCCATGCCTTTAAGGCATGCCAAAGAGCCGAGAACTTCCAACTTGCTCGATAGCGCGCCCAGGAAACCACCCCGCGCGCCCAGGCGCTGTTGGAGTCCAAGCGGAGGGCTGTCTCGTAGGCACTGACCGCCCCAGCAAAATCTCCACGACGATCGCGTGCCGCTCCGAGTTCGATCCACGCGAACACCGATTCGGGAGCGGCGGTGACAGCCCTTTGCAGAAGTGTTTCGGCGTCAGCCGGCGCCTGTTCGGCGCGGCTTGCGGCGGCGGCCACCAATGGTCGTCCGTGGTGGGGGAATTGTCTTGCCAGCCAAAGGAGAGTGTCCAATTCGACGTCGAGTTGTGGGAAGTGTGGCGCTTCCAATGGCGGGATAGAGCCATCACAGCTTTCGCGATCTCCAAGCACACGCACCGCAGAAACGCTTGGTGCCGCCCCTAGAATAGAGCGAATGCCAACGCGGACATGACGCAAACTGCGAGGCCCAGCGTCTCCAACATCGACCCGAATAGGAACTCCATCAATCGCCTCGACAGCCACGCTGCGCCCGAGAACGCTGACTGCTAAGGCCTCGCGACGTGACTGCGGTAGGTACGGAACAACTTCAATCGCTTCGACCTCGCAGGCTCTCCCTAGATCAAGCGCAACTTCGACCTCAGTCGGGCGGTCTCCCCACAGCGTTGTAGAAGCCTCCCAAGCCAGCACGTGCGAGATACCCAGCGCTGGTGGAGCGGGCACTGTCGTCACCAAAGCCCCTGGATAACCGACACTCGAACCGACCACGCGTGCACGGCGGCGACTCGCCTCAGGCCCCACACGCGATGCAGCCACACGTTGCAACGACCGCTTGGCGCCGACTGCCTCGACCCACCCCTGGTCAGACAAATCCGTATCTTGCATGCTGGGCAGGCTGGGTGCGAACCGATCGTCTCGTGGGATTCCAACCACGTAGGCCGCAACATTCTCAAATTCGATCCGCCAATCTTCAGGCAGCATCGCTTCTAGATCCGACCGGTTGTGCCAAGGCGTGGCGTGCCCGCTGCTGTATGAGTCCAGGAACCCATGAGCTGACGATTTTTCCAGCAAGCCTGGTTCTTCCCGCATGCTCACCCACGCGCGCGGAAACACGACATACGCTGTGTTGTAACGGGCAGTCAGACGTTGCCATCGCTCCCGATCAGCTTGTTGCGAATAGAACAGCGCCGTGTCGCGCATGCGTCTATAGGCTTCTTCTTCGCTGGGCGAGAAAACAAGAGTTCCACGTTCGCCAAAGCTGACAACTTGCCGCCCTGATAGCGCAGGAACCAAGCTGGCGAATCCGCGCGGCGCGACAACCCCACCTGTACGCGGAGCACTAGCCAAAAAGTCATAGACGGCGGCGGTCGCTGCCGACGGAGCCTTGATTCGTTCGCGCGGATGTTCGCCCATATCGCGACGCAATCTATCCTGGGCCGTCGGAATTATGATCGCAAAAACGGCGGCGACAACGACCACTAACGACAGCACTCGCAACCGTGCCCCTGGGATCAAAGTCACGCGCCCGAACACCCGGCCAAGAAGCAACGGAACCGGGATCAGCCAGCCGATCCGGTAGATCATCCACGGCACCCATAGTTTGCCCATCGCCCAAGCGATGCCGGGCACGAATATGCAGCAGGCCGGAATCAACGCGAGTGTCCGCAATACGCGATCACCGGGCTGCGCGCGCCGGCGTCCCGCGCCGATCAATCCCAATGCTGCCACCACGGCGATCGGTCCCAACACAGCCTCGGGCTGCACGACATACCAGACCTCGGGCGCACCAAACAGGCGCCCAAGCCACAAATGCGCTCGTACTACAGGGTTCGTCGGATCGGCCAACGAAATCCCCTGCGCCTCAAACAGTGGGGCTAGCCGAATCGCCTGGGACACTGGATACAGGGCAATGGCTGCAAGCAACGGGCCTTGCCGCGCAGCCACAGTACGCAAACGAGCAAGCACGGGTGTCGTTGGAGTTTCATCCCAACTAAGCGCAACCGCGGCCACTCCGACGAGCCCGATCGCGTAAACCAACGGATGCACTGAAACGGTTACAGCGGCCGCTAGGCCGAGCACAACAAAAGAGCGCCAGTCCCGGTTGCGTGCGTCTCGCACGAATGCAGCGAGAAGGATCGGGAGCAATACCAGCCCGGCGACGAATTTGTCCTGATGCGGCCGCACGAAATACGGGATCGCTTCGGTTCCCCATAGCCAAAACGGAGTTGCCACCAATGTAAACAACGCGGCGTGAGTGCGTTCACGGAACAAGGCCGTGGCCAATGCCGCCTGCGACGAGATCGCGAGAATGCCGACCAGTGGCGCGAGCACTTGCGCTTGGACAATCCAAGATTGAGCGCCTCCGCGGGCAAGCAAAGCTTGAAACGCCAGCCAAACGTTCCACCCCCAGCGCGGGTGATAGAGCTCAGTTCCAAGAAACGCTTCGCGGAAATCCAGTGAAGGTACGGTCGTCCACTTTCGCACGACCGCCAGGTCCCACCAGTCGTCTACGGTGCCACCGGCATAGCGAATAATGACCGGCACGCACACGATGACTGCAACGATAAACGCGCCCCAGGCACGTCGATCAGCCGGACGCGGCTCCAGCCACGACGGCCTCCCCTGACCAACGAACAGTGCGGCGAGCGCCAGCAACACCCACAAGACGATCAGCAAAGAGAGACCCGAGGCCAAAGAAGAACCGGCTACAAACGCAGGAAGGAGACCGACGATCAGCACCGCGAGCGATGCCATAAACTCGAACGCAAGCCGTCCGGGCCCCTCCGCCAGGGGCGTGTGACTACGTACGAGAGGGCGTTCGCCGACCAGGCCTAAGAGGACATGCCCAGGCAGCCAGAGCGCGCCAAAAACCACGAGCCACGGCGCAAGTCGCAAGCCGGTAGCCGCCGCCGCTACAGCAAATGCAAGCAACCCGACGGCTGCCAAAACACGGCGAGCAGACGTGCTCAGTTCAGGTAACCGAGATCGCGAAGGCGTTCCATGACCTCGGCCTCCTCTGCTTCGTTGTACTCGCGAGAATGCGGGGAATTCCCATCAGGAGTGCCCCCGTCCGCGTAGGCAACTGGGTGAGTGGCAACAAACTCGTCTTCGAAAAGTTCGGTGAGGACGCGACCATCCATATCGGTCGGAACTGAAGCGCCGAGCAACCAAAGAATCGTCGGCGCCAAGTCGACGATCGCGGCGCCGTCGGTCGGCACTCCCGCACGCACCCCTTTACCGTTCAAGAACAGGAGACCCTCGTCTCGATGCATTCCCGAATAGCGATAGGTTTCGTCCCAAATTCGATTCGACCCAAAATCACTGAGTCCGTAGAAAATGTCGGCAGGATCTTGCGGAAGTAAAATAAGATCCGGAGCTTCTTCGAAACGGTCGCCCTTGTAGACTTCTTCGCGCTTGAGAACCTTGCCCACCAAAGGCCTTCCTAACCGCGGATCTTTCCAAGCAAGCACGGCGCCAGCGATCTCGTCTCGTACCCGCTCGTACTCCGCTCCCGGCTCGATCGAGCCCTGCGGTTCACGCCCACGCACGTTCAAGAACACGCTGCCATAGTGTCGTCCGAACGAATACGCCTGCGTGTTCGCCCAATCGACATTGTGAAACGAAAGAAAGAACCGCTTCAGCAGGCCATCAAACGAATATACGTTTTTGTACTCAGCGTGTTTGGCGAAGCCGAGCCAGTCCACAAACCGATGAACATTGCGCAGTGTGAATCCACGCCGAAATGCTGCGGCTTTCGCGCGCGTTGCCCGATCATGGTTGAGCTCGAGAAAGCCCAGTTCCATCAAGAGGTTGTTCAAGACAATGAAGCGCGACGCACGACCCATACCGTGGTCGGACATGACCACCACAGTCGCGTCATCGCCAGCCTTCTCAATCAGACCAGCGACATCAGAATCCAAACGGTTAAAGTAGCGTTTAACCGGCGCCGACAGATCTTGGCCATCGTCAGATCGCCACGGATGTTTCGGGTCAATGTAGTGCCACAATTGATGAAGAACACGGTCGGTGTCGAAATACACCGTCATGAACAAGTCCCAGTCTTCACGATCCAACAGGTAGTGGCTCGTTTTGGTGAGCAGTTCCAACAACTCATCGCAGGCGCCAAAGAACGCGGTGGAACGTGACGGAGCGAAGGTCTCGGATGGATAAATGCGGTAGTCCCCTACCGCGTCTTCGATCTCGCGACCGAGTTCGGGAGGCCACGTATAGTCGGTGGCGAAGTACGGCGTCATCCAGCCGCTGACTAACGCACCGTTGACCTCTTCGACTGGGTAGGCAATCGGCAGGTTGATCGCACACGTACGCAGCCCGGCGTCACCGGCCAACGCCCACAGACTCGGCCCGCTACGCATCGTGGCGTTGACGGGTGGGAATACGTAGCTGCCGGGGCGGCGGTACAAGAAGTCGTAGATGCCGGTTTTCCCGGGATTTTTGCCGGTCACGAAAGAGGACCACGAGGGCCCCGATGTCGGCGGCATGGTCGACGCGAGTCCACCTGCGGCCCCATCGGCGAGCAGCTTGGAGAAAGTCGGCAATTCTCCGGCGTTCGCCCAATCACGCAATAGCGTGAAGGGAACACCGTCGAGACCGATGACAAGAACTTTGGGGCGTCGGGGCATCGATGGATTCGAACACCGCCGTCGGTGCTCACTTCCTTCGGATGTTAAGGCGGGCACAGGCCCTTCTCAAACCCGTTACGGTCAAGCCTGTAGATCTCCGTCCACGCGGTCTACCAAACCAGACCACGTCGATGGAAATTGAGACGGTGAACTTTGGCGCGTTCTCTCATCTCGGCGGCAATCTCCGGGCGCGTGGCAACAAGATTGACCGATTCGCCAGGGTCTGCGTTCAAATCATAGAGTTCCATACGCTCTACCGTTTCGTAAGGGCCATCCCCTTGAGCTTCCCCGGGGGTACCTGGCACACCGGCGCGAGTGTGAACGAACTTCCAATCATTGCTGCGTACGGCGAAGGGATGGTTGTTTCGCGCCCCCACCGAGTAACAGTCGTGCGGCTGAGCTTGCTTCCCGGTCGCGATCGCGGTGGCCGCACTGACGCCGTCCACGTCAGCCGGATGCAGCGGAACCCCAAGTAGCTCGGTTAGAGTCGGAACGAGGTCGACCCCGCAAAATTGGGCATCCAGCACCGTACGGGGCGCCAATCGTCCACGCATGGCCAAAACCAATGGCACTTTGACGGTGGCGTCGTAGACGAACCAGCCGTGCTGCAGAAACTCATCGTGTTCGACCAGGCTTTCCCCGTGATCCGCGGTGACCACGGTCAGCGTCTCGCGCCCCACTTCCCCTTCCAATCGCTCAAACACCCTACCGAGCTGCTGATCGGTCCAAGCGACGTCAGCATCATAGCGCCGTATGTACTCGCCCAGCTTGCTCAGGCCCTCAACGACCTGGTAGCGAGGGATGACGCCGAGCCCAAAATTGGTTTCTGATAACGGCGGTTCGTAGTCGGCCAGCGCACCACTGGGACCGGGGAAATTTCGATACAGCTCGTCCGGTGCCGAGTTGTAGGGACCATGGGGGTCCATCAAGTGGAGCCACAAGAACCACGGGGCCGCCGCGCCGTCCGCCTCGCGCGCATCGAGCCAAGCCAAGCCGGCATCAACGACGTGGGCGTCAACAGACTTCGCCAAGCCACCAACGAACTCGAACTCGTCGAATCCGGCGCCGAAGCCATAGTCAGGACCGATCAGT
Source organism: Binatia bacterium (assembly GCA_047611725.1). GTDB lineage: Bacteria > Desulfobacterota > Binatia > UBA1149 > CAITLU01 > JBLFWR01. Next base: position 7,453 of record JBLFWR010000017.1, on the reverse strand, counting down.
AAATTGGCCACAAAACCGCCCGTCGCCCACCCGGCCTCTCGCAAACGCGTGGCAAGCGTCGGGACATCGTCGGGAAGCTTCCACAAATTCGCCCCCACGAGACTGCGGTGTTGATGACGGCCGGTTATCAAACCGGCCACGGCCGGGGCGGTTTCCGACGCTGTGGCAATAGCGGTGCCGAAACGGACCCCGCTTGCGGCGAATCGATCGAGATTCGGACTGATTTCGTGCGGGTTCCCATACGCGCCTATGCGATCGGCGCGTAGCGTGTCGATGGTCACCAGGAGAAGATTGGGACGCTGTCCCGACGGAGTGCGCAAAGGAAGCGAATCCGGACGCGAGCACGCGGCAAACAGTATGGCCACGAGCAGCATGGCCCCGAGCGGCATAGTGCAGCTGGTGCAACTGGTGCAGCGCAAGAACGCTCCAACCCTGTCGCGATCAAATGACATCGACTCGCTCCTCGACCGGCGACGATTTAGCGCCCGCGCCCACCATCTTTCGCACGAGCTGGGTCGAACTTGCCAAAAGACGACGGACCAACCAGCGCGCGGTTCGGTGCCCCAGCTGTGCCAGTGAAAGTCGCGCGAGGTAGGCTTCGAGAAACTCGATCGCTGTCTCCGGCCGCGACAGAAGCCCGATCGTCAAGAGCCGAGGGGCACCGGTATTGTCGCCGGCCCGTACGGGATTCGCACACCAACGAACAAGAGGCTCGGCGGTCGTGGACATATCAGCTTCGGCAATTGCCCACTGGCTGGCCTTGGCTCCCATCGCAACGGCAAGATCGGGTTCGCCCACACAACGAAGGACAGCATTGGCGACTCCGTTCGCGTTTGCCGGGCTTGCCGCCAAGCCCGCTCCAGCCAGAACCAGAGCACGCCCCAGCGGACTGCGCGCCGTGCTCACGGTAGGCAAGCCTTGCGCCGCCCAACGCACAACGCGGTTCTCCGACCCGAGCTGCCGCTCGTAGAGGTCACGCTCAACGACGATTCCGATATCGGCTTCGCGTGCGATTTCGGAAGCTTCGCTAGCTGCCACCCAGCCTAGAAGATGAATGCGGTCGCGATGACGTGACATACGCACACGCGCGATTGCACGAGCGTGCGTCTGTTCATCGTGGCCGGGAATCGCGCCGCCCGTGGCGACGAAGTAGACGTTTGCTGCCTCGTCCATGATCAAGGCAAGAGCATCGAACAGGACATCGACGTCGCACCATGTATTGAAACCACCACTCCACAAAACCACGAAGGCGTTTTCCGGAACTTTCTTTCCGCGAAGTACGGCGGCCCCTGCCGGTGCACACGACGCCTTCGCTGCGCACGGCACAACTTCAACCAGCCGCTGGCTTGCGGTCGCCGACGACAACCGACCGGCAACACCAAGCTGTCCGATCAACGCAGAGGCTTGTTCACAGGAAACAGCCGAAAACCGATCCGCCTTTTCGAGCACCGGCCTAAGCAGAGTCCAGAAGTGGACCAATGCCCAATCGTCTCCGGTGGCGAACGCCTTGGCTTGCGCCTCGGCCATCAGGTCACCGAAGACGTCGGCCCACAACGGCAGTCCTAGTTCTAGATCCAGTGCGAGCTTAGCGGCATACACAGTCGCCCCCACAACGCAGTCGGGGCCGAACGCATCGATGTGCTGGCGTACCGCCGAAGAAGAAAAGTCCAGCTCAGCAACGGTCAAGGTTGTTAAGGTCGTCAAGGTCGCTAGCGATGACGGCCCCGACACTTCGAGCTGTGGCACTGGCGGGGCATCGGCACCTGGAAACACAGAAACCACCAACACCTGCGCACCGGAGGCAATCAACGCGTTGGCGAAATGTTCGGTTCGCAGTCCCGGGCCATGATGCCGCAACGCGCTTGTGTAACCCGGCGTCCCGACGCCGATCAAAAGAACCCGGCTCACCGGCGGCTCATTGCCAGAGCTTCATGAACACCTAGCGTTGGAGTTGTTGGCGAACGCGCGTCCGTGCGACCGGCACCAGTTTCGGGCGAACCTGCGGCGACACGCGACTCGTGAAGCGTACCGCGTGCGGCCGCTTCACGGACGAAGGCCACGGTCCATGCTGTCAGTCCAGCGCTCCAAAGCGGAAACAACGCTAGCGTTGTAGCGAAGGTTCCCACCCCGCAACGAAAACTCCAGGCCAAAATCCGCAACATCCGCACTGGCAGCAACAGGGGAGACAAATAGGCACGCTCCACCAAGAACGATCCGGGCAGACTCGACGCCCGACGTGCCTGTGCCGCGGTACTTCCTAATCTCACTTGGTGGCGAAGCATTTCAGCCACGCCGACCGGGTGCAGATGAAAAGCAGTTGCTTCAGGGACCAAGCGACGACGATATCCACGGTCGATGAGCGCTTGGTCGAAACACAGATCCTCCCCCGGCCAAGCATCCAGAAATCCACCCACGTCATCAAACGCTTCGCTTCGCACGAGTAGGCAGGTTGAAGGAAGACGCCAGGTAGGCGGTATCGTCGTGCGACCTTCGGCTTCCTTAAACTCAAGAAGGTGGCGAGCCAGCGATATCGGGCGGCGCCCTTCGCACAGAATCGATGCAGCAACCGCAGCTAGGCATTCCTTGGTGGCATGCGCGAGAAGCAGGTCCACACAGTCCCGAGCGACACGGACGTCGGCGTCAACAAAAAGTAAAAACTCACAAGGACCAGCGATCAGGCGCCCTCGATTACGGGCTGCCCCCGCGCTCAACCGGCGAGAGCTTTCTACAATCTGTACGTCGAGGTTGCCGTGGCACACCCCAAAGGCGCGCGCGTGGGCGGCGGTCTCGCCGCCACCTGATGCAACAACGACGACTCGATCCACGCCAGCTGCGGCTAGTGAAGCCAGGGTTCTGCCGATTGTTGCGCCTGCCCGCCAAGCCGGCACAACTGCCACGCAATCGCGCGCACGAGCGCCGACCATCGCTACTGATCCTGGGTTACGCGAAGCACTTCTGCCACGCTCGTCACTCCAGCCGCGGCGGTGCGCCAGCCGTCGTCACGCAGGCTACGCATCCCAAGTTTTACGGCTTCCTTTTTGATACGGTCGGTCGTCGCATGCGCGACGATCAAATTACGCAACTCATCGCTGACCTCGAAAAGTTCGTAAATCCCTTGACGACCAAGATAGCCAGTACCCGAACACTGAGGACAACCGGGAGCGTCGTATTCAAGTGTGTTCCCTGCACCAAAATGAGAAGCCAATTCCGAGCGCAGAGACTGCGACCGCGCACACTTCGAGCACAACCGACGCACCAACCGTTGTGCCATCACTCCGAGTAAGGACGACGCAAGCAAGTAGTCTTCGACGCCCATCTCTAGCAATCGCGAGACCGCGCCGGGAGCGTCGTTGGTGTGAAGCGTGGAGAACACTAAGTGTCCCGTTAGCGCCGCCTGAATGGCAATCTCAGCAGTTTCTCGGTCACGAATTTCGCCGACCATGATGACGTCCGGATCCTGACGAACGATTGAGCGGAGCCCACTGGCGAATGTCAGTCCGATCTGTGCCTTTACGTGGATCTGGTTGACTCCACGCAATTGATACTCGACCGGGTCTTCAATGGTGATGATCTTCTTGTCTGGCGAATTGATCTTATCCAACGCACCGTACAGCGTCGTTGTCTTACCTGACCCGGTGGGCCCCGTGACCAAGATCAAACCATGGGGCTGCTGGATCATCTGCTGAAACGTTCCGAGTGTGTCGTCAGGAAAACCCAACTTTTGCAGATCAACCACAACGCTGGACCGATCTAGAATACGAAGCACGACGCTCTCGCCGTACAGCGTCGGCAAGCTGGATACACGAAGATCGATCTCGCGTCCGACTAGACGCAACTTGATACGTCCATCCTGAGGTAGCCGACGCTCTGCGATATTGAGCTTCGCCATGAGCTTGACGCGCGAAATAATCGCAGCCGTCATCGTTCGCGGAGGCGGATCAGTATCGTGCAAGACACCGTCGATTCGATAACGAACCCGCAGCTCGTTCTCGAAAGGTTCAATATGAATGTCCGATGCTCGACTCTCGACGGCGCGCGACAGAACCTGGTTCACCAGACGAATAACCGGTGCCTCACTGGCCATGTCGCGAAGGTGCTCAACGTCTTCCTCGTCATCCGCCAATACTTCGACATCGTCGTCTACGTCATCCCCGCTTTCGGAGTTTCCGTAGACCGTATCGAACCGGTCGTTGAAATCGCGTTGACGCAACAATACCGGTTCAATCACACAACCGGTCACCTGTTCGATCGCGTCGATCGTCGCGTGGTCTCCAGGATCGACCATTGCCAACCGGAGCTGTTCGCCTCGAAGCGCCAGCGGCAACACCCGCGCCGCACGCATGAACTCAACCGTGACATGTTCGAGATTGGGCGGCTCGCTCGGGACGGCATCCGCCCCCACGAGTTCCACGCCGTGAAACGTGGCCAGTACCGGCAGCAAATCGTCTTCGGACAGGAAACCGAGATCGACTAGCATGCGATCGAGACGCTCGCCCTTCTCTATTGAGAAGCGACGCACTTTTCGCAAGTCGTCAACCGAGACTTTTCCCGATGCGAGTAACGCTTGATCGAAATCGCTGGCGGCGCCCCGCTTGGGCTCTTTGGCCTTGGCGGCCGTGGCGGTGTCTTGAGACTGTATGGCCATTTCTGGTGCTCTCCCGACAGACATTACGACGCTTTCGCGTCAGATACTCGCGTACTCTCCAGCCCTGCGATGATGGAGTCGCGCAGGGGCAAGATCTCGCGGCCGATAAAGACAGCTTGGCTGGGTGGCCCGTCGTCCGCCAATCGTACCCAGTTCAGCTCCCAACGACCACACGTAAGGTTAAACAGACAGCTCCACGGATTACCCGCCACGCGGATAAATCCCTTGGCGCGCCAAACAGCCGACGGCAAATTGCCAAGAAACCCCTCAAATCGCTCCCGATCCACGGCACCGCCAAACGCGTGGGAGAAGGACTCAATCCCCTCGTCCTGGAGGTGCGGCCCTGACCCCGACGCTTCGCCAGCGTCTGCACGAAGACGACGCGACGCGACACCAGTGGCAAAAAGTAAGTCTAGATCCGTCCTACCGGCGATGGCGCGAACCAACCCCGCGCGCGGATTGGATCGCCGCAGGCGCCGCTCAAGACGAGCCGCAGCACGCTCGCCGGCGAGATCGCTTTTTGAGACCACCAGAAAATCGGCCGCGCGGATCTGACGCCGCGCAACTCGAGTCCAGGCAAGGGCTCGCCCTGCGTTCGCCGCATCAACAACTGTAACAACGGCATCCAAGCCCAACCCCGCCCTGCGCACCCGCTCTATCGTCGGTTCCGGATCGGCAACGCCGGTGGTCTCGATCACAACGAGTTCGGGGTCACAACGGTCTACGATCTCAGCGACCGCAGCCTCGAAACGCGAATCCTCCACGCTGCAACAAATGCAACCGCTGGCCAATTCGATAGCTTTCTCGGAATACTCCAGGCCAGTCACGGTACGTCCGTCAATACCGACCTCTCCCAATTCGTTCACAATCGCGACGATTCGAGAGGAATCTGCGTGTTCAAGAAGGGAGCGCAGCAGCGTCGTCTTTCCACTCCCAAGAAACCCGGTCAGGATGTTGGCCGCTACGCGTTTCATCGAGTCGGCCAGCGCTCGCTCAGTTTTCCACCCGTCCGTACGAGTCTTCGAGGCGAACCACATCGTCGAGTTCGGGAGTAGAGGCTTCCAGCAGTTCCACTTCCTCAACCGCCTCAAACCGATGGCGCCTGCCCGGGGCGATGTGAAACACAGACCCCGTCGGCAAATCGGTTACAGTAGGAGCCGATTCATCTTCTGACGAGTGAAGACGCAACGTTCCGTGAAGAACGTAAATCGTCTCTTCCTTCTCTCTATGAAATTGGTAACTCAGGCGATGTCCGGCATCGATATGCAAAATCTTCCCGACGTAGCGGTCGGTATGCGCCCAGATGATCTCGTATCCCCAAGGCTTATCGATGCGTCGAGGAAGCATCGCAGTGGGCGAGTCGGCTCCGGAATCAGACATCAACCACACCTCGCCGATCCGCAAAGGCCGCGATAATTGCGAACGAACATTTAAAGATAACCCTCACCAACCCGCCCTCCAGAAACCAAGATCTTCATAGGCAATGTCGTCAAGTGCTGGAGAGACTCCGCGGCCAACGGCCGACTCTCCCATGCCACCAATTCCAGCCAGCTCAACAAGGATACGCATCTGAAGCTCATCCGGGTTGACCCGCGACAGAATGCCAAGATCGATCGACCAACAATTACACGCCGAAGTAATGCGAAAGCTGCCACCCTTTTCGACGAAGCGTTCACTTTCGAATTCATAGCGTCCTCGAAGTCCGACCGAGAACCGGTCGTTAAACGCGAACCGCGTTCGCCCCTCCGCCGACTCCACAATGCCGCCGCGTACAAATCGATACGCGACCCCAACGCGGTTACCCTGACCGACCAACGGTCCGATCGCGCCCGGTTCCCAGAACACGGATGCGTGAGCACCACTGAGATCACCCGTCGTGGGGTTAATCGAAGTCAGCGTGCGCAAAGCCCAGTTGTCATTCGGACGCAGAAAGGCGGCCAAATCGACATCAGTGAATCCGTTGCTCGTGACATCGTCGCTGGTGTTGTAGCCAGCCAACATCGCAATTCGGGCAACCTCGCGACGCACTCCAGCGGCATCGCGAACAAGAAAACTTGAATCCATGCCGGCATGGATAACATCGCGACCATCGAAACTGTCGAAACGGTCGAACAGTGGGAAGTCGTCGGAGTCGGAGTCCGAGTCCGAAGCCCACCCGTACCCGACAAATGGTTCGACGGTGTGACGTAGCGTACGCCCATCTTCGAAAGAGAAATCGCGAGCAAGCTTCGTGCGTGCCTCAATGCCGGCTTCAAGCATTCCGCGTGTAGAAGATTCGTCGAGTCGCCGTTCTACTTTTCCGTCATCATCAAGCACGTTGCGTTCGTCTAGGCGGTACGCGGTCGCCCGAGCGCGGGTCCAAGCGGAGATCTTTCCAAAGCGTCCGGCAGCAAGCGGAAGCTCCCCCCTAACTGCGGTCCGAGCCCGTTGCCCATCCGGACCGTCGGCTCGTGTAAACGCCGCAACCTCGCCATCAAGATCCACAGCCACGCGGCCGAAGCTAGTGTCCTTCCGTGCCCATGCGGTCAGTGGACGCTGCAAAACCGCATCGTCGTCATCGTAAAAGTTCTGATAGCCACGCGCATCGACCCCGTAGCTAGTGGTGTCGCTCCACCCCAACAGGCCGGCCTGCGAACGCCCGTAGCGCAACGCCCGCCGGTAGTTGCGTGCGACGTCACCCGAATCGAGGGAGTCGATTTCACGTAGATAGAGATCGTCGGTGGTCGCCAAGACATCGGCATGAAAGATCAGAGGCCGGTTTTCAAAACGATGACGGGTTTCGAGATCGAAGAAGCCGCGATTTTCCCC
>JBLFWR010000016.1:0-40940 GCA_047611725.1 Binatia bacterium | reverse complement strand
TCGTTCCGTCCATGTCGTAGGGGCTACCGAGCGACCATGTGTACGTATTGTCGATGTCGTGGATCGTCGGGGTCGGGTTGTCGTCCTTCTTCTCCCACATGAGCCCCGTGTTGTTGTCCGTGATCGTTCCGTCGCCGTTGTCCGTGTACGACAGCACTGCGCCCGCTTGCACGTCACCGTCGGAGCCGGTGCCATAAGCGGTCGTCTGGCCCGTCACCGGCAAGATCGAATCAACTCCGGGAACCAGCCCGCCACCCCCGGCGGTGCACGCGCTCAAATCGAAAAAGCACGACCCGTCGCAAGCGAGCGTGCCGCCGGTGAAACCAAGCGTTGCGCAATCGTCGCCGCCCAGCGCCACTCCATCGCACTGCTCGCCTGCATCAATGCTGGCGTCTCCACACGAGGGTAGAACTCCACCAGCGAGCAGCGTCGCGATCTCGGCTGCGTCGGTCGTGATCCGAGTGTCCATGCTCCCTTGATCGCCCTCGCTCGGGCAGATACCCATGCCAGCCTTCGTCTCCGTCTTTGCCCACTTGGCCGAGAACTTGTCCTCGCACTTCATGTAGTCCGCTGCTTCGCCCTTCTTAACCGCCTTCGCGTCCGCCTTCAGGCGGCAGGCGGCGTATTTGCTCGATTCTTTGAGCTTGCCCGATTCACATTTCACCGCAGGGTCAAGCGCGTGCGCCGTGGTCGCGGTGAGGAAAAAGACGGCAAGCGCCGTCGCTATGACTTTCAATTGGGTGTTCATCTTCTGAGAAACTCCTGTTAGTAGTGATAGGCCCAAGAACCACCCACCCGATCCGTCCTTGCGGGTTGCGGGTTGCGGGTTGCGGCGAGCGGCTTGCGGCTTGCGGCTTGCGGCTTGCGGCTTGCGGCTTGCGGCAATCTGCTCCACGGCCTGTCGTGAGTCAATAAGTCGGGGACGTGGCCAGCAGGGAACGTGAGACTGGGCTTGATCGTTGCCTTGATCTGCACCAAACGTCCATCCGGCGTCCGTGCGTCATGATGTTTCTCAAGGCGGTCGAAGACCTCTAGCTGATACAAGTGCTCCGCAAGAGCTTCCCCAATGTCCCCCACAAGACGGCCATCAAGCGTGAACGGCTTCTTCGGGTAGGCAGTCTGCAAATCGTTCACAACTTTCAGGAGCTTCCGCACCGCTTTCGTTATCGCTTCCTACCGGATAGCCCATCCTCTCTTTCTAAGAGTTACATAGAAGTTCTTCGCTGGCTTCCGTTCGCTTCAAGCAGTTCCTCTGCCGAATGACCGAAGGAATCAATCGCCTACATAGGATGCAGTCTGGTCGTCTTGAGTCAGCCATCGCCGCAAGTGAAACGGAATAGCGGATCTATTCCGGTCTTGGGCGAAGATTTTTTCCGTATCGATCAGATTTTTCTCCCAAAGGCCCACTTCTCAGGAAAGGCCCGTCTAAATATGTGAGTGAATTCCTCAGCAGCCCCAATAGCCCTGTCACGGGAACTTGTTCAGACGAGGGCCGACTGGATTCGTGGATTTGCGCCGTGGGAGGTCTTCGGCACCTTCTCCTACAAGTATGAAACTTCTGAGGTCGCGGCCCAGAAGCACTTCAAGAAGTTCCTCGGCTCTATAGCCAAGCTCTACGGCGTCCACGTCTCTGTTGCGACGGGGGAAGACTACCAAGCCCGTGGTGCCTACCATCACCATTTTCTAATCGCCCCTATGCGAGAGGAAGTGATCACTAAGATCCCTTCCGTGACAATTCGTGATTTGGAAACCCTGTGGCAGGACACGCATTCATCCACAGGTCACGCTCGCATTGTTCGATACGATCCCAGTCGTGGTGCCGCCTACTATCTAGCAAAGCATCAAGACCTTGGGATCACCGTAGCCTGCCCTCGGCACTTGCCATGCAGACGGCCCAAGAAGGGCTGCCGAGTTCTGCGCTCCGGTCTATAGCGTTATTGTAAGACGTGAGAGCTTTTGCTCCACGCCCAATCTAGCGCGTCCGAATTCTCCGCAAGTCGTCAGATCACGACTTGAATACCGAAGGTCTATCTAAAGTAATGAAGTAAAGAGACTGGGAGAACAGATTAAGAAGAAGATTACCAAAAACCTTCAGGAAGAACTTCCGAATACTTTGCAGAAACCTTTTCCAAAACTCTTGTTCAGAAGATAACTTCCCAAGACAACCAAGAAGGTTTCCAAAAGCTCTTCTCAAATCACTTGCCCTCTGTTTGTCGAACCCCTTGCCGTCTCCATTCCCGAATAGCCTTCCCAAAGTTTTCCCGATGTCCTAGCGCAAGCTCTTTGCCAAGGGTCTTCATAGCCCTCCCTAGAACCCGTCCAGAACGCCCTGTAAGGCCCCTGCAAGGCTTCAGGAGACTTCCCGCAACCTTCCCTAAGGCTCCGAATAAACGCCCTCTAAAGAACGAAAAATAGGCGTAGCCGCTCGACCAAAGGGAGAGCAAAGAATCTCCGCCCTGATCCCCTTCGGTTCTCTTCTGCTCTTGAAGAACCGAACCTTCTGACCTTGGTAACTTCCGAAGTCGCTGAGAACGAACTGAAACTCTTTTTGCCTGACCTGATTCAGTTTCAACGTCTTCAGAATCCTCCAAGCCGTGACCAACTCCCTTACAAAGTTTCAACGACGACTAAGGGTCTTCCTCAACCAACGTAACTGGATCTGGTGTCCCGAAGAAATCAAAGTTTGCTCTGCTTCGTAGAAAGTTTCAGTGCAGCAAGAACCTCTTCCTAACTCGATTCAACTTCCTCTCTCTCTTCAAACGCCCGATACCTTCCTTACGTTCTTCGAGTTCTCGACCAACCGATGACATTCAAGCGCGTTCACCTCCGCAGTAGAAATAACCTTCCGAAAGAAACTCCAGATCGAGGTCTTCTTCATCAAGCACTTCATTCTCATTCACGGCGGCTTCATGGAGATGAGGCGTCGTCAACTTCGTCGACAATGATGTGGAGTGGTTCGAGCATAATGTAAAGAAGATGGGCCTCGCGGATCAAATCACTCAAATCACCAAATCAGCAATCACAAGCCGCCGCGCACCGCACGGACGTGAAGTTCGCCGGACTTATCGACGAAGTTGACGACGCCTGGCCGCGCGAAGTTCGGGCGCGATCACTGCACGAACGGAACGATCAAGCAGGACTCCATCGAAGCTGCGATCCAGTCGCTCGTCGCGCAAGACGTTCTTCAGCCCAAGTTCCGTCGTCAGTACATCAAGCTAGCCAAGCAGCACCTCCGCAAGCAGCCCAAGCGCCCCGCCGACCAAGCACTCTTGACGGACCGGCTGGCCGAGATCGAGCGGGCAAAGGAGAAGTGGATCCGCGCGTTTGAGAGCGATGCTAACGGCTCCGAGACTGCACTCTCGCGGCTCCAGACACTCGAAACCGAAGAGGCGGAAGTCACGGCACGTCTCACCGAGATAGGCGCTCAGACGCGCGTTACAGCCCCTGACGAACTCGCTGACGACCGACTGCTAGGCGAGCTGCTGGAGCGATTCACGGAGACCATGCAATACGGCGACATCTACGACCGCCGAGAACTCCTCGGCACGGCGCTCGACCGCATCGAACTCGGAAAGCCCGAGCCAAACACACGGGAGCGGGATGTCGTGGTGTCCGCGGGTCTTCCCGCGTTGGGAGGTGTTACCCCCCTTAAGGATGGCGTCCCCGACGGGATTCGAACCCGTGTCGCCGGCGTGAAAAGCCGGTGTCCTGGACCTGACTAGACGACGGGGACGCACTTGGTGGGCCGCTGAATGCCGCTCACCCCAAGAAGCGAAAAGTGAGGCGTGCTGGGATTGAACCAGCGACCCGCTGCTTAAAAGGCAGCTGCTCTACCAACTGAGCTAACGCCTCGCAGCTCTGCTTGGGCGGGAAGCTACCAACGCGAGTTGGTTTTGCAACCGGCGCAGTGCGTCGAGCCCGTTTTTCGGCCCCGCCCCGCACAGTTTCGGGCCACCATCCGGACTACAAACGCCGGCCCGGACACCTCGGAAACCGATCTGAGCTTCGGCCGTCCTCGGCTATCTCGAGAAGCAAACGTTCTGGCATTGGAACGTAACATCGAGGCCAACCGCCTTGCGCAACACGGCCAGCGCGTCGCTGGCCTTGACCGAACCGTTGCCATCGACATCGCCACAGCACTCCCGGTCCAGGGGCATCGTTGACGAGGTCGTGCTGGTAATTGTGGCGGGCACGGTCGTTGACGTGATTGTGGTCGGTGTGGTCAGAACGGCGCATTCCCCCGCGTTATTGCAGGGGCGTGGCAGCCCAAGCTCGAAATCAACCGAATCGTCTCCGGTCGAGTTCACACGGTTCAGTGCGTTCTGACCATCGCCGGGCGCGCTGCTCGAAACCCCGCTCTTCCCGCCGGGTAACGGCCCTGTGTAGCCTCCAAACGCTACACAATCGATGTAGCTGTTGGGCACCGCTGGATCCCAAGTCGATGGGTCGGGCGGCGAGCCACCAGGCGCTCCCCAGCAAATCATCCCTGAATCGTCGATCGTGCCGGGCTCGAAAAAGAAGTCAGGAATCACCCCAGAGCCGACACCAAAGGTCGATGTCGCGAATAGGATGGATGACCCGCTGCTTCCGCTGGCCACGTTCTCGTCGGCGACATCGAGTACGGTGACCACGCTTCCATCGCCGCTGAAGAAGGTCAGACGCGTATTGCGGACTTGAGTCTGGCCGGGTGCCAACATTTCCAGTTCCACATATTCAATCTCTTCGCTGGGCCCGAAGCGGTTCATCAACGACTCGATTTCGATGACATGAAACGAAGCATCGGCCGCAGCCGGGATGAGCAGGATAGCGGCGATAAACGCGAAAAAGTTTCGATTGATCATAAGAAGTGCCTCTTGGTTCGCTGGTTTGAAAAATTAGCACGGTTCCTGACAGCGACACAGACCCCCAAGCGCCCATCCGTCAATTCCGCGAACGCGGCAACCGGTGTATCCAAAGCGCGTGAAGTACTGGCTACTGAAAACGGAACCGTCGGCGTATTCCTGGGATGACCTGGTTCGCGACAAGCGCACCTTCTGGGATGGCGTCCGCAATTATCAGGCCCGCAACAACCTGGCAGCCATGAGCAAGGGGGATCGCGCTCTGATCTACCATAGCGTGGGGCCCAAAGAGGTGGTTGGCATCGCCTCGGTCTTGCGCGAGGCCTACCCCGACCCTACGACCGACGACGATCGCTGGGTGGTGATCGACATCAAGCCCGAAAAGGCCCTGCCCCAGCCGGTCACCCTGGCCCAGGTCAAAGCGACCGCATCGCTGGCTGAAATCGCGCTGGTCAAGCAAAGTCGCTTGTCAGTGCTGCCACTTAGAGCACCTGAGTTCAACACGATTCTAAAGCTAGCCGGTGTCAAATAACGACCTTCGAAGCCCACGGTCGCTTGGGCAATGGCCGGCAGTCTGGACCGAGATCGAGATTCCGACTGAGCCCAGCCTCACCCTTGGGGCGTTCACGGTTGATCGCCTGGAAGAGCGCATCGACGCGCAAGCGCTGCTCAACGCCGACCGCGTTCCGGAACCGCCGTACTGGGCGTTGGTGTGGATCGGCGCTCGCGCCTTAGCAGCTCACCTGTTTCAGCACCCTCCCCGCCCCGACCAGTCAGTGCTGGATCTGGGCTGCGGCTTGGGAGTTTCCGGGGTGGCCGCGGCCCAATCGGGCGCGCAGGTTGTCTTCGGCGACTACGCGCCGGAATGCCTCCCGTTCGTTGAAGCGACCCTCGAAGCCCATCAGCTCGAACACTGCGAGGTGCGCCTGCTCGACTTCACGAGCGACCGTCTCGAACACCGGTTCGATCTCATTGTCGCCGCCGACATTGTCTATGATCCGGAGAGTTACGGTTCGCTAGCCGAATTTCTCGACATGCACCTTTCGATAGAGGGAGAGATTCTTTTAACCGAAAGCCTGCGCGCAGACGCCAAGCTTTTCCTGGCGACACTGGTCGAGCGTGGGTTCGTCGACGATGTGACCGCGAGTTGGGTTACCGAAGACGGCCAACGCATGCGTACGTGGCTTCATCGGTTGCGTCGCAAGTAGCCCCACAAGTAACGTCGCAAGCAGAGGCGCGCGTGGCGACTACTCTTCAGGTTCGTCGGGAAGCAGACCGCGGAACAGCGGTCGAAGATCAGGTCCTTTGCGAATCGTATGGCCGCCGTCAACGCCGATCACCTGACCGGTGATCCACGACGACTCCTCGCTTAACAAAAACGCAACCATCTTGCCGATGTCTGCGGGTTCACCGACTCGTGAAATCGGCATCAAGCTTTTGTACTCGCGCTGCGCGTGCTCGCTATCGACAAGCGGGCCCGCGAGTTCGGTATCAACAATGCCCGGCATCACCGCGTTGACGCGGATTCCGAACTCTCCGAGGTCATCGGCCGCACACTGGGTCAACATATTAACGCCAGCCTTGGAAACGCAGTACGCCGTCATCCATCGGTGTGTCAGTGCGCCGGCGATCGAACTGATATTAACAATCGACCCGCCCTTGCCTGCGGCACGCATCGCGCGCGCCTCAGCCTGCATCGCACGAAAACAACCGGTTAGATTCGTCTCCATCACCATCTGAAACAGCTCCACCGAAGTGCCAAGCACGCTGCCCGCCATTCCCATTCCGGCCGCATTCACGGCAAGCGACAACGAGCCTTGTTGCGCGATCACCTGCGCGACCGCTTGCTCTACCGACGCATCATCGTTGACATCGCAGACCACATACGTAGCGCGCTCGCCCAATGTCGCCGCCGCTTCTTTCAGGACATCTTCGCGCCGCCCGGCAAGCACAACACGACCGCCGCCAGCGATGATCTCGCTTGCACAGGCCAAACCGATCCCTGTGCCGCCTCCGGTAATGAAGGCGACATGATCTTCAAAGTTCAACAAATTGTTTCTCCAAACTTTGGCGGGGCGAACCCGCCGCTACGAAATCGCTTACTGAAGCCACGCAGCGGCGTGTTCTTCAGCCGGGCTGATTGCCAGCTTCAGGCTTCGTATAGAACTGCCCATACCAACGACGAAAACGTATGTAGGGGCCGTCGTTTTCCGCAATCGTCGGCAGCGGCTTATAGACCTTGCTCGACCAGATCGGCACATCGAGTTGGTAATCAGCCATGTAGCCGTTGAAGAACGCGTCGGCGATCTCCTGCGATGTGCTCTTGTGACGATAGTAGGTGTGCTGAATGTGCAGCATCTCGGGATCGACGGGAGTCAACACGTTAACCGCAACGCCGTTCATCGCCCCACGCACGCGCGTGATCGTGAACGAAGGACCGGAGTTGAACGAGTCTACGTCGGTCGCGTTCTGCGCGGTCACAGCCTGTTCGGCTTCGGCGGTATCGACCTCGATGCGCAGGCTGTAGCGATGCCCTTCAGGCACCCAGTCGATGGCCTTGGCCTTCCAACCATGCAGCGTTTCAAAGTGCTGAATGTCTACGCCGTTCTCCATGACTTCTTGCGGGTGAGTCGGCAACATCCATTCTTTCGTTCCCCAAACGACGAACTCGGGGTCGTTGGTCTCCTCGGCGATGTCGATCTCGTAGGTGGGCGCGTCGCCCTCAGTGTGATGCCAAACGAAAATGAAACCGTTGTTCTCCCAAACCTGCCACACACCGATGGCCGCCTTGGCCGGAATCTTTTCGGTGTAGGGAATCGAGACACAACGACCCGTGTCGCCTGCATAGCACCAAGAGTGGAAGGGGCAGCGAATCGACTCGCCGACAACCGTTCCGCCTACGCCCAAATGCGCTCCCAGGTGATCGCAGTAAGGATCCACGACATAGGCACGACCGCCTTCGCCGCGGTACAGCACCATGTCACGGCCGAGATAATGGACCGATTTGACCTCGCCAGCCGCGAGATCGCTTGAATACGAAATGGCGAACCAGCCGTTCGGGTATGGGGGGAGAGGAATTCGTTGATGCATGGAGGGGGCCTCTTCTTGCGGGATCCGCGCGCTTCCAGAAAAGTAGAACCTGTTTCAGTTCGGGCATTATGCGAAGGCGGAGCCCTCGTGTAAACCCCAGTCGCCGGCGCAGGGCCGACAATCGACCACCGACCGCAAGGAGCGAGCATTGGCCACCGTTCAAACCGTACTCGGAACCATCGACGCCGACGATCTCGGCGCCACCATGTCCCACGTCCACCTGACCCTGGATATTTCCTGTTGGTACATGCCGCCGGGCACCGACGCCGTCGACGCCCATGACGGTGATGAAGAATTTTCCCTGGGCAACGTTGGGCGAATCCGCCGCAATGGCCTGGCCTGGAAGCGCAATTTGGTCCAGGACGAGCCGGAGCTTGTGGCTCGCGAGCTGGCCGAATACGGCAAGCACGGCGGCGGCACGGTAGTCAACATGGATCTTGAAGGAATTGGTCGTAACATTCCGGTTCTACAACAGCTTTCGCGCGACAGCGGTGTCCAGATCGTCGCCTCGACCGGCTGGTATATCGGGGGCGCTCACCCTGGTTTCGTTGCTGACGCCAGCATCGAAGAGCTTACCGAGCGCATGGTGCGCGAGATCGAAGAAGGGATCGACGACAGCGGCGTGCGTGCCGGCAACATCGGAGAGATCGGCCTGTCAGGAATGCCAGCAGACCCCTTCCAACCCGATGAAGAGAAGGTCTTGCGAGCAGCCGCCCGCGCCCAGGCGCAAACCGGCGTTTCGTTAACCCTACATCCAAACGCCCATCTCGCGATTTATGGCGAGACTATGCACAACCACTTCCCGCTGTACTGCAACATTCTTGAGAAAGAAGGAGCCGACCTTTCTAAGGTCTACCCCTCCCACCTTGGGCTCTTTCCGGTCGAGATCACTTTGGAGTTGCTCGATCGTGGTGTGGGCTTCGTTTCCTTCGACCACTTTGGGCACGAGGAATACTGCGAGGCAATTGGACCAGGCCGCGGCTTCACCCCAGACCGATTAGAGGTGGAGGCCGTCATGAAGCTCATCGAAGCTGGTCACGCCGACAGGGTCTTACTGGGCAACGAGGTCGGCTGGAAGACTTGCTACAAAGCCAACGGCGGTTGGGGCTACAGCCATGTTCTCGAGAACATCGTACCGTGGTTACTGGCGTGTGGCGCCAGCGAAGACGCGATCAAACAAATGACCACGGAAAACCCTCGTCGACTGCACGGAGTATAAAACTCCTACAGTGATGGGGCCTTACGGGGTCTCGCTCAAGGCCTTTCTAATACGTTCGGCATCCGCGGCCCGCTTGTCAGAGAAGTGATCGCCGCGCACCGTCTCCCGCTCGATCGGAGCCGCAGGGTGATAGTGCCCGTGCTCGGGATCCCAGACCTTGCCCGGTTGCGGACTACCGGCGGCACTGCCGCCGCCGCCGTGGAAGTGCCCGTGGGCTTCCGACCAGACCCGACCATCGACTTCCTCGCCGTCGGCATAATCGCCGCCATCGGGCGCCGCGCCCCCGCCGCTGCCCCCGCCGCCATGCGGATCACCCGTAACATTGTGCCAATGCCCGTGCTCGGCTGACCAAACACGCTTGCCGACTGGTTCAGCCGACATCAGCTCTCGGCCGACCGCGACCGTTACAAACACGAGCGCCAGCCCCATGCCGAGCATCGCGATGCGGAAGAACGACCCCGCGGCCTCGACCGACTCTTCGATTGCGCAGCACTGCTTGTGCTTCTTGCCGCTGCCACAGGGACAGGGATCATTGCGCGAGACTTTGCTTTCAGTGTTTCGGGTAGCCATGACGGCGGCCACGCTACCACGAACGACTTCGCCTTGGTATGGACGGCCACGATGAAGCCGTCTGCTGACCACGAGCTGCCTCCCGAATGGGAGCATTATCCCAACACAATCCTGGAGATTTACCGCGACGGTCTTCTTCGCGTTGACCTACGGCTTCCCGTGGATGAAAGCGCTCGCAACGAGTTGTCGAACCTGGGGCTTGGCCCGCGCTTCGCAATCGTCACGGCCTGCAATCCGCATGGTCGCAGTTTGGACGCCGCAGACACGCATCGCCGCATCGAAGCGCTAGACACGGAAATCGCCACCCTGCCCTGCCATTTCCTTCGTGCCGACGGGGTCTCGCCCGACGGCCAGCATCGTGAACGAGGCTTTGCTGTTGATCTCCCGCAAAAGGCAGCGGTTGAACTCGCTAGCCGCTGGCAACAAGCCGCCATCTTCTGGTTCGACGTCTATCAGTTTTGGATCGTGGCAGTACCCAACGGCAACGGCCCTGCAATCAGCTTACCCCTTACCGCCCTACCAAGGCGCTACGATTCCTAGGGGCCCCTCGCCCCCATTTCGTCTCAGATTGTTGCGGCAAACACAGCCGACGGTCGAAACCAATTGATGCGTGGCAACCTCTTGGCTATGGTCCCGCGATTCCCGTTCCCTAGGAGCCCACAATGGCCCGTATCAATGACAACTATCGCAAGCTTGCCGCCGGCTACCTCTTTCCCGAAATCGGACGTCGTGTCGGGGCGTTCAGTCAGTCACGACCTGAAGCCAAGCTAATCCGTCTTGGAATCGGCGATGTGGTGCTTCCGCTTCCCGAAAGTGTGCGCAACGCAATGCACGCAGCCGTAGACCAAATGGGTACCGAGGAAGGCTTCCATGGCTACGGGCCCGAGCAGGGCTACGAGTTTCTTCGCGAAGCGATTGCGCAGGGTGATTTCGTGTCACGCGGGGTCAACGTAAAGGCCTCGGAGATTTACGTCTCCGACGGCTCCAAGTGCGACAGCGGTAACATTCAGGAAATTTTTGCTGCCGACGCAACCATTGCCGTCCCCGACCCGGTCTACCCGGTCTACGTGGACACCAACGTGATGGCTGGCCGTACCGGAGCCGCTCGGGAAGATGGATCCTACGAGGGCATCACCTACCTCCCGTGCACTGAGGAGAACGGCTTCCTCCCGCAGCCTCCCACGCACCCGGTTGATTTGGTTTACCTGTGCTTTCCGAACAACCCGACCGGTGCCACTGCCGACCGCAACGCGCTCGCCCGTTGGGTTGAATGGGCGCGAGCCAACGAGGCGGTCATACTGTTCGATGCTGCCTATGAGGGCTTCATCACCGACGAATCGATCCCCCACTCGATCTACGAGATCGAAGGCGCGCGAGAAGTTGCGATCGAGTTTCGCAGCTTTTCTAAGACCGCCGGATTCACGGGCACGCGCTGTGCGTACATTGTTGTTCCCGATGAGCTGCAGGGTCGCGCGTCCGATGGTACCAAGGTTCCCTTGGCCCAACTGTGGGCACGACGACACTCAACGAAGTTCAATGGCTGCTCGTATGTCGTGCAAGCCGGAGCGGCGGCAGTCTACACTGCCGAAGGCCAAACCGAGGTTCGTCAGCGCATCGATTACTACATGGGCAACGCGGCGATCATCCGAGAAGGACTTGCGTCGTTGGGGCTGACCGTTTTCGGCGGAACAAACGCGCCTTACTGTTGGGTGCGAACTCCCGACGGCATGGGCTCGTGGGATTTCTTCGACCGCCTATTGGATCGCGCAGAAGTCGTGGGAACGCCGGGTGCCGGTTTCGGGCCGTGCGGCGAGGGCTTCTTCCGTCTGTCGGCATTCGGAAAACGCGAAGCCGTCGAAGAGGCCATCGAGCGGATGCGAACCCGTCTGGACTGAAGCCCGTTTACCAGCCCTCCCAGTGAACAAAGTTTGCCAGGGGCTTGCGCCAAACTCGGCGAAACGGTTCATCCGGGTAACCCAAGGGGATCGATACGGCGATTTCGACGTCCTCGGGCAGATCGAGTAATTCGCGAACCTTTTCTTCGCAGGGCTTGTGGTAGGTCGTAAAGACACTGCCCAAGCCAAGCGCTCTTGCTGCCAACACCAAGTTTTGGGCGGCGGGGTACACGGCCGGCGCAATCCACTCTTGGGCTGGCGCCGAGGCCGGGTAAACCGGCCGGCCGCAAACAAAAATCCACAATGGTACGTCCTCCAGGTGCGCCAGCAGATGGTGAGCCCCCTCGATCATACGCTTGTGCCGACGTGGCACGTCGGCTCCTACCGGCGGCAATAGTGGGGTAACGGCGTCACGCATAGCCTGGGCCAGAGGGCGACGCTGTTCGGGAGCCTGCACCACGACGAAATCCCAGCCTTGTGAATTTCCGGGGCTGGGGGCGCAAATTGCCGCCGCTAAAAGTCGCTCGATGAGTTCGCGGGGAACCGGGTCGGGGCGCAAACGCCGCACCGCGCCGGTGGTGTGTATGAGTTCTAGAAAGTCCAATGGGTTGCTCCTCGGGGCTGCTCCACATAGTCAAAGTCCATTGTAGCCGCTGCAAGCTCACGCAGTTGCGGCGCAAATAGAAATACAAACCGAACCTAACGGTTTTAAGGAGAGTTTAGATGAAGCAACTCGTCATGGGTCTCGCATGTGTGATGTTGGCCGCCTCTTGTCAAAGTGGCGACTCCGGTCCGAAGACCAAACCCCCAAGAATCGACGAGGCTCGCGTAACCTCCGCCAAAATCGGTGGACGCGATTTGCGCATGTACACTTTCAGCGCCCGCATTGACGACAAAAGCAACGAGATCGTTGCTGCGCGCGTCGTGTACGCGACTGGTGCAGAGCCTTTCACAAAGAGTGCCGACGGTGTGACCCTGAACGACCCCGACACCCGTGAGGCCAAGTACGAGGCTGCGCAGCGACAGATTCTGTACATCTCAGCGAGCGACAAGAACAACGAGCTCGAAACGTACTTCGACAGTGCCGAAGATACGCAAACAGCCTTCTACTTCGAGATCGACTACAAGGCTCCCGACATGGAAGAGACCTTTACGGAACAGACGGGTGTTTTCCACATCGATCTTAAGAATATCGACCGTAACAATCTGGCTAGCGACGTAAAGAACTAATCGCCCTAGCTGTCGCGACAGCAATTCAGACGGGGGACACCCAGCGCATTTTGCGTACGGGTGTCCCCCGTTTCTATTTAATAGGCTAGTTATCCATGAATCGTGTACGTTGGGCTCTGGCCCTAATCGCATCACCGTTGTTAGCGGCGGCTCTAGTCACCGCGCTGGCGTTGGAAGGCCAGGAAGTTGTCGTGGTGCACACTTCCACGGCGGACGGCACAGTACGCCAAACCCGAACCTGGATTGCCAAAGACCCCGCGGGTCGGATCTGGCTTGAGGCCAACAACCCTTCTAGCCCGTGGCTGTTGGATGTTCTCAAGGACCCTGAGCTGCTCGTGCAGCGCGGTGGCGAAAACATCAGGTACAGAGCCCAGCCTGACCCGTCGGCTCCCAGACACGCGAGAGTACGTGGTTTGATGGCCGCCAAATACGGCTGGGCCGACACGTGGGTAGGAATGCTATTCGCGAGCCCACACTCGATAGCGGTTCGTCTACTGCCGACCACAGGCCCTGCCAAACTCTGAGCGCCTCCCCCGCGGCTACACTTTGTCGCTCGCGGCGCGTATATCAGCGCGCAATGGCACCTAGAAATTCGCAGAATGCGCTGAGCAACAAGACGCTGCGCACCGCCTGCGCCGGCTGCGGCGCAGAAACCCCCAGTGAAGTTGGAAACGACCCGGCCCAGCGTAAGACCTGGTCGCTGGTCGGCAGCGAGAACGGCATTAGCCGTGTCTTCGCCGCCTGCACCGCCTGCTACAGCAGCGGGTGGCGCCCCCCAGGGTACGCCTCGAACTAGACCGCGAGTCGGTTAAGCGTTGGATTGACGCCGACTGTAGCAACCGCGGACACCGCTGGTGAGGGAAACCTCAGCCAGCACGAAACCGAATGACCGCGACTTCGAAATTGAACATTCGTCGCTTTTTGCTGTGCTGGCTGCCCGATAGCGCGATCGCTGGCGAGCCGACTGTGAGTAGCGAAGCGTTCCCGTTCGAACGCATGGGGTTGATCTACGCGGAAGCGAGCGAGCTACCGCGCCCAACAATTGATGCCGACGGCTATGCCACCCACCCCGATGACGTAGTCGGCGAAGCGACAGCGCGAGGGTATACGTTCAGCACGTCGAATGGGCTGACAGGATCCAGCGCTCGTCACGAGATTGAGATTCGCGATCTTTCCGTCGGGCACAGCGTGGTTGTCACCGACGGATTTGAGACGACAACCGACGGTGCAAAGGAAACCCGCGCCATCGTCGAGATCCGCACTCTGGGCGCTTCGCAGCAGGGCCTTCTGGGGCGCGCCCACTATCGGTGCTTAGGACGCAACGAAGCAGGCGGTACGGACTTCATCGTAGACCTGGAACCCATCGAACGCTGAACCCTGACTCCTGAGCCCAGAACAACGCGCGTTCAGCTGTCGAACTTCCCCTCAAGATAGCCGGCGATCTTACCGTCGACCGGAAACTGAAAGCTCTTGGTCAACAAATACTCTTCAAGGCCGTAGACGCCGAGCTCTGCACCAATGCCCGATTGTTTAACGCCACGAAACGGCGCGATCGGGTTGAAGACACCACCGTTTATGTCGATGCCCCCGGTGTCGATACGGCGCCCAACTCGCACGGCACGATCAACGTCACCAGACCACACCGCACCGCCGAGTCCGAAGATCGTGCTGTTGGCGATACGCACGGCGTCGTCTTCATCATCGTAGGGCATGATGGTTAGCACCGGGCCAAAGATTTCTTCTTGCGCAATGGTCATCTCGGGCACCACATTCCCGAAGACGGTGGGACGCACGAAATAGCCTTGTTCCAAGCCCTGCGGTGGTTCAACACCACCGGCAACCAAGGTCGCGCCTTCCTCAATCCCTTTGCGGATATAACTAATCACCGAGTCGTACTGTCCCTTGCTAACCTGAGGCCCCATCCGTGTCGTACCAGCATCGGGCGCAACACACGGGTCGCCCGGTACAATGATGGTCTCGGCTACTTCCTTTGCGATGCGACAGGCCTCGTCGTGCATTGAGCGAGGCACGAGCATGCGTGTCCACGCAGCGCAGGTTTGACCAGCATTCGTGTAGGCGTGGTGAACACCGGCACGAATTACGGAAGGATCAGCGTCATCGAGAATAACGTTCGCCGCCTTGCCACCGAGTTCCAAGGAGACGTCTTTGATCGACTCCGCGGCCAAAGCCATCGTGCGTCGTCCGACTTCCGTTGAGCCGGTCAACGAAACCATGTCGACCTCCGGATGGGTCGCCATCGCTTCACCAATCGTTGAGCCACGTCCTGAAATAAAGTTAAAAACGCCGGGCGGGAGGTGGCGGCCCGCGATCTCCGCGAACAAGAAGCAACTCAATGCAACTTCACGGCTGGGCTTGACCACGATCGTGCATCCCGCGGCCAACGCCGGCCCAACTTTCGCTGTGATCTGATGGATCGGGTAGTTCCAGGGCGTAATCGCTGCGACCACTCCGCGCGGTTCGCGAACAACCAGCGAGTTGTTGATGCGTTCTTCGAAGGCGAAGCCATCGTTGCAAAGAAGATCCCCGTAGAAACGAATCGTTGAGGCGGGAAATCCGACCATGTACTGCGCCGTCATGGCAGCTGGTGCGCCCAGCTCTTCCACAATCACTGCGCCCAGCTCTTCGGCCCTGGCGTCCATTTCGTCAGCGATCGCGTTCAGCGCACGCCCTCGCTCTGCCGGTGGGGTAAGTTTCCAATCCTGGAGAGCGCCCCGGGCGGCCATTACCGCACGGTCAAGGTCCGCAGCTGAACTATCGGGAATCGTCCCGCAAACCGCTTCCGTGGTTGGATTGACGATCTCGAAACAGCCGGACAGCTCTGGCGTCACCCAATTTCCGTTGATCAGTATCTTGTCGAAAACATGCATGCGGAGTACTCCCTTGCCGGGTCTGTGCCAGACCCGGCGCACCCAGTCCAGAAGCGTGCACCCCAAACGCTGGGCAGAAGATGGTTTTTGGGCTACCTAAACGACAACTGATCGGCCGCCGGGTGGGCCGCCATACGACCACCACGGCAAACTCTAGGAGGCTCCCCCGTGACGCGTACCGCTACCTCATTCCTTTCTCTGGCACTTTGCGCCACTTTGGCCTCCAGCTGCTCCACCCAGCGCGACACCCAACGCCTGGGCGGAGCCGTCATCGGAGCACTGCTCGGGGGCACCATCGCCCTGATCGACATCGGCATTGACCCTGCTGCGGCCATCGGGGCCGGCGCCGCGATCGGCTTCGGCAGCATGCTCCTGATTCAATCCTCCGAAGAGCGGCTGGCGTCGGCCGACGCTAACGTGGAGCGCGACCGTTGGAATGGTGGGCCGGTGACCAACATCAACGAAGCTTCCGTCGAGCCCCAGGTCGTACGCCCTGGAGAGGCCCTGACCTTCCTAACAACCTATTCGGTGCTGGCCGCCACGGGCGAGAGCTCAACGGCCGTCGAAGAAACGTGGGTTCTGCGCCGCGATGGCGTCGAGATCGCAGTGCTAGGCTCCAAGCTAGGCCAACGCCTTACGGGACGCTGGGAAAGCAGCCCTCAATTGTTGACCCCAAGCGACATTCAACCCGGCGAGTATGAGGTTGAACACCGCGTTCGCGTCGAAGGCAGCTTCGACACCCGTCGGGCCAGCTTCCAAGTCGCCGGCTAAGGCCTATAGCTCAACGCCCTATTCCTCTTAAGGGCGCGCTTCGCGATAACCCCGAGCCGGTTCTTCCGGCTTGGGGTTTTTTCTAGATCGACCCCCGACAATTCGTACATACCTGTCCGTTAGCGCGCACTCGGTGCGGGAAACGTCCCGCACTGCGGAAGGCCTGACGCACCGTCTGTACAACGTTTCCCGCAACGAGATTCGCATTCAGAATCCTTCAATCCATTGATTTTTATGTGCTTTTCGCCGATCCGTAGAAATCACGCGAACAAAACGCTCGCGCTGGCACCGTCATCACCGCCGATGACTGCCAATCCGCGCCGAAAAACCTGAAGTGTAGTAGTTTCAATGACTTACGCGTTCGAGACCGGATGTGAGCAACATCTCGGCAACTTTGGCACCGCCGTTGCTTATAGTGTCCCGTGCGCAGGCACCGTGGGAACGGGGTCCGGCTCACAAAAAACAAAGAAGGAGTATGAAAATGGGAAGTATTGTAAAGTTCTTGAAAGATGAAGAAGGTGCCACCGCGATTGAGTATGGTCTTTTGGCCGCTCTGATTTCGATCGCTGCTATCGCTGCGATGACGTCGGTTGGTACAAACCTGACGGCCAAGCTCGACGAAGTAGCACTCGCGCTTACCTAAGTCGTAAGACGAGGCAACTCCGAACGCGAAGCCGCCCCGGTCTGCAAAGACCGGGGCGGTTTTGTTTGTGCCCTATGCGGTTAGCCGGAAAACCTGCCCCGCCGCCCCCTTTCCTACTCGATCGACAGAATTTTAACGTCAAAGCTGAGATTCTCGCCAGCCAACGGGTGATTGAGATCAATCACGATGCGGTCTTCGTGAACCTCGGCGACGCGAACTGGACGCTGACCGCCCGATTCGTCTTGTGCGACCAAGGTCGTGCCGGCAACCCGGGCCGCCTCGGGAACCTCATCGGGCTCGACGGTATGAAAAGCGTCCGGCTGAATCGGGCCGTAGCCTTGCTCAGCAGTCAGGCTCACTTTCTTGACGTCATCGACAGCCAATCCCGCTAGCTCCGCCTCAAGCGCGGGCAGGATCTGCTCTGACCCCTGCTCATAAACGAGCGCCTCGCCTTCCACGTTGGTGTCAACGACGCGCCCGTCGTCGAGGGTCAGGGTGTACTCAATGGAAACTTTGCTGCCGGTGGTGATCATCCGCCATTCTCCTGCGGGCAGGCCGTCCGTTGCCTGCGCGATACATGGATCCCGAAGCGGACCAAGCAGGCGTAAGCGCAATCAAGGCGCGGCGAAATCGACGCGCGGAAGCTAACAGGGAAGTAGTACCGGCGAAACCGATGTGGTTCCGCGCCAGTCGTGCTAGACGAATGCGGCAGCGAAAATTCCCTTCGGAACCCGCTGAACCCCCAATGACCTATCCGCTCATCGCAACCTCGACATTCGGCCTTGAGGGCGTCGTAATCCGCGAATTGCGCGAGTTGGGCTACCCAGCGCGGTCGCCTCGCACCGGTCGCATCGAGTTTGAGGGTGGCGACGAGGCGATCGCACGCACCAATTTGTGGCTGCGCAGTTCAGACCGCGTGTTGCTGCGAGTAGCCCGCTTCCCGGCCACCGATTTCGAAGATCTGTTCGAGGGCGTCCGGGCGCTGCCTTGGAAAGACTGGATTCCCGTCGATGCCGCGTTCCCGGTCGCCGGGCGCAGCCAAACAAGCAAGCTCGAAAGTGTGCCGGCCGTTCAACGCGCGACCAAAAAGGCAATTGTCGAATCACTTCTCGACGGTCACCGCGTTCACTCGCTCCCCGAAACAGGGCCGACATTCGGCGTCGCTGTGGAGCTCGTTGGTGACATCGCAACACTGACTCTGGACACCAGCGGCGATGGTCTTCACAAGCGCGGCTACCGCGATCTTGTCGGCGCCGCGCCGTTACGAGAAACCCTGGCCGCCGCACTCGTTGATTTAAGCTTCTGGAGACCGGGACGCCCGTTTCTCGATCCGTTTTGCGGAAGCGGAACCATCGCCATCGAAGCCGCGATGATTGGACGCGATTTGGCCCCGGGTCGCAATAGAACGTTCGCAGCCGAGCGCTGGCCGTTCATCGCGACATCCGCGTGGGAGCAAGCGCGTACTGAAGCACAGGACCGAGAGCGTCCCGCCGACTTCGAACCGCTGCTCGCTCGCGACATCGACCCCGAGCCGCTGTCGTTGGCCAAGCGGCACGCCGCACGTGCGGGTGTAAGCGACAGCATTCGCTTCGAACGCGCGGACTTTCTTGAAACCAATCTCGAAAGCACCCACGGCAACATTGTAACCAACCCTCCGTGGGGCATTCGGTTACAAGATCAACATCAGCTGGAACCTCTTTACGATGGTATGGCCGAGGTCTTCGCACGCTTACCGACCTGGTCGTTCTTCGTCCTCACCGCTTGGCCCGAGTTCGAGAAGACAGTCGGTCGCGAAGCCGACCGGCGTCGGAAACTCTACAACGCACGTGTCGAAAGCACCTACTTTCAATTCCACGGGCCGCGACCGCCGCGCCCAACCGACACCATTGCGACTTCTGCCGATAAGGCTGCCGGTGAAGCTGCCAGTGACAGTGCCAGTGACAGCGAAGCTGCGTCCGCGCCTGCCGTTGCAGCGGCAGATGCTGCGGCTACAACGGCAACGGCAGCTGTATTTGTGCATGATCCGACGCCACCTCACCTCGAAGCGTTCGGCAACCGCCTACGCAAAGTGGACCGCCATCGGCGGCGATGGCCGTCCCGCCGTGGAGTGCCCTGCTACCGGATTTACGATGCCGATCTTCCCGACATCGGCGTTGTCGTTGAACGTTTCGGGGATGAGGTTCGCGTTGCTTCCGCACCGTCAATCAACTTGCCGGGGCAAGCGCCCGAACCACCCGTCGCTCCCCACCGCCTAAAGCGGCTGGGCCCAACGATCGCGAAGGCGCTTGATCTCGACGCGAAGCACATATTCTTCGCAGGCGACAAGCACGATGCCAAAGCCCAACGATGTGTCGAGGAAGCAGGCGTAACGTTCCTTGTAGACTTGAACGCCGAACAGAATTGCGGGCTCGACCTTTCGTACCGAGAGCTTCGAAAGCTGGTGCGCGACAGCGCGGCGGGACGCCGCGTATTGGACGGACTAGTTCCTGGTGCAGGCGTTTCTGCGGTGGCCATGCAGGGCGGAGCCGAACGCGTGAAACGGCTGTCGTTTGCTGCCCGGACCGAAGAGGAGCGGGTCACGGCCAGCATTGCGCGCAACGCGTTCGACAACGCCGACCGTTTTGAATCGGAAGCGGCCGCCCGACCCGCGCCTTACGATTTCGTATTGCTCGATCTCGATGCGTTGCGAATGAGTCAGAATGCGAGTCGCATCACCCTCGATCGCCCCGCACTCGAAGGCGCCACAGGCGAACACTTCGCTGACAGCGCCCAAATCTACATTGTGGCCAACGGTGCGGCACCGGAATTGAAAAAACTCGAAGGCAAAGACCTCAGCAGCAGCCTGCGCACGGAGGATTGCGAGTCGAACGACCTGCGGGTTGTGCGACTCGCGGAACCCACCGCTGTTTCGAAGTCGGTCAGCCCTTAACCGTCGCGAACGCCCAATCCAGCCAGGGCAAGAGCGCCTCGAGATCGCTGCGCTCAATCGTCGCTCCACCCCACACCCGTAGCCCGGGAGGGGCGTCGCGGTAGCCGGCAATGTCGTAGGCCACTCCTTCGACGTCCAAAAGACCCACCATCTTTTTAAGAGCTGCTGCCTGGTCGTCGCCACTTAAGCCTTCGAACCAAGGATCGACCACTTTCAGACACATCGACGTGCAAGAGCGAGTCGTTGGCTCGGTGGCCAGAAAATCTACCCAGTCAGTGCGGGCAACCCATTCGGACACTGCGGCGAGATTGCCCTCCGAACGCGCGACCAACCCTTTGACGCCACCCAGGCCTTCGGCCCAGATCAACGCATCCAAAGCATCTTCGACACACAGCATGGACGGTGTGTTGATGGTGGCTCCGGTAAAGATTCCTTCCTGAAGTTTTCCCTTCTTCGTAAGCCGAAAGACTTTTGGCATCGGCCACTTAGGCGTATAGCTCTCAAGTCTCTGGACAGCTCGGGGAGACAGCGCCAACATGCCGTGAGCGCCTTCGCCGCCCAGAACTTTTTGCCAAGACCAGGTCACCACATCGAGCTTGTCCCAGGCCAAGTCCATGGCGAACACCGCTGAAGTCGCGTCACAGATTGCCAGGCCCTGTCGATCATCGGGGATCCAGTCACCGCCCGGTACTCGCACGCCGGAGGTCGTACCGTTCCACGTAAAGACAACGTCGTTGTTGAAATTGATCGCGTCCAGATCGGGCAGCTCACCGTACGCGGCTCGGTGAGCGGTCACGTCTAGGCCCAGCTGCTTGGTAACGTCGGTTACCCAGCCCTCACCGAAGCTTTCCCAGGCGACCACGTCCACGCCGCGTTCCCCGAGCAGCGACCACAAAGCCATTTCAACAGCGCCGGTATCGGACCCCGGGACAATGCCAAGGCGCCAGCCGGCGGGCATGCCCAGAACCGCTTTACTGCGTTCGATGACCGCAGCCAGGCGCTCCTTGCCGACCTTGGCGCGATGAGAGCGTCCAAGTACGGCTCCCGAAAGTGCATCAAGGCTCCACCCCGGACGCTTGGCACAAGGGCCGGAGGAAAAATTAGGGTTGGCGGGGCGCTTATCGGGTTTCAAGGCAGAACTCCTGCTCAATGGTGTCATCGGGTATAGGCACGGCGGCGAAGGACGAGTGGTCTTTTCGAATGAAGCTTTCCGCGTGCAGGGTCAACGCGTGCAGCGCCCCCTGAACCTGGTTTCCCCCAACCTTACAGTCGTTGCGTTGTGGACGGGCACGCGCTCGACAAAACTAACGATTGTTACTGCTAACGCTGCAAACCGATCGGCGCTGAGCTAGCTTGGTCTGACGCGCGTCGGGTATTTCCACCCCGCACGATTTGCCTCGACGCCGGAGTTCACATTGAAACCCATGACTGGCAGCATCCTATTCACCCTCTTTCTGTTGCTTTTGCTCGGACCCGTCGGCCACGCCGCAGCTGTATGCGGCGACGTCACGGGCGACGACGAGGTGCTTGCCTCAGACGCACTAGCCGTCTTGCGGGAAGCCGTCGGAATTGAAGCCGACCTTGAGTGTACGGCGGAACCCGTTATCGCCGTGAACACTATGGGGTTCGCGAACACGATTGCGTGTGGCGGCGTCGCTGTCGTTGCGGAAATGACGTGGACAGAACACACGCAGTTTCGTTGGCAGAGCGAAACCAAACCGTTGTCCGAGATCGAATCTGATTTTTTTCGAGTGGACGACCTTTTCGTCGGCGGTAAGATCGAAATCGACTACGCCGCGTGCGGCTCAATCGAGTTCGATATTGGCGGCGCAGGAGTCGTGTATCCGATGCCCGCCGTTGGCGGTGCAACAATGTTCCCGCTGTTCGATGACGCCACATCGAGCGTTCTGCTTTTTCTCGACATCAATTTCGTTGATTCCAGCTTCGAAGGTCGCGGCGCCTCCGATGTGACAGATGTGACAGACCTGACAGGCGTGCAGCGCTTTGCGCTGGGATCCGTGCCTGCGCCGCCAGGTCTTAGCGACGCCCGCTAGCACCGTTGTTGGTATGAGAGCAAGAACTCGCGTTTTCAGCCGGTCAATAATGCTGGCTGCGGTCGGCCTCTTGTTCATAGCGGCGACCGCCGGCGCCCAACAGGGATCTGGTGCTAACCTTGCTGTCGAAAGCGTTTCACCCGGCCATGCGCAAGTCGGAGGAACGACCCTAGTCGAAGTCTCCTTGCGCAATTCTGGTGAGGCGCCGATCTCCGCCGCCGCAGGCTTTCACCTTGAAGCACGTTGGGCCGGCCCCGACGGCGTCCCCATTCACGACTGGACGGTCGACGAGAAGAGTCGCTACGCGATCGGGGGAGAGCACGAACCGGGCGACAGCTTTGTTCTCAGGCTTCCCCTTCGCGCCGTAGCAAGCGGCAAGCATGAGTTAGCGATAGAACTGGTCAAAAGCGGCCGAGATCGTAGTGCCGCTGGATTGAGCGCGACCATTTCCGCTTGGCGAGAAATGGGAATGCTCGCGACAGCAATGTTCGCCCTCGTCGTTGTTGGCACACTAGCGGCCCGCCGCTTCGCCAGTGCCCTGCCCATTCCTGTCCAAACGGCGCTTTCGTTTCTACCGGTATTCATGGTTTGGGCTGCAGCCGTACTCACCCAATTCATATTTTCAGAAACGACATCGCTTCCTCTGCACGATGGAGCTGCCGCCTACATTTACGCGATGTCCGTGTTTTTCGCGCTGCCTGTTGCACTCGTCCCTGCCCGCTTGCGCAATAGCTTCGCAGCACTGATCGTCATGGGCCTTGCCACGCTTACGTTCTGTGATGTCATTCACCTCAGAGCCTTCGGCAGTATCGTATCGGTGGCTTCGCTGTCGTCACTGGGCCAACTACCCGACGTCCACGCCAGCGTGCGCAGCCTACTACACGCTTACGACCTCCCGCTTGCGGCTGTGTTCCTGACCGGAGTAACGCTGCAGTTTTCCGTGCGGCTTCCGCGAACGGCGATTGCATGGGATCGCGCTGGCCGAGCCTTGTTCTTAATCGCGTTCATCGTCGCAGCGCCGACCAAGCCCTACGACATCGACACGATGGTGGCCGGCCACTTCGGAAGGAACGTCTACACACCGGCCGCAGTCATGGCACGACTTGGGTTGCACGCCACACATGTCTTTGATGTCGGCCGCGCGTTGCGTGAAGGCGGGCTAAGGGGCGAGATAACTGACGTCGAACGGCGCGGTGTCGTTGACTACTTCCGCGATCGTGCATCACGTCGTCAAACGGGGCCCGACTTTGGCGCGGCCAGCGGCCACGACCTGATCATTATCCAAGGGGAAGCGATCCAGGAGTGGGTGATCAACCTGCGTGTTGAAGGAGAGGAAGTCACTCCTTTTCTCAATGGCTTGGCTCGGCGCGCGGCCTATTTCCCAAACATCCTGGACCAAACCAGAGACGGCAACACCTCGGATTGTGAGTACCTGGTCTTGAATTCCCAGCATCCGCTTCCTGCGGGAGCGATTGCGTTTAGGCGCGAGAGTAACAACTTCCTGACTCTCGCCCATGTTCTGGCTGACAACGGTTATGCAACGGTTTCAGCACACCCCGGAGTCCCCGGGTTCTGGAACCGTGCTCACCTTCACCCCCGTTACGGATTCGAGCGAACCTATTTCGCCCGCGACCTGGGAAAAGGAGAAACGATAGGTTGGGGATTGGCAGACGAAGAGTTTTTCGAGCGTATGGCCGACCGGTTGCTTGAAGCGCCGAGCCCCTACTTCGGTTTTCTCGTCGCCATGGGCCTGCATCATCCCTTCGATACGTTTCCAGAAAAGTTCAAAGAAATGGACGTGGGCGTTTTCGAAGGCAGCCGAATCGGAAACTATTTGCACGGAGCACGACACTTCGACCGCGCCGTTTCTAAACTATTCCAACGCTTGCAGGACGCCGGGCGCTTGGAGCGAACCGTGATCGCGATCTACGGGGATCACGATTCGCACCTTCAGCTAACACGCCCGCTTGCTCACCTAATCGGGTTGAACAGCTGGGATCCGTCGCTGGAAACACGCCTGGACCGAGTTCCGTTTCTGGTGTCAGCGCCTGCGATGAACGGCCCGAGCGGGTCCGCGAAAGTCGGAGGGCAATTGGATTTCGCCCCGACCCTGCTCGACCTCTTGGGCTTAGGGACACCGGCCAGTTTTGCCGGCCATTCGTTGTTCGCCAAGCCTAAAGGTTTCGCTGCTCGAGTGGACGGCGTTGCGCTCGCGAGCGATCGCATCTTTGTCCCGCTCGGTCGCGGCATTCCCGCTGGTGGAGCCTGCTTTAGCTATCCGAACGGAGCGGCGCTCGAGCCGCAGCAATGCGCACAAATAGTCCAGCAGGCGCAGGCCGAAAGCTCGGCATCGGTCGCGGTGGCGGATCACGATCTTGCCCGGGCAATCCCGTAGCGAGTTCATTAGGTTTGGACTGGCTAGCCCGTCAGGTTACGACTTACTCCATGGCTACAATTTCAGGACGAATCGTGAACTTCATGAGCCGGCGGCTGCCGCAGCTTGGTCGGCTTGGCGCAAAGCAACAGCTCGCTCAGTTCCGCGCTAGTAGCGGGAGCAAGGGCAACATGTTGATGGGCAAACCGATCTTCATCCTCGACGTTGTCGGTCGCAAAAGCGGCGAGGCACGGCCGGTCCCGCTGATGCTGGTTCGCCGCGGGGACGACCTTCTTGTCTGCGGCTCCAACGGTGGCAACCCAAAGGCTCCAAACTGGTACAACAACCTTGCGGCTGCCGGTAAGGCTCATGTCGAAGTTGCCGATGAACGGTGGGCGGTCACGCACCGTGAGCTCGAAGACGGGCCCGAACGCGATGAGTGCTGGAAGTTGTTGATCGCCGGTTATGCCGACTTTGCAACATACCAGGAACTAACCAACCGTCACCTTCCTGTCGGAGTGCTCAGCCGAAGCGCCTAGCGTTCACGCTACCGATCGTCCTGCAGCCCGTGCTGAGACTCGAGGCCGGCGAAGTAACGTTTAGATTCTTCGAGAACGCGCGGTGCCAGAATCAACGTAGCCGTCATCGTTGGGATCGCCATCAGCGCGTACATGCCGTCGATAAAAGCCACCACCGCATTAAGCGAGGTTGCTGAGCCGACCACGATCAAGGCCACGTAAACCAAGCGGTACGACGATGAACGCTGAGGCCCGACAAGAAAGGCCAGGCACTTCTCACCGTAGTACGCGAAAGTCACCATCGTACTGATCGCGAACGCTGCAACGACCACAGTTAGGAGCGCGGTTCCACCAACGGGAAACGCGCTAGCAAAGGCAGCCGCCGTAATACCGACCCCACCACCAGCGCTGCCCTGCCAGGCTCCAGTCACCAAAATGGCCAGAGCAGTCGCGGTGCACACAACAAGCGTGTCGATAGCCGGCCCAAGCATCGCCACCAGTCCTTCGCGTACGGGCTCGCTGGTTTTGGCAGCGCCATGGGCCATAGCTTCGGTTCCGATACCGGCTTCGTTCGAAAACGCTCCGCGACGAATACCTGTAGTGATCACGTGTGCGATACTGCCGCCCGCGACGGCGGCTCCGGTGAAGGCGTCGCTAACGATGAGTGCGAGCGCAGACGAAACCTTGTCCGCATGTGTGACTAAGATCCAAAAGACAGCCGCGAGATAGACCACCACCATGGTCGGAACCACACGCGCCGTCACCGCACCGATTCGCGTAATGCCACCAAGCACAACCGAGGCCACAACAGCTGCGACGACACACCCGAAACCAACATCGAAGCCGAAAGGATGAACGGCTATCCACGGGAAAGTCGGTACGAGAAACAGACGCACGACCTCCGAGAGTTGATTCGCCTGAAAGACTGGAAGCGTGCCAAACAGTCCCGCAACCGCGAACAGGATAGCCAACGGTCGCCAGCGCGGACCTAAGCCTTCGACCACAACGTACATCGGGCCGCCCTGGACTTGCCCCGCGCTGTCGCGCCCCCGATACAGGACGGCCAGCGTGCAGGTGAAGAACTTCGTGACCATCCCGAGAAGCGCCGAGATCCACATCCAAAACACCGCACCGGGACCACCAACCGTGATGGCAACCGCGACTCCGGCGATGTTGCCGAGACCAATCGTTCCCGACAGCGCACTGGTCAGCGCCTGAAAATGCGGAACGTCGCCCGGGTCGTCACTTCGGTCGTAACGACCCGAAGCAACACGCACGCCGTGCCCAAGATAACGCAGAGGAAGCCCGCGAGAGCGGATCGCGAGATAGAGCCCACCGCCGCAGAGCAAAACGATCAACGGTGGGCCCCACGCCAGTGCGGCAAACTGGGTCAAGAACGATTCGATGGAAGTCATGCGCGGTGAACGCACCAGAGGCGCGCCTTAGGTACAAATGGAATGCGCGTCACGCCGAATTGAATCGCCTTTGAACAGTCCGCGCAGACTGTTCGAACACGGCGCCCAGTCACCCGACTTGACGTGATGAGACGGCGGCCCAGAAGGGCTCTAGTTCGAGCTAGGCTCACAAAGCCCTGGCAGACCTTGATCCGCACAGAGGGGAGACACTTCCCGCCAACTAGCCATAGGGCTCAAGGTTGACTCAAAAAACCAGTAGAAACGTCACGCGGAACGGACTGCCGTCTCGCCTACCCCGGGCACTCTTTTGGGCGCCAGTCTTCCTGATTCTGTTTCTCGTCGCGCCGCTACGCGTGTTCACCCATTCTTCTTTACAAAACAAAATACGGATACCCGTATTCGACTAAGCGAAGTTGAGCGCCGAGTTGATGCGTACGAATCACGCTCTGGCCGCTACTCGGGGCCCCTCGCCGATCTTTTTTGGATGAGTCCCGGCGTCACATGCTCGATGGCTGGGCGAACCCTTTTGTCTTCCAGCCCGCGCACGACCCGTACCGGCTATACTCGACTGGACGCAACGGTATCGATGACGGGGGAAACCGAGACGACATCTCATCTGGATCGTCACCGAATCCAGAGTTTTACCCGGTGCCGAAGAGTCCATCGGATTACACCCTGCTGTTTCAACTTATCATCCTCATCCCGGCAATCGTGCTCGCACTCGTCAGTAAATGGCTGTTTCGATTTGCAGCCCGACGTAAAAAGGCCCGGCAAGACTTACGACTCTAGAAAGAATCGGGGACGGGTACCTATTTACGAAAACGTAAATAGGTACCCGTCCCCGATTTTGAAGCACTAGAGCGGATGACGTGTGCCGGAGAGTTCGATGTTGTGCGGACACGCCGATGAACGCAGTAACGCTCGCGGGCGAAGCGAAAAATCGCGATGCCCTGGCCCCACCGGCAGACCCAGCGAAATTCCCAGTTCCGGGACAGGCCGCGGCGGTCGCGTCTTTAGCAGCAAACGAAATGAGCATCGAGACAAAGACAAGCGCTATCGCAATTCGTGAAATCTTAAGCATTAGGGGTCCCAATATGTGACGCGGCACAAGCAACGAGCCGCCCAATAGTAAAACGACCACCAGCCGCCGGCTCGGCTTCGCGCAAATGCTTCGAGCCGACGCAGCGAAGGGCCGCCAAGTCCGAACCAAGCTGGGCAGATCGCTAAACGTGGCAGTAGATTAGGTGGTGACCCTCAGCGCTCCCGGATGGAACTCTGCAACAGAGTGCCTCGAAGAACTGGATCGATCGCGCCAAGCAATTGCTGCAGCGAGCGCAAGCTAGTTTTTGCTTGCAAAAACTAGCTTCGGGGATATTATGCCTGGATGGCGGCTATTACGCATCGGATCGACGACGACCTGAAAAAGGAGTTGGATAGTTTCTGCGAAGGGCACGGCTTGAAACAACAGGCCGTTGTCGCCGAAGCCATCGCCGCCTGGCTCGAAGACGCTGAGGACATCTCACTCATCGAAGAGCGACGTGACGGCCCTTGGGTAGACTGGGCCGATGTCCGCAAAGACCTATAAGCTTCTTCTCCATCGCGAAGCCGCCCGGGAAATCCGCGCCCTCCCGAAAAAGATTCGAGGTCTAGTGGAGTCGGTTCTGGACGGGCTCCCGAGCGACCCGAGACCGCCCCAGTCGGAGAGGTTAAAAGGTCGGCGCGGCTCCTACCGCATCCGCGTTGGCAATTATCGCATCGTGTACGAAGTCCACGCCACCGAGATCATCGTCTACGTGATCGGCGTCGCCCACCGCAAGGAAGTCTACACCCGCCTTCTCCGCCGGAAATAGACAAGTCCTGTTTCAGACTCCAGGTATCTGCGAGCCATTGGTTCTAGCGAATTGCAGATGGTGATCCATCGCACTCCAGGATGGAACTCCGTGGCAGAGTGCCTGTCTGACCTGGATCGATTACGCCAGGCGCTCGCGGCATGAGGCAGCTATGCCCGTCCAGACCAGGTTCCAACACCGGATCCGACACATCCGTGCCGGGAAGAACAGCCCAAGTCATTACTCTCGTTACTAGAACAGAGCACGGAGCCGGTTTGGCCCCATTTATGATTGGACGCAAAGTCTTACTTATGAGACCTTTGGTCTGTGATCATCATCGTCGATGCCTGCAGGCGCGAGATCCAACGGATGCCGATATCGATCCGTGAAGATTCGCCCGATGCCTTAGCACGATTGGACGAGGGCCACGCTCTCGCGATGCCACTATCTCGCCCGATGCCAACGATCGGCTCGGGTGTGCACGAGTTACGACTCAAAGACCCTCCGGTGCGTACCGAACCGTCTATGCGCTCCGAAGCGCGGGTACTGTCTACGTGATTCACGGATTCAAGAAGACAACCCGAGCAACGCCGCGGAAGAACATCGAACTGGCCCGACGACGACTTAAGGAGATCGAACGATGAAGAAGACCAAGCCCGCAAGGCTCGCCGAAGACTTGGGCCTGCCCAAGAGCCGCGCGATGGAAGCCGTCGTCAAAGCGGAACTCATTTCAGCGGTCCTCAAAGAGATCGACCGGACCGGGGTCACGCATGCCGAGTTGGCAGAACGTTCCGGCCTTGCCCGAAGCGCTGTGACTGGCGTCCTTTCGGGAAGCCTCCAACGGGTGACCATCGATCGAATCCTTCGCCTCGTCGATGCCGCCGGGCTGGAAGCACACGTCAAGGTGAAACGGGCGGCGTGAGGCTCAAGGGAAGATGGTGACCCACAGCAGTTTTGGTTGGAACTCGGCGGCGGAATGCCTCGAAGATCTCAACCGACTGCGAGAGTCGCTAGCGGCCTAAGATCTCAAGACGGCCCGGCATCGCTCCTCGACCCGAAAGCGCGACTCACCGGGCCCGCGCACGCCGAGTGGATTATACCTTTCGCGACTGGAACCACCGTCGCTGCACTGGGTAAAGACCAAGGATGCCCAATCTCGGACGACCCTTGCCGCGTACACCCAGCAAGTGTACGCTATGTCAACATTGATACGCGAAGTAGTTCTCAGTCGGCGTGCCCGGAAGGAACCGAGTTCGGTCCCGCGGCATGTGGCGACAAAGCTTTTAGAATGGGTCGATCAAGTTCAGACGAGCGGCCTGGAAATTACTCGGGCGCGGCCCGGTTATCATGACGAGCCTTTGAAGGGCCGCAGAAGGGAGCAGCGTTCCATTCGGCTCAATCGAGCGTATCGAGCCATCTATGTCATGCGCGACAACCGGGCATTGGAATTAGTGAGCGTCGAAGAGGTGAACAAGCATGGCTACTAGATCTAAGAATAGAAACATGGAAACGAAGCAGTTCTTGGAGAAGCTGTCGGGAGGGCCGCTGACCTTCGGCCGGTTGCTTGCCGCTATTCGTGAAGGAGAAGAGATCGCCCAGGTCGCCTTCGCGGCCACGCTCGGGATCTCCAAGTCTCACCTCTGCGATATAGAGAAGGGCCGCAAGGTGGTCGGGGCCGCACGCGCCGCGCGCTTCGCGAGCATCCTGGGCTATTGTCCCGAACGCTTCGTGGCACTCGCTCTCCAGGCTCAAGTCGAAGAAGCCGGGCTAAAACTCAACGTGACCGTAAAAGCCGCATAGTTCACGCGCCGGACCGGCGCGTTGAGAAAGTTCCAAACTGACAGAAATGGTGACCCCTACGGGAATTGAACCCGTGTTTTCGGCGTGAGAGGCCGACGTCCTAACCGCTAGACGAAGGGGCCTTGGTGGGTTGCGGCCGGGCCGCGCAAGGTCGTCCTATTTAGTCGCGATGGCGCGGCGGGTCAATCGCGAGCGACGCACGAGAGTCGCGCCTCAACCCCTCGAAAACCCCTGACAAGCCCATCGGTTCGTGCAATAAGGTCGGCCATGCCGACCATTGAAAGCACCCCAGAATTTGTCGCCGAAGCCTATGCCAAAATGCGTGCCCGCCTCCAGGTGGTTCGCGCGCGCAGCCCTCGCGCGCTGACCTTGGCTCAGAAGATCATTCTCGGTCACCTCGATGCACCCGACACCGCCCAACTCGAACGCGGTGCGAGCTATGTTGACCTGCGGCCCGACCGCGTCGCAATGCAGGACGCAACGGCCCAAATGGCCCTTCTTCAGTTCATGTCGGCGGGCAAGGCAGAGGTCGCCGTACCTTCCACGGTGCATTGCGACCATCTCATTCAGGCCCACAGCGGCGCCAGCGCCGACACCTCACGCGCCTCGAAAGAGAACAAAGAAGTGTACGACTTTCTCTCGTCGGTCTCCGCGAAGTACGGCCTCGGGTTCTGGGGACCAGGGTCGGGAATCATTCATCAGGTGGTTCTTGAGAACTACGCCTTCCCTGGCGGCATGATGATTGGCACCGACTCTCACACGCCCAACGCCGGTGGCCTCGGAATGTGTGCCGTTGGTGTTGGTGGAGCCGACGCCGTTGACGTCATGGCGGGCTTCCCTTGGGAAGTGTTGCTCCCCCGTACAGTCGGCGTTCGGCTGACCGGCAAGATGAACGGTTGGACGTCGCCCAAAGATGTCATCCTCAAGCTTTGCGGAATGCTGACGGTCAAAGGCGGCACCAACAAGATCATCGAGTACTTCGGACCTGGTACCGCCAGTATTTCGTGCACGGGCAAGGGAACGATTTGCAACATGGGTGCCGAGCTCGGCGCCACCTGTTCCGTGTTCCCCTACGACGACCGCATGAAGATTTACCTTGAAGCCACCCAACGCGGAGAGCTAGCGCTATTGGCTGACGAAAATCTAGACCTTGTCACGGCCGACCCAGAGACCGCCGAGAAACCCGAAGACTACTACGACGAGATCGTCGAGATCGATTTAACAACGCTTGAGCCACACCTGGTAGGCCCGCATACACCGGATTTGGCGCGTCCCATTTCGGAAGTTGCCGCGGCGGTCAAAAGCGAGAACTACCCGGACAACGTTTCGGCTGCGTTGATCGGCAGTTGCACGAACTCTTCTTACGAAGACATCTGCCGCGCCGACAACATAGCGCAGCAGGCGTTGGCGCACGGATACAAGACGAAAACTCCCGTGTTGGTCACGCCAGGATCCGAGATGGTGTTCGAGACGATCAAGCGCGATGGCCAGATGGAAACTTTTGAAAAGATTGGTGCAACGGTTTTGGCGAACGCCTGTGGCCCCTGCATCGGCCAGTGGAAACGCGATGATGTTGAGAAAGGTGACCGCAACTCGATTGTCACCTCGTTCAACCGCAACTTTCCCGGTCGCAACGATGCCAACCCCGACACGCTTGCCTTCATCGCCAGCCCCGAGATCACTCTGGCCCTAGGCTTAGCGGGAAGCCTTTCGTTCAACCCGCTGGTGGACGAACTCGAAGTGGACGGCAAGCGTTTCAAACTCACCCCTCCCCCGCTGGCCCCCGAAGTTCCAGCCAAAGGATTCGTAGCAGCGTCGAGTGGCTACCGGGCTCCGGCAAGCGACGGTTCGAAGGTGGAAGTCAGCGTTGATCCGAACAGCGAACGATTGGCACTGCTCAGTCCCTTTTTGGCTCCGAAAGCTGACGAATTCACACGCATGCCATTGCTGCTCAAGACCCAGGGCAAGACCACAACCGACCACATTTCTCCGGCCGGGTTCTGGCTTCGCTATCGCGGACACCTCGACCGTATCAGCGACAACATGTTCACCGGTGCCATTCGCGCAGAAACCAAGGAACGCGGCACGACACGCGACCCTTTAACCGGCCAAGAGGCGCAACCCACGCCAAAGGTTGCACGCGCATTGAAAGCAGCGGGCCGTAAATGGGTTGTGGTTGGCGATGAAAACTACGGTGAGGGGTCGAGTCGCGAGCATGCCGCGATGAGTCCTCGTCATCTGGGTGCTGGTGCGATCATCGTTCGCAGTTTCGCACGCATTGCCGAGACCAATTTGAAGAAGCAGGGCGTGCTGCCCTTGGTATTCGAAAACTCGGAGGATTACGCGTTAGTGCGACTCGACGATGAGATCACGATCGAGAATCCACTGGCGATCGAAGCAGGGAAATCGGTGACGGCCGTGGCACACCACAGCGACGGCAGCGAAGATCGTATCGCCCTGAAGCACACCCTGAATGCGGACCAGATTCGATGGTTCAAGGCCGGCTCTGCGCTGAACATCCTGAGCGCGTAAAGAGCCAACTAGCCACATACCTAGAAAGGGCCGTCGCATCCTCGATGCGGCGGCTCTTTTTTTATGATGCGGTTTCTTTGGGCTCCACGGGGGGAAGATTTCCGTCGATCGCGCCTTGGCGGGCGAAGGCCAAGCGCGCCAGTGTTCGCTCGCTCCCTAAAAGTTCACACACTTCAAAGATACCGGGGCTCACGGTTCCGCCCGAGAGTGCAACGCGCACAGGCTGGGCCAACTTTCCTAGCTTGAGCTCCCGCGTCTCCATCAACCCTTCAAAGGCCGCACGAATCGATTCTAGCGTCCACGACTCGACTGCTTTCAGTTCCACTTCGACAGCGCCAAGAAGTTCGCAACCATCTTCGCCGAGGAACTTTGCAACGGCTTTCGGATCGAAACGCAGTTCATCATCGATCATGAAACGCGACAGGGTTACCAGTTCGACCATCGTCTTGGCTCGATCACGATTGAGATCGACCGCCCGCGCCAAGCGCGCGAGATCCACACGCGAAATTCCAACAGCTTCGCAATACGGCACGGCAGCTTCAGCCAAAGTCGCAGCTGGCATTCCCTTTAGATGCTGCGAGTTCACCCACGTCAGCTTTTCCATATCGAACGCCGAGGCTGATTTCCCAACCGCATCGATATCGAAGAGCGCGACAAGCTCCTCGCTAGAGAACAACTCTTGGTCGCCATGCGACCAACCCAGCCGCGCCAGATAGTTCTGCATGGCAACGGGGAGAAAGCCTTCGTCGCGATACGCGAAAACCGACGTCGCCCCGTGCCGTTTCGACAAGCGCGCACGATCCTTGCCGACGATCAGCGGCAGGTGACCGTACTTCGGAGGCGTGGCGCCCAGGGCGTGATAAA
The DNA here is from genome assembly GCA_047611725.1 of Binatia bacterium. Classification (GTDB taxonomy): domain Bacteria; phylum Desulfobacterota; class Binatia; order UBA1149; family CAITLU01; genus JBLFWR01. Next base: position 7,481 of record JBLFWR010000016.1, on the reverse strand, counting down.
TCGGGATCTGCTTCGGAGTGTTACTCAGGTGATCTTCGCCGCGAAAGATATGGGTGATTCCCATGTCGAGATCGTCGGCGACCACCACCAGATGAAAGGTCGGCGCGCCATCGCTGCGAACCAGAATGATGTCGTCGAGTTCGGCGTTGGCGAAGCTGACTGGGCCGCGAATCAGATCCTCAACGACGGTCGTCCCTTCGGTGGGCGACGCTAAGCGCACGACCGCCGGCTCGCCCTGCCCTGGCCTGCGAGGCGACTGTCGGCAACGGCGATCGTAGACGTAGCGGCGCCCGTCAGCCTGGGCTTGGGTTCGCTGGGCATCGAGATCAGCTGGCTTGCAAAAGCAGTGATAGGCATCGCCCTGGGTCAACATGCGTTCGACTAAACGAGCGTAAAACTCGCCTCGCTGGCTCTGATAGAAGGGGCCTTCATCGTAGTCGATGCCCAGCCAGGCCAAGCCCTGCAAGATCGCATCAACGTACTGCTGCTCTGATCTAGCCTGGTCCGTATCCTCAATGCGCAGCACGAAGCTGCCCCCGTGATGACGCGCGTAGAGCCAGTTAAAAAGGGCCGTGCGCGCGCCCCCAATGTGAAGGTGCCCGGTGGGCGACGGTGCGAAGCGTGTTCGAATCTGCGACATGGACGGGAATCAACCATGCCCTCGCGCTGGAGGCAACGCGCGTGACGCGCTCCGTCAAAGACGCGTAACTTTACATTAGACCGGAGACGGCTCTGGCTTAGGGGCTGACCACGGTGCTACAACAGCGGGAGCAGCAGTTTGCGAAAGCAACATTTATGGGATCGGGACGAAACAACCCGGGTGCCTCGCCCAGTGCCACACTGCAATAGGAAGGAGTTTTTCATGTCTGGATCCCTCAACGTTCGCACGCTCGCTTGTGCCCTTGTCACCGTCTTCGCAATCGCGAATTCGCCCATCCTCACCACAGGGCTCGCCCATGCAGAACTGACCAAGCAAGAGCTGAAATGCTCTAAGACACTGGTCAAATCGACCGGCAATTTTTACAAGACCTTCGTCAAAGCGACCGCCAAGTGCCGTGACAAGGACATCTCCGGGAAGACCGATGATCCGGGCTTGTGCTCGCCTCTCGACGCTAAGACGATTGCCAAGCTCGACAAGGCCCGCAGCAAGTTGGCCCTGAAGGCTGGCAAGGCCTGTGCCAGTGTTTGCGGCAACTCGACCAACATCACGTGCGCTCACGATTTGGAATGCCCACCTAGGGGCGATGCGCGCGAGACATGCAGTGGCGTCGCCGGGAGCAACCCGTTCTCGACGGTGAACTTGGCTTTTCCCGGGCCGTACTGCGACGCGATCCTTGGTCACGCGATCGACGGCACGGACGACATCGCACTGTGCTTGGCAGACCTCGCGGAGTCTATCGGGGGTCAGGTGATCGACCACGTTTACGGCGACGTCGATGACAGCAACGGCCTTTCCAAAGAAGAAGGAAAGTGTGTTTCAGCCCTTGGGAAGTTGGCCAGCAAAACCCCTACAAAAATCATCGGCCCGGTCGGCCTTTGCCGTGACGCGGCCAATGGCTTGTCGAATCAAATCGTCGCCTCCGACGGTTGCGCGAGCACAGATGAGAAGGCCGCAAAAATCATCGCTAAGAATCTCGCGGAAATCGACAAGACCATCGACAAGAAATGTACTCCTGCAATTCTTGCCAAGCTGAATCTTTGCGGACAAGGCATCGGAGGCATCACCGACACGGCAACCGCAAAGACATGCGTACGAGACCTCCTTCTGGAAGCCGCCGACTCTCAGGTACGTCCCACCGACCGCTCATACATTCCCATCAACCTGATCGACGCGACCCACCCCAGTGCCGGCGTCGCAACGTGCGGTGACGGCCTTTTGAATGGTGGTCGTACAAGCTTCAACGGTGTAGGCGAAGAGTGCGAAATCGGCAACGACGCCGCCTGCGGTAGCGGAAACTGTTTTCCCCCTGGAGACGCGTGGGAGTGTACTTGCGACAATATCCCTCGTGTTCGCCTTTCGGTAGATGGAGAAGCGACTGACAGCGACGCTGGGTGGACCGGCAACTCACACGACGCGGACCATGTGGACGGAATGGGATTCACGGCCGACGTCACCAACTGTGACTGCACGGATTTCGATGGCGGCACCTGCGTCGGAACAAGCGGTGATAAGATCTGCGATACGTTCGCCAAAACTGGACCAACTTGTTCAGGCCCGCCGACCGGTTTGAACTGCGACGAACAAGGCGATGTCAACGGCGCTTTCGGCGATAGTGACTGCTTCATTTGTGATGAAGACAGCGTCAATGCAGGCGCTCACTGTGGGGTTGATGGCGATCCATCTGAGCTACTTTGCGATTCGCGATGCTTCGACGACGAGACCGGCTTGGTGATCGTGCCGGATGCCCTGTGCGATCGGCAAACCGATTGCGCCATAGGCCAAACCTGCCGTGGTCGCTGCGACGACACGCGGACCTGTGACATTCTTTTGGAAGGTGCACCGCTGCCATTGGTGGCGGCGAGTACGCAAGTCTGTGTCCAAATTGCTTTCTTCGATGACATCGTTGGAACCCGTAACATCGAGACCGGCGAACAGGAGTACTTCTATTCGGGGCGCTCCTTCACACACTTCGGATACAGTTTTGCCAACCCCTGTCCAACTTGCGAAGGGACGTGCGACGACGATGGAGCGCCATGTTCAGGGCGTTGCGACGTCACAGACGACGCGTGCCTGACCGACGGCGACTGTACCGAAGGCGGCGACACGACTTGCTTAACGACAACCCCGGACTGTTCCGGCGTTGGCGCCGTGTGCGAGCTCATCACCGTGTGCAGCGAAGGTCCCAACAAAGACGCGATCTGCCGACCGGGCGCGTCCACACCCTTCGGCATTGTCTCAGCCGATTGCCCGATGGATCCGTCCAGGGGCATCACCGGCTCCGGTACTCCCATGGAGCACCGCCCGGCTACGACCAAGACGGTGCAGCTACTGACTTCTGAGCCGTGTACAGCCACAGGCTTAGAAAACTACGACTGTCCCTGCCCAAGTGCCGGTGGCGTAACGACCAAACCTAACCGCTGCGGCGCAGCCTGTGACAGCGGCCCGCGTTTTGCTGAGACCTGCCCCGATTTCTCGAGATGCGTAGGCGGAACGGAAGCCGGTGCTGCATGCGACGAAGACAGCGACTGCGATGGCGGTGCCTGCACGGGCACTCCCGATATTTGCACGGCCGGCTTCAACGTGACGCTCGGGCAAGGATGCACCAACAATACTGACTGCGAGCTTCCTTTGGCTGGCAACGGTGTTTGCGAGCCGGCCTGCCCCGGTGGCTACTGCGGCCCGCTGTGCATCCCACAGGGTATCTGCGATGGGGCGTCAGCCTATCCCGGCACCACCTGTGCAGTCGACGCCGACTGCACTGGCGGCTCGTGTCTGCCCGACGACCCCTTCGACGGAGCGTGTGCTGCTGGTCCGACCGACCATACATGTTCGGGAAGAGGATTTACCGGCAACCCCTGCGCGGCAATCAACGCGGGCACTGAAATCGGCTGCGAACTCGGCACTGACGGTATCGCTGGCACCGTGGACGACCTGATCGGAGCCGGCATTTGCCGTCCGACCAAGCACGAATGCTTCCTCAACAATGGATTCGCCGAAGGTGGCGACACCCTCAACGGGCTCGGCGATGCGACCGACTACAACGTCGTGTCCGTGACTTGCACTCCGGGCGGGGTCGCCGGGGTTAACCCGGTGTCTGGCTTCGGCGGACCACAGCGATTGCGCCGCAAGGGAACGATGACCATGAACGTCGACTCGATCGACCCCTAGGGGGCCGATCGGGGCCCTGCGGCCAATCAACGTTTAGAATCAGTTGCCGGGCGGTGTGCTTTCAATGAGAGCCACCGCCCGCGCTTCGACAGCCTCTCCGGCTCCAATCGGGCCGAGCCCATCGGCGCTCTTGGCCTTGACCGAAACCTGCTCTACCCGACACCCCAACGCTGCAGCGATCGATTCGCGCATCTTCGGGAGATGAACCCCAAGACGCGGGTTTTCCAACACAATCGTCACATCAAGGTTCGACACTTCCCAACCCTCGCGGGCTAGGAGAGCGGCCGTCTCGACCAAAAAGCTCTCGGAGTTCGCGTCACGCCAGCGCTCGTCGCTCGATGGAAACCAGCGCCCCATGTCTCCCAGCGCCGCCGCTCCCAACAATGCGTCGCAAACAGCGTGGGCTGCCGCGTCTCCGTCGGAATGCCCGAGCGGCCCAAAATCTGCGGGGACAGTCACACACCCCAATCGCAGTGTTCGCCCACCGACCAAGCGGTGCATGTCATATCCTTCGCCGATTCGTATCATAGGTTCTCGTGGCCGGTTTCTTGGGCCAGTTTCTTGGCGGTTGTTGTAGCGCCATTTGGCCGCGCAGAGCTTCATGCTAGCATCCGCTGGCGTCCGTTGCCGCATCCTACCGTGCCTGAAACACGACCAGGCAGTTTTCCTCGCTCCCCCATCAATTTTGAGGCCGTTCTCGGCGCTCTAAGTGAAGGCGTTATTGTCATTGACCTGGCCGGATGTGTGCTGTGGTCCAACGCCAGCGCCGAAACACTGCTCAAACGATCGCGCCACCACCTTCAAGGTACAACCTGCGATAACGCCTTCGCCGACTGTCCGTGGCTACTCGAACTCGTCGATCGCGTGGACGCTCACCATGCGCCGCTTAGAGCCGAAGGGACGCTGACGCAATCCGGAGAAGAGATTGCGGTCATCGCCCACGCAACCACGCTTTCAGATTCTGCGGGCCTGCATGCAGGTGCCGTACTGACGTTGCACGCCGCCGACCTAGCCCTGCGCTTGCCGGGCCAAGATCGAGAACGAGCGCGTCTCTCAGAACTGCACCGACTCGTCGGCCAACTCGGTCACGAAATCAACAATCCGCTATCGGGAATACGTGGCGCCGCTCAGTTGCTGGGGCGCCGCCTCGGGCAAGAGCACGAGTCAGCCGAGTACGCGGGAATGATCGTGCGCCAAGTCGACAGAATGGCCGAGTTGGTCACGTCGCTCATGTCGTTAGAGGCACCACCAACAACCCTCACCCCATGCAACATTCATCGCGTCATAAGCGATGTGTTGCTACTGCTTCGGGCCGAAGCCCAAAGCGCCGGAATTGTACTAATCGCCGAGTTCGACCCTAGCTTGCCCGACGTCGTCGGTGACCCTGATCGTTTGGCCCAGCTGTTCCTCAATCTTGTCAAGAATGGGATGACGGCCAGCCTTGCCAACGACAACCCACGCGTGGTCGTCCGCACGCTCATGGAGCATGCATTTCACGTGTCGCGCGGTGACCGGCGCGTCCATTACATCCGGGTCGAGGTTCGCGACAACGGTGATGGACTCGATGCCGACACTCAGGAACACATGTTTGAACCCCTTTACTCGCGCAGCACTGGCGGGCACGGCATGGGACTCGCCGTGGCTCGCAGTATTGTTTCTGGACATCGCGGATCGATTGCCGCGGATAACATAGAAAGCGGCGGCGCGTGCTTGCGCGTTCAGCTTGAGGTCGCAGAGGAACCACCGTCATGAGTAATCGCGAACCGGGACGCATCCTTGTTATCGACGACGAACCTGACGTCTGTCGCATACTGGCAGATGTCCTCGTAGATGAAGCCTATCTGGTAGACACCGCGCCAAACGGCGATACGGGCTTGGAACTACTGCGCACTGGGGTGTACGACGTCGCGTTCGTAGACATCGACCTGCCGGGCCGAACGGGATTCGAGATTCTCGATGACGCCAACGAAGCTGGCGTTTCAACCGACATCGTCTTGATCACAGGCAAAGCCACCGTCGCCAATGCTGTAGAGGCTACGCGACGCGGGGCCTACGACTACGTCACGAAACCCTTCGACCTTGAGACGATCACCGACCTGGCGGCACGGATCATGGAAGGCCGTCGGCTAAGTCGCGCCGCGCGCGACACGACGGCCACCGACGACGCTGCGCCCTCGTCGGGCCCGGAGATCATTGGTCGCTCTGCGTTGATGCAAGACATCTACAAGATCATCGGTCGCATGGCCGGCAGCAACGCGACCGTATTCATCCAGGGCGAGAGCGGGACCGGCAAAGAAGTCATTGCCCAGGCCATCCACGGTTTCTCTGAGCGTGCCACGGGGCCTTTCGTGGCGGTCAACTGCAGCGCGATTCCCGCCGACCTTCTTGAAAGCGAAATGTTCGGTCACGAACGTGGCGCGTTCACCGGCGCGACTGAACGGCGGTTGGGGAAATTTGAACAAGCCCATGGCGGGACGCTTTTTCTCGACGAAATCGGAGATATGCCCGCTGGGCTGCAGGCCAAACTTCTTCGTGTCTTACAGGAACGAGAGTTCACGCGCGTCGGCGGACATGAACTGTTGCCGACGGACTGTCGGATTGTGGCAGCGACGAATCGCTCCATCGAAGCAGAAGTCGAAGCGGGTCGCTTCAGAGAAGATCTGTACTTTCGCCTAAAAGTCGTCGTGATCGACCTGCCACCACTGCGTGACCGGCCTGACGATATTGCACTTCTCGTAAATCATTTCGTTCGACGCATGAACGTCCGCGAGAGACTCAATGTCAGGGGTGTTTCGCCAGAGGCGATGGCAACCCTGACCGCTCACTCCTGGCCCGGCAATGTTCGCGAATTGGAAAACGTGTTGCTGCGCGCCGCCTCGTTGGCCCCAAACCGGGTGCTCATCCCCAGTGATCTACCGCTAGGGCAACGCGACACGAGCGTGGAGACGCAGGCCTCAGCATTGCCAATGGCTGAGCTGATAGCGGCCAAAGTTCGACAACACTTTGTGGAGCTCGGTGATGACGGCGTGCACGACCTTCACGCAAAATTCGTGGCCTTGATCGAAAAACCGCTGTTCGAAAGCGTCCTCGAACGCACCGGCGGCAACCAACTTCGCGCGGCAGAAATGCTCGGCATCAATCGCAACACATTGCGAAAGAAGATTACCGACTACGCGATAGAATTGGGCAAAGGTCGTCCGTGACCCTAGTTCTCGGCCCGCTCTACCCCATTCTCGATCTGCGCATCTGCGACGCCGCCGGCGGCGGCACCGCCGATGCGCTTGTGCAACGCGCGGTTTTACTCGCCTCAGTGGGCGTCCCTTTGATGCAGTTGCGGGCAAAGAATGTGGACGCGTCAGTGGTTGTCGAACTCGCGCGAGCCATCCTCGCGCAAGTGTCGCAGTTTGATTGTCGTTTGCTGATCAACGACCGAGTTGACGTCGCCGCCATCTGCGGCGCCCACGGCGTACACTTGGGGGACAGCGACCTCCCCCCAAAAGTCGCAAGGGACATTCTCGGGCCGCTAGCCATCATCGGCTATTCGACACACAGCTCGAGCGAAGCCGCCTGTGCTCCCCCGGAAGCTGACTATTTGGGATTCGGCCCGGTCGCAGAAAGTCCGACCAAAGCTGGCGTTAGATCGGCCCGCGGG
>JBLFWR010000015.1:0-40998 GCA_047611725.1 Binatia bacterium | reverse complement strand
TCGCGACGTTTCGTTGCGTTTTGTTGCGCCAGTCCCCAAACCGCGACGAGCCCGGGCGAATCGAAGTGCGGCCCTACCAGGCGATAGAGCCAGTAGATGATTTGCGCCTCTTCATCGAAACCACGGGTCGCCGAGCCCTTCGCCAACTGCATCGCCAGTCCCATGAAAAGTGCTCTGCCCGCGGATGTCCCAGCGAGCCGCGCAGCCAATCGCAGAGCGAGCGGAGCAGGCTCAACGATTCCGCAGGACTCTGCCAAGCGCATGTAGATTTCGGGTTCGGGTAGAGCTTCGCCTGGTGGGGGAAGAATCGGCGGTCTAACCTGGGTGTGAATTTCCGGAAACTTTTTTGGAAACAGCGATATTTCCCATTTTTCGTAACCGGTCGGGGTCGGCAGCACATAGTCGGCATCACGAGCCGTCTCGGTGAAAGCCGGGTCGATGACGACCATTAGGTCGAGCTTTCCACGGGCTTCTCGCCAAGCGTTGCTATCGGAGAAGGACAAGTACGGGTTGGAACCTTCTACGATCAGCGCCCGAATGCGTTCCGGGTGGTCGAGCATAATTTCCTCGGGAACCAGCACCGGTGAAAACAGGCCAAAATTCCCGAGTGCTCGAATGGCTGCGATTCCTGAGGCAAGCGCGCGTTCGGGCTCGTCGAAGCGTTGGTCGCTGCGTTCCGGAGGGACGAAGCCCTCGATGAATAGGTCGCCGCCGGGGCGCGCGAAATTTCCGGTGAGGATTAGGTTGATTCGAATAAGGTAGGACACCAGCGTCGAGAACGGAGTTTGTTCAACTCCAAGGTCGTACATGATCGCGCCTGAATCGGCGGTTGCGTATTCGCGCGCCACCGTTTCGAGATCTTGCGGTGCCACGCCTGATCGCTCGGCCATATCGGCGACATCGATCCGAGTTAGGAGGTCGCGTAATTTGTCGAATCCGTTGGTGTGGTCGCGCACGTACTCAATGTCATGCAATTCGTTTTGTACGATCGAAGCCGCCATGCCCGCGAGTAGCCATGCGTCGCCGCCCGCACGCACACGAAGGTGGCGGGCAGCCTCACGGGATGTCTCGGTTTCGCGAGGGTCAACAACAACGACGGTTTTTGCTGGGTCCTTTGCCAGTCCCTTGAACGTCTCGGTGGCGTTGTGCCCTCGATTCGAGATGCGCGGGTTGGTCCCCAATACGATCAGGTAGTCGGCCCCCTCGATGTCGGGATGCAAAAAGGTTGCGGGAGGAGCGTCGGCAATCCATTGATCGACCAGCCAGTGTTGGGTCTTTTCTTGCGCGAAGGCATTGAACAACCGCTTGGTTCCGATGGCCTGCAAGAAGGGAAGTGCGAAGCCACCATCGAGATGGTTGCCCTGGCCACCGACACCGACAAGGGCGATTGCTCGTGGACTGTGAGCATCTCGTGTCTTCACAAGCCGTGCGGAAATCTCTTTGATCGCGGTGTCCCAATCGATGGTCTCGAATGTCCCGTCGTCGCGGCGTCGAAGCGGGTGGGTCAGGCGCTGTTTGTGATCAACATACTGGCCGATCGTTACGCCCTTGTTGCAGATGTAGCCGTGAGTGATCGGGTTTGTTTTGTCGGCTCGCACCGCGGTGATGCGTCCGTCCTCGGTGTCAACGAGAATCCCGCAATTGTGGGAACACAGTACACAAACAGAGGGTTGGTTCTGCGCTGTAAGAGGCAACTCGCGTCGTGAAACCGACGGGTCGACGGCTGTGGTTTGGGGCATGGCCGGGCTCCTGTGACTGGCGGGAAAGGCTGGAGTGGTTTTGAGGCGCTCGCCCGGCAGTTCTAGGTGCGTACAAGGATGTCAGCAGTGCGTCAACACGGAGTGGGTCCTAAGGGTGGGGTCGTTTGCCGCGATCCAGGCGCGGTTGATTCGAACCATAGCGAACGTGGAGTCCAGTATTGTGGACACAGTTGGTGACGGTCTGCTAAACCTAGGCGATCGTTTGGCTGTACCGTTTGCGCGTCGAGTGTCAGTCGAGGTTGACCTAAGTGGATCTAACAACCTTCATCAAGCCAGAGACTCTCCCCGCGTCGGCATTGCGGGCGCCTGGGCAGCCCGCACCATCGCTTCCACACATCGAGACCTTGCATGGACGTCCGTATGTCATGGTGTTGATGCGCCATATCGGCTGTCCGTTTGCTGAGATTGCGCTCCTGGAATCCTGCCGTGCAGCGGATGAGTATCCCGACGTCGAGTTCGTCGTTGTGACTCAGGCCAACTGGGGCGAAAGCAAAGCCTGGGCACAGAAGGTCGGCGGGGGCGGTCGCATACACATTTTTCCTGATCCCGATCGACGGTTGTACGCAGCGTGGGGGCTAGGCCTCTCGGACTGGCGTCATTTTCTCGGCGGGCAATCGTTGCGAGCGGTAATGTCGCTCTACCGGCATACCGGAGTGCACAACCGCCACCCCGTCGGGACCCGTTGGCAGCGCGGCGGCGCCTTCGCCGTCGACGCAACTGGGCACATCCGCTTCACGCACCTGGATGAGCATGCCGGCGATCCGGTCGATATCGATGCGGCGGTCGCGAGCATCTCGGCGATTAGCGCTTAAGTTGTCTGACAATCTTGTGCCCGACGGCATCGTCGATCTCGGTTTCGGTTGCCTCGGTTAAGCGCCCCAACATCTGGTAGAACCCAATTGTTAGCAGCAGCTCCGTGATCTCACGGGCCGAGAGATGTTTTCGTACGCGTTCAAACGCGGCATCACTTACACGGTAATTCTTGGCGGATTCGTGAGCGAAACCCAGTATGTCGCTTTCGCTTTCGCTGAAGCATTCCGCCTCGACATCGCCTTGCTCGATTGCGGCGATTTGCGCGTCATCACCACCAACGGCTTTGGCGATCGCGACGTGTTGTCTCCACTCATACTCTCCGCCAACCACTTTGACGGCATCGAGAATTACGAACTCTCTAATTTTGTCGTCGAGCTGTTGGCGGCCAAGTATGGCCGTCCCCAAGCCGAATAGTGGCCGGAACATGGTCTCCGCATTGGCGACCATTTTGAAGATATTGAGTTGAACCGGAACAATATCGAGGAACTCGCGTACTTCAGCGGGAGCCTTTTCGATTTCTGCGTACGGAATTCTAGCCATCGTGTCTCCTGGCGCCAGCGTGGACAGTCAGCGCTCGACGAAGGCGTAGAGGCGGTCTGGTTGAGAGTCAATACGCATCCGATCGTACCGGTTATCGTTCTTCTAGCTTTCGATAGAGTGAACTCAGGCTTACGCCCAGCAAACGGGCCGCCGCACGCTTGTCGCCGTTGGTTCGTTCGAGCACGCCGTCGATGTGGCTGCGTTCATAAAACCGCACAGCGCTTTTCAAGTCATCACCAACCGGTTCGAGATCGCGGCCGCCTTGCGGAGCAAACCCGCCCGGAAGATCTTCGGATGTGATCCATTCTGTGTCAGCAAGGATCATCGAGTGTTCGATCACGTTGTCGAGCTCGCGGATGTTTCCCTTCCATACCGCGCCCATCAGGATCTTCATCGCGGCGTTGTCGACGCCTTTGAAGTGGCGGTTCATATCAACGTTGTGGCGCTGGACGAGAAACTCGATCAGGACCGGGATGTCTTCGCGACGCTCGCGAAGTGGCGGAATCTTGATGTTGAACACGTTGAGGCGGTAGTAGAGGTCTTCGCGAAATGTCTCGTCCTCAACCATTTTTTCTAGATTGCGATTTGTGGCCGCGAGAATGCGCACGTCTACCTTACCCGAACTCGTGGCTCCGACGGGCATGATCTCTTTGTCCTCGATGACGCGCAGTAGTTTGACCTGGAGCGCGGGAGGTAACTCCCCGATCTCGTCAAGGAAGATGGTGCCACCTTTGGCACGCTGAAAAAGACCTTCCTGGGCACTCACCGCGCCTGTGAACGCGCCTTTGGTGTGTCCGAAGAGTTGGCTCTCGAGCAGATTCTCGGGGATCGCACCGCAGTTGATTGGAAGAAAAATCTTTTCGCGGCGTTCGCTATCACGGTGAATCGCACGAGCCACGACCTCTTTCCCGCAACCGCTTTCGCCGGTAATCAGAACCGTCGTGCGAGTGGGAGCCACCTTTCGAATCAGTGTGGTGATGTCTCGCATGGCGCGACTTCGCCCAACCAGGTTTTCAAAATCGTACCGTGATTCGACCTCGCGGCGTAAGTATTGAATCTGCCAAGCCATGTCTCGACGATCCAACAGATGGCGGATTTTGGTCAGCACCTCATCGTAGACGAGGGGCTTGATCATGTAGTCGTGTGCTCCCTCTCGCAGGGCGTCTACTGCTGTTTCCACACTTGCGTGGGCCGTCATGAGGATGACGAGAGTTTGCGGGCTGCGAATGCGCACCTCGCGAAGGAGTTCGACACCGCTGATCTCCGGCATTCGCAAGTCGGTGATTACGAGATCGAACTCGTATTCATCGAGCAAGGCCATCGCGGTCATTGCGTCCCGGGCTGTTTTAACGAGGAACCCTTCTTCGGTGAGTACGTCGGAGAGGCTCTCGCGGCTTGCCGTCTCGTCATCTACGACCAGGATTGATGCGGCCATCTGGTCACTCAAAGTAGGTGGTCGTCGCGTAGACGAAACACTGCTCGGTTGTTCTGCGGTGGCGGGGCTGGTCATGATTGACTCCGGTGTTTGCGATGGCCAGGGATGGACCGTGAAAGACTATCCGCTTTGTCGTCGTTTTGGGGTGGACGCTGCGGCGCGCGCACAACGTCTGAATTTTCTTGGAATCAGTGATGCCGACTGTGCCTGCATGCTCGGTTTGCGCCCGATCTTTGAGCGCATCGCCGACGACATGGTCGACGACTTCTACGAACACGTATTGTCGTTCGAAGGGACCGCGCGTTTCTTGGGCGATCCCACGCTTGTCACCAGCCTTAAGCAGGCTCAGCGCACCCACTTTGTCGGGCTTGCCGCCGGAACCTACGACGCCGACTACTTTGAAAGCCGGCTGCGGGTTGGGACTACTCACACACGAATCGGGTTGGAACCGGAGTGGTATATCGGCGGCTACATGCGACAGGCGGCTTTTTTGCAAAGACGTTTGGTAGAAGAGCTTAAGGGCGACGCTGCTACGTTGGCGGCTGCAGCCCGTGCGGTTCCTAAAATCATTCTTCTCGACATCGGCCTGGCTAACGACGCCTACATTCATGGTGGATTCGTAGAACGATCGCTGGCCGACGCTCACGCGCGCGAGGCCGATCGGGCGCAACGCGCGCTTAGCGAAAGAGACGAAGAAGCGGCTCGCCGAGAACGTCTTCTGCAGATGGTCATGCATGACGTGCGCAGCCCTGTTACCGCGATGATGGCTACGGCCCGCGTTGGCCTGCGGCACTGGCGAGACACGACCGAGCCGCCGGGAAAACAATTTTCTCTGATCGAGGAGTCGGGTAACGGGGTCCTGCGCATCATCGACAATATGGTGTCGATTGCGCGTACGCCGCATGGCGAACTGCCAGTTCACCCGGAGCGATTCGATATTCAGCAGTGTGTGCGCGCCTGCGCCGAAGCTCTGCGGTCGTTTGCCGAACAACACAATCACTCTCTGGTTACCGAATGCGCGGGGGACCTGTGGGCCGAATCTCTCGATCCGATCTTGGTACGACGGGTGGTCTCCAATCTTCTTGTTAACGCGATTCGGCACACGCCATCGGGGACCTCGGTGAGAACCGGCTGTTTGCGAACCGATCACTCGATTTGCATCGCGGTTGAGGATGATGGTCAGGGAATCCCGCGGCGGCAACGTGAACGGCTCTTCGAACCTCGTGGCGCGGGGACCCGTCCGCTGGACGGAGGGGAGGGGGCCTGGTTGGACACGGGCCTGGGCCTGCCCTTCTGCGCCCTGGCTTGCCGTAGCATGGGAGGTTCGATCCGGCTGGAAGACCGACCGCAAAACTCCGGGACTCGCTTCATTGTGGAGCTGCCGTTGCGCCCCTAATGGCGACCGGCTGATTAGGTCGGCTTCTTCGCGTTTCATACTCATTGCCCAGACTGCAGGCAGCGCCGCGGCGCTGGCCGTCGCCCCAACAAAGCAAGTCGCCTGCCATCCTCACTGCGGCAAAATCCCCTGCAAATACGGGACGTCCGAAGGCCTGATCGGTTTCGCTATCGTCGCCGTATTCGCAAAGGGTGGAATCTAGACTAGCGATATTCGCAATAATGGGAAATGAAGCAGGGCTGGACATTGCCCAAATCCAGCTTTCCCCCCTTTCTACCTAGCGCCGTGCAGGGGTTGCTGGCTTTCGCACCGCTGGCACGGCAGCTGCTACGTCATCGAGTATCAGAGCCCGGCGCATCCTGCGGTGCCGCTGGTGTCCGAGGACTCGCAGGAAAACACCGCTCGCGAACTAGTCTCATTGGGGACACCGCGGGCGACACATAGGAGCAATAAAGTGAAGAAGTTCACGCGCATCGTGGCATCGACTGATCTCTCCCCCGAAGGCGCCTCCGCCGTACAATACGCGGGGCATTTGGCACAGGCTCAAGGAGCCAAATTGATTATCGTGCATGTGCCGCAGAGTACGAGCATGCTTTTTACTGACCTCGGCATTCCGGCCGATTTGGCGAGCCTAGACGCAGAGATTCAATCTGCGGCACGGGAACAGCTCGAGCGTTGGGTTGCACGACATCTCAAGAAACTATCTGGGGTCGAAACCGTTCTTGAGACGGGAGTTACGCACGAGGTGATTTGTGAGGTGGCCGCTCGCAAGAAGGCGAGCGTGATCGTTATGGCGACGCACGGCCGACGCGGGCTCGCGCACGCTCTGCTTGGCAGCGTTACAGAGCGAGTTCTGCGCGACGCGCCTTGTCCGGTGTTGGTCGTTAGGCCCCCCGCCAAACCTCGAAAAGCGAGCAAGGCTGCAAAGGCCACCAAAGCTAGCAAGAAGTAGCGCGCCAATCTGGGGAAATAAGATGGGCGGTCCGTCTACCTCGCCGGGGCCCTGCCGGCGGCGGCGGCGAGATAGACGGGCCGTCTGTAGTTTTGGTTTCAGGCGAAGGGGATTAGGGACAGACGCGGCGCAGCTCTACAGCCCCGCCTCCGCGTACCCGGTGCTTCAGGCCAGCGGCATCGACGGCCAGACCGTCGGCGCCCGGAATTCCAACTAACAAATCCTCGCTAGTCACGGTCGCCAGTGAAGTCCCGGCACGATCGGAAAAGCGATGGTTGTTGATCGCGAGTTCAACGTTGGTGCTGCCGTCGTTCAGAGAGAAAACTTCTACTCGTCCGGATCGAGCGCCCCCAATCGAAGTTGCGTTCGGAGCCCCAACGGCAAACCGGGTTACATCGCGATTCAACGTAACGACCGACAGCCCAAAGCCAGCGTTGGGTTCGGAAGCGCTTACAACGGCAGAGGGGATCGACGGGTCGGGGTTTCGCAATCCCAAAACCCAAACTTGACCTTCGCGTGACTCGCTGCCGGGTGCGCCTACCAACCAGGTTTCGCGTGCTGCGGCGACCGCAGAACCGAAACGGGAGCCTGCAGCGTCGCCGGTTACGGTGATGATCGGCGGTCGTCCAGAGCCCCCAATGATCGAGTAGATGGCGGCCTTTCCGGTTTGTGGCCCGGCGGGACCATCGGCGCCCGGCGACCCCGCTGCGAACAGAATTCCGTCGCCGAATGCCGCGACTGCGGCGCCGAGGCGATCACCGGGTAGCGCACCCTCGAACACCGCGAGTTCCACCACGGTGTCATCAACCGCCTCGTAGATTCCTACACGTCCTGCACGACCACCCGCGTCGGGGGAGCCAGCCACGAAACGGCGACCGTCGCCAAATGCGGCTAGTGATGCACCGAGAGCTGTGTGCGATTCGGTGCCGTCCAATGCTGCGACGAGAACCGCGCCGTCGGCAAGATCCCAAATTTCGACACGGCCCGCGCCTTCGTTAGGAAAGAGGCCAGCGCCGGGAGAACCGACGAGCAAGCGATGCCCATCACCCATTGCGGATACTGACTCTCCGCTGCGCGCTCCCTCTTCGAAGCCGGGAATGCGTAGTAGCTCATTGCCGTCGCCATCAAGGACGATGACCCCGCCACCCGATCGGTGATCTCGATCTGAGTTAGGGACGCCGACAGCGACCTCCGGTCGGCCGTCGCTATCTAGGTCGCCAATCAGCGCCACGCTCGTGCCTGCGTAAGCTGCTGCTTCATCGCCTTCCCAACGCCAATCAGTTGCTCCGCACGGAGGCTCGGTGGTGCTGGTTGTGGTCGAGGTCGTCGACGTCGTCGAGGTCGTGGTTGTGGTTGTCGAGCTACTCGATGTTGTAGTTGTCGTGGACAGAGTGGTGGACGTTGTGGTGGTGACTAGACACAACCCCCCTTCGCAACATGTCGGTGTACATTGAGAAGTGTTGCCCTTGAACGTTCCTGCGCAATCCACGTCAGCGACATCGTCGGTGCAAGCCCCGCTGAAGCAGCAAGCCCCGCGTCGGGGGCCATCCAGGGTCGTTGTCGTGGTGGTCGTGGTTGCAATTGTGTTGCAAGTGTCTGAGTCGCAGCAATTAGGGGTGCACACGGAGCCGGATCCCGACCAGCTCCCAGAAAACGTGGACGAACAAACTGATGCGTCGACGAAATCAAGACAGCCCTGATTGCCGCAGCATGCTCCGTCAACAGCGAAGTACGGGACACAGTCGTTTCCGTCAGCGGCGCAATGAGCGATGCACTCATCGGCCTCAGCCACGAAGTTGTTGTAACAGCTGGGGACCATGCGGCACTCACCGTCCCGCTCTTCTATGAGGACATCGCGAACGCGGGCTCCACTCAGGTCGTCGAGGTTGTCGTCAAAGGGGAACCCGTCGTTTTTTGTAAACGCGCAGTCGGAAATCGCGCCGAGATCACCGCCGAAGAAGCGGTACAGCGACAGCGCGTAAACCAAGCTACCAACCGAGGCCAAGTGTATACCGTCGTTGGTGACGGTGAGAGAACTCAGCCTCTGGATCTGGCAAGCGTCGTTGTTTAGCGGGAGTGCCGAAAGACGCGCGTTGGCAGTTTCCGAGACAAAGCTCTCAATGATCTCGTTGGAAGCCGCCCAATTGCAGGCGCGTACGTAGCGGCGACAATTACCGGCCAAAGTTTCTGCCTCATCCAACGGCGGGGTCGTGGCCAAAATGATCTCAACCGGTGGGGAGACCTCGAGCGAGAGCGAAATGGAAAGCGCCACTTCGGCGGCGTAGTGGTCGGGGGCGGTCGGCGCTCCGCTGTCCTGCACGAAAACCCAGTCGTAGGGTGGAACGCCCTTTTCGATGTTTTGGCTGATGCGCTTACTTCTGTTCTGGGCGTAGGGTTTTCGTCCCTCGACCCCATCCAGAGTGAACACTATCGGGGTCTCGCAGTACTCTCGGTAAGTTCGCCGTAAGACGTGATCGAGCAATTTACCGTAGTGGAAGGTCGTGTCTTCGTTGCGCTTGGTGATGCTGTCGCCGTAGAAGAGCACGTGATCGTTGGGGGTCAGCCGTTCGAGCATCGCTGCTGGCGCATTGGGCAGTGAGGCGCAGGAGGGCGCGACGGGGCAGGGGGGCTCATCGGTCCCCGCTGACGCGGTTGAGGACAGCGCTGTCAGCGCCAGGGCGAGCGCCGCAACGGCGGTGCGGACGACGAAACGCCCCACTTTCGGGTAGGTGTTATGTGCCACTACAGGATCCGACAATCTGCCAGTTTAGCCCCGTGACGGGGTGCAGAATCAAGCGGTAACTTTACCTTGCACGCCTGATGACTAACAGCCGGATCTCCGTCATGTCTTCGATAGCGAATCGAACGCCTTCGCGCCCCAGGCCGCTGTCCTTGACGCCACCATAGGGCATGTTGTCGACGCGCCACGAAGGGACGTCGCCAATCACGACGCCTCCCACGTCAAGTTCGTCCCACGCGTCCAGTGCCTTGTAGAGATCGCGCGTGAATAAGCCCGCCTGAAGGCCGAACGTACTGCTGTTGATCGATTCGAGTGCCTTCGAAAAATCAGAAAAGCGCGACAGGACCACCACCGGCCCAAAAGCCTCCTGAGCGCAGACATCGGCGTCTGCCGGGACGTTCTCCAGAACGGTGGCTTCAAGCATCGCTCCGTCGCGGTTACCCCCGCAAAGGAGATTGGCTCCGGCGGTCTCGGCACTCCGAATCCAACCCTCTAGGCGCTTGGCCTCGCCTTCTGAGATCATCGGACCGATGAAGGTCTGTTCGTCGTGCGGATCGCCAGTACGAAGGACCTTTGCCGCCGCGACGAAACGGTCACGGAAATCGTCATAGACGCGTTCGTGGACCAGGAGACGCTGCACGCTGATGCAGCTTTGCCCGGATTGGTAGAAGGCACCGTGGATGATGCGTTCAACTGCGTCTTCAAGATCGGCGTCGTGGTCAACAACGCACGCCGCGTTGCCTCCAAGCTCGAGCACGACCTTCTTTTTTCCGGCTTGCTCCTTCAGCTTCCAGCCCACGCCCGGCGACCCGGTAAATGACAAGAGCTTGAGTCGCTCGTCGACGGTGAAAGCTTGCGCCGCGTCGCGAGGACACGGCAGGATTGAAAACGCGCCAGGGGGTAGGTCGGTTTCGGCCAGGACTTCGCCGATCATCAGAGCGCCAATGGGGGTTAGGCTGGCTGGCTTAAGGATGAAAGGGCATCCCGCCGCGATAGCTGGGGCTACCTTGTGCGCTGCTAAGTTGAGCGGGAAGTTGAAGGGCGAGATGAACGAGCATGGACCGATCGGGACTCTGCGCCACATCCCTTGGTAGCCATCGGCACGAGGCGTGATGTCTAGGGGAAGGACCTCTCCGTTCATACGCACCGCTTCCTCCGCCGCGATGTCGAACGTGTCCACGAGTCGAGATACCTCACCCCGCGCATCCTTAATCGGTTTCCCCGCTTCGGTGCATAGGATTTGAGCGAGTTCTTCTGCGCGTTCTTGAAAGCGCGCTGCCGCGTGTCGCAGGACTTCCTTGCGGGCGTAGGACGGCATTTTTCGCATTGGCTCGGCGGCTGCTACCGAGGCTGCGATCGCTCGCTCCAACGCGTCGCCATTGGCCATGGCGACCCGGGTCGCGACTTTGCCCGTGAACTTGTCGAGCACCTCGAGATCGGTGTTGGGCTTTTCAGCGCGGCCTGCCAGCCAGAACGGGTAAGACTCAAGCATGGGTTTCTCCACTTCGACGGGCGGCTAGATCGAACATTGCAGGTTGCCGAGGCGTTCGGACAGCTTTCGGTTTTCGCGATAGTCTATCGGGATCACGACCAGTGAGGGGCCGGATGCCGCGAGCGCGGCATCTAGTGTGGCCCGCAGATCGCGAGACTTGTCGGTGTGAAAATAGTTCCATTGGAATGCCTTGGCCAAAAGCGCGAAATCGGGATTGGCGAATGACAAATCCGTATGGCGGCCGAACGTATTCCACTGTTTCCAAGCGATCAGTCCGTACTCCTGGTCTTCCCAAACCATGACGACGATGTCGGTTTCCAGCCGCTTTGCTGTCTCCATCTCTTGTACATTCATCAGGAAACCGCCGTCTCCGCACACGGCCACGATGTTTCGTTCCGGATAGACCAGCTTGGCGGCGATCGCGCCCGGCAACGCGAATCCCATCGAACAGAAGCCGTTGCTCATCAGGCAGGTGCCCGGTGTTTCGCAATGATAGTGTCGTGCAATCCACATCTTGTGAGCCCCGACGTCAGAAAGAACGATGTCATCGGGGCCAAGGGCTTCACGCAAATCCCAGAGCGCCTTTTGCGGCCGAATGCTGCCTTCAGTGTCGTCGGCCGAATGAGTCGCGAGATCTTCCTGCATCTCGAGGCGCGCACGAGCTTGGCGCGTGAAATCGTAGGTCGGCTTGTCTGTGAGCGCTTCAAATCGTTCGCAGAGCATCCACAACGAGTGGGCGATGTCGCCCACCATTTCGACGGTCGGTTGGTAGTGGTGGTCGCTCTCGGCTTCGTCGAAATCGAGATGAATTACGGTCTTATCGGCCTGCGGATTCCAGAACTCGGGTAGATATTCGACAGCATCATAGCCAACCGTGATCACCAAATCAGCAGCGTCGATCGCACAAGAAATGACATCGCGGCTTTGTAGGCCAACCGTGAACAGGCAGTGGGGATCATGCCGAGAAACTGCCCCCTTGCCCATGAAGGTGCTGGCGACGCCTAAGCCGGTAAGTTCGGCCAGTCGACGCAACTGCTTCGACGCGCGTTTGCGAATTGCACCGTTACCGGCGAGCACGATCGGGCTCTTGGCAAGACGGATTTGTTCGAAAGCGCGGTCTGCAATTTTGTCGTCCGCTACCGGTCGTCGCAGACGGTTGCGGGTCATCGGTTGAGCTTTGGCTGTGTGCTCGGCGATATTCTCGGGAAGCTCAATGTGACAGGCACCGGGCTTTTCTTCTTCAGCGAGTCGGAACGCTTTGTGGATGACCTCGGGGATGTTTTCGGCGTTGGCGATCGACCAGGCCCACTTGGTGATCGGCTTGAACATGCCGACGACATCCATGGCCTGGTGACTCTCTTTGTGGAGGCGGTTCGTGTCGGCCTGGCCGGTTAGCACCACGCAGGGGGCGCGGTCCATGTTGGCATCGGCAACTCCGGTCACCAGGTTGGTCGCGCCGGGGCCGAGCGTCCCTAGGCAAACCCCGGCGCGACCCGTGAGGCGGCCGTAGACGTCGGCCATGAAGGCCGCGCCCTGCTCGTGACGGGTCAACACGAAGCGCACCTTGTCGGTGGCGTCTAGCGAGATCATGATGTCGGCGTTTTCTTCGCCGGGGACACCGAAAATGTATTCGACGCCTTCGGCCTCAAGACAGGCCACGAACAGGTCAGATGCCTTACGCTCGGTCATGATTTCGGCTCCTTGGAACTGATTGGGGGAATGGTGGTTTGCCCCGCACCGCGGTGAAACGGGCTGTTTGCCGGTGCTCCCCGTACAAATCGGGGCCTAGGCTGCCCGGGGAACCTAGCGGGATGCCCACGGTGCTCCAAGGAAAATCAATAAGATAAGTTCCCAAACGATCGTTTGTTTGGCTATCTCGATTGGTCTTTGTTAGATCAAGAGCTTCCTGGAGGATCTGACATGGACGTAGCCGCTGACACTCAAACCCCGTTCGATTCAATCGATTTGATGGATCTGGATCTTTACCGCAGTTCCCCGCCGCTGGACGTTCTGGCCAAGCTGCGGAGCGAAGACCCAGTGCACTGGCACGAGCCTGCGGCTGACCACACCGGCTATTGGTCGGTCACCCGCCACGCCGACATCGCCTATGTGTCGCGCACGCCAGCGCTGTTCACGTCTTGCGAGGGGACGAACATCATGGATTTGGATCCGGAGATCATGGTCTTCATCCGAGAAATCATGATCAACATGGATCCCCCCCGTCATAACGAATATCGAAATCTGGTGAATAAACGCTTCCTTCCACGTGGCGTAAAGCGCTTTGAAGAGTACGCGGAAATCACCGCGCGTGAGGTTGTAGATGCGATAGTGACGCGCGGCGAGTGTGAGTTCGTGGAGGACGTCGCCGCCTTACTCCCGATGACATTGATTTGTGAAATGTTCGGGATCCCTGATTCGGAACGGCGATACGTTTACGACGTTGCCAACCGACTCGTTTCTGTTGACGATCCCGAGGTCTTGGGTGAAGAAACTTCGGACGCGGTATTCGCCGAAATTTTTGCATACGCTGCGAAGCTGGCTGAAGACAAGCGAAAAAATCCCTCTGATGACCTGGCCTCGCTGCTGGTGAATTCGAGCCCCGAAGGGCGGGTTATGGATGACCTGCGGTTTGGCGCGTTCGTGATCATGTTGATGGTGGCCGGCAACGAAACGACTCGAACCGTGACCACGAATGGCATGCGCCGTCTGATCGAACACCCCGATCAGCGCGAGGCGATTCGCCAGGATTTGTCGTTGTTGCCAAATGCGATTGAAGAAATGCTGCGGTTCGATCCTGCGGTGCATCACTTCCGGCGAACTGTGACCGAAGATACTGAGCTCGGGGGCAAGTCGCTGAAAGCGGGCGAAAAAGTGATCCTTTGGTATTCTGGTGGCAACCGGGACGATGCTGTTTTCGAAGATCCCGACCGCTTTGACATCCTGAGGGCGAACGCGCGCGACCACGTTGCCTTCGGTATTGGCCAACATTTTTGCCTCGGTGCCCACTTGGCGCGGCTGCAGCTGCGTTCGGTGTTCTCCCAACTCATTACCCGTGTCCCAGATATGGAGCTCGTCGGTGAGCCGCGACGTCTGCGTTCCAATTTTATCAACGGGGTAAAGGAGATGCGGGTGCGCTACACGCCGGCAAGCTGAGTCTCGCGACGTTCTCACGCGCGGGGAACGTCGCCCTTTGGCGCACGACAAAGATTTGCGCGCGAACCGAAACGCGACGTTCAGCGTCGATGCGTTGGTCTCGGCGTCGGCCTGATGGCATTCACGACAGGATGCCGCACTCTGTGCTCTTGTCTTCGTTTCGATTCCTGACCCTGTCGGCCTTGCTGTGGGCCGTGGTCGGCACGGCGCCGTGGGTTGCTGCGGCTGCAGGTTCAATTCTTCCCGCACCGTCGATCGCACCGGCACCGGTTGTGCCGACTGCTGTTCTTGACGATCTAGCTGCTCGCATTGAAATTGCTGGAGGTGAAGAGGCGGCCCAAGCCGCTCTCCACGACGCGCGCGCTCAAGGTGTGCGTGCCGCCGAGTTATACGGTCGCCTACAGGAGCTTGCCGATCTGCGCGCTAAGACTCCGGCGCTGATTGAAGAAACACGTAAGCGTGTGGCAACCGACCTTGGCGATCCTCACGAAGAGCTTCCCAACGGTGTGTCCCTAGAGCGACTTCGCGAAGAAACTGCACGTGCGGAGCTTGGACTGGGAGCAACCCGGGCGGGCCTTGCCGAACAGCAGCGCGAGCTTGCGGAGATCGCTGACGGGAGATTGCGGCTGCCCAAAACTCTCGCCGAAGTTCGTGTCGCCTTGAACGAAACCGAGCTTTCATTGTCGGGCGCACCGTCGGTCGATGCGCCCGTTTTGGTTCGTGCGGAGTATGCGTTGGCTGGTGCGCGTCGCCAGGCTCTTGAACTTGAGGTCAGCGTTACGCAGGCGGAACTCGACAGTTTCGACCTTCGACGCGAATTGGCCACGTTACGTCGCGACCTCTATTTTCGCGAAGAGACGTTCTTCGAAATCCAACTAAGAAAATTGCAGGCCACTTTGGGTAGCCAGCGCAATGCGGATGCGATGCGCATCCTAGACGAGGTGCGCGCCGAGTCTCAGGCGTGGGTTGTCTCTGAGCCGATACTGGCGCCTATCGCTGAGCGAAATTTTGAAATCGCTGACGCTAGAACCGGGACCTCGGGGCTGACGACCCGCATCGAGGCAGTGGAGCTCTCCGCAGCGGAGACCAGTGGCCGTTTATCCAAACTTGCTGCGTCTTTTGAGGTAGTGCGGGAGCGGGCGCGCGCAGTTGGTTTTGGCGATACAATCGGTTTGTTGCTCCGCAAGCAGCGCGCCGATCTTCCTGACGTGGAACGACGGCGTGCAGCGATTCGCGCGAATGAGGCGTTGTTGGTCGAGTTGCAACTCGAGTTGTTCGACCTCGAGGAATCGCGCAGTGCTCTTTACGACATCGACCGCCGCGTTCGTGAAATTGCTCAATCGGCGGAAACCGAAGACCAGCAGCGCTCGCTCGAAACCGGATCCCGAGTTCTGTTGGCCCGGCAGCGTTCGCTGTTGGATGCGTCGCTTTCTGACCAAGAAGCGTACCTGACTGCGCTTGTTCATCTTGACGCCGCTGAACGAGAACTCGTTTCGTCAACGATCGCCTACCGCGACTACATTGATGAGCATGTTCTATGGATTCGTAGCACATCGCTCGCTCCGCTATTCGACATTGGAGCCTACGCAGCTGCGTGCGGGTGGCTTTTGGCCCCCGGGAACTTGTCCGCAGCAGGCGATACATTCGTACGGGTTGCGTGGACTCACTCCGGGTCGGCGGCCTCTGTTACGCTCGGGGTTCTTCTTCTTTTGGTCTACCGGGGCCGCCTTTCGCGTTTTTCTCGGCACGTCTCAGGTGCGCGAGGCAAAGATTTTGGCGGTCCTATTCTCGGCGCGTTTTGGGCGCTGGGTGCGACCGCGATTGCCGCGTCGGCATGGCCTGCACTGATGTGTGGGCTAGCATGGGTTTTGGCCACAGGTGCGGGCCCCGGCGACGAATACGCGCGGGCGCTTAGCCACGGCTTATGGTTTACGTCGATCGTCGGTTTTTCATTGGAGCTGACGCGTCAATTCCTCGCGCCAGGCGCTATCGCGTGTTCTTTTTTTGGATGGCCGGGCAAAGCGTTGGCTGCCGGACGGCTGACGTTTACCAGTGCCATGGTCGTCGGGTTTCCGCTGCTGCTGGTGGCGTCGATACTGGATGGCCACAGTGTTGAGGCCTGGAGTAACTCCCTTGGTCGTGCCTGCTACGTTACGGCTTTGGTCGGGTTTGCGATTGCGCTGCGGCGCGGTCTCGCTCCAACTACCGCGTTAGCGCAGGCGGCGACGCGCAGAGCCGCGGCCGCGTGGTCACGACGGCTGGCCCAGCATGCGGGGACACTAGCGCCGTTGGTCCCTGCTTTACTGGCTCTGGGAGCCATCGCTGGGTTCTATTTCACAACGCGAGACCTGGCCGGCCGCATCCAGGACACGATCGTACTATTTGCGTTGCTTGCCTTCGCCAACGGAGTCGCGCTTCGGTGGTTGGCTTTGGCTCGCGGCCGTCTCTTGCGCAAGACGGCCGAAGAACGGCGCTCAACCCAGGGAAAAGCGGAAACTTCATCTGGTGGTGGTGAAGCCGGTTTTGTCGTCGAAGAAACACTCGACATTTCGATCGTCGGAACGCAGACGCGACAACTCGTCCGCAGCGCACTCGGAGTCGCGCTCGTAGTCGGGCTTTGGTTCGTCTGGACTGATGTGCTGCCAGCACTACGTGTGTTGGATACCGTTGAGGTTTGGCGGGTCGGTGGTGACGCAGGGCCGTCGTTGACGCCTCCTGGCCTGCCTAGTGTCGACGTTGCCATGCGTGATCGGGCAGGGCAGCCCGATCACTTGTCGGTAACGCTTGGCGATCTCGCAGCGGCGGTCATCGTGCTCGGGTTTACCATCGCTGCGACACGCAACTTACCGGGGTTTCTCGAACTCGCGGTATTGCCCAATACAAGTATGGCGCCCGGTGTTCGCTACGCTGTTACGTCAATCGCGCGATATTTGATCGCAACGATCGGAGCGGTGCTGACGTTCGGGACGTTGGGGCTTCGTTGGGCGAACGTTCAATGGCTTGTTGCAGCGATGACCGTGGGGCTTGGCTTCGGTCTTCAAGAAATTTTCGCGAATTTTGTTTCGGGCCTCATCATTCTTTTCGAACGCCCGATTCGGGTTGGCGATACGGTTACGCTTGGCGATGTTACCGGTACCGTTACACGTATTCGTATTCGGGCGACGACCTTGTTGGATTGGGATCGCAAGGAACTTGTTGTCCCGAACAAAGAATTCATTACCGGACAGCTGATCAATTGGACTCTGTCTGATCCGATGGTCCGTCTTAAAGTTGTTGTTGGCGTCGCCTACGGATCCGACACTGACCTGGCTGAAAAACTTCTGTACGAGGTCGCCGCAGAATGCGATTTCGTCCTCAAGGAGCCAAGACCGAGTGTCTTGTTCGATGAGTTTGGCGACAACGCGTTGACGTTCAACTTACGGTGCTTCATCAACGGCCTGGATAGTCTATGGCAGTCGCAACACGCTCTTCACATGGCGGTCGATCGCAAGTTTAGAGACGCGGGCGTTGAGATCGCCTTCCCGCAACGCGATCTCCATCTTCGCTCGGCTTCGACGCCGCTTCGAGTCGAGATCCTAGATCGGAAAGACGTAGTGTGAGCACGCAGGGGCGCAAAAAGCGCGGACCCCGTCTGATCGCCGGGCGCCCTCGTTTCGTGATCGCGCTCGTCGTGGCGGCAACTGTAATCGCGCCGCTTGAGTTGTGGCACGCGCTCGGCGGCCTTCCTTCTGCTACCGCCCATTTCGTACTTGGGGCCAGAGCCGGAGAAACAAGTGTGGCCTGGTCTGCGCTGTTTGCTGTGTTCTACGCGGTGGTCGGCCTGGGCTTGTGGCGCAAGCGCGACTGGGCTCGCAGAGTCGGCATGGTTTGGTTTGCAGCGCTTCTGGCATCGGTCGTATTGCTCTGGAGTCCCGATGGTTACGGTGCAGGGGCAGCTGGAGGCGCGGTTCTTTGGCAAATTTCCGCGGTGCCGTGTCTGACCTTTGCGATGATGTATCTTTACCTTGGCGAGCGTTGGTTCGATTGATCGCGGATGCCGCCGCCCAAAACAGAGTTATCGCAAGGCCTCGTGGGCGCGGAGTTCGCCCGGCACTTGGGTGTAAGGGAACTCCAACGCCCGGAGCACCTTGGGCTACAAATTGAGCCTCCTCACGCTAATACGCTTGGGTTTGTACACGGGGGTGTCGTCGGCTCATTGGCGTTGGCAGCTGCCGAAGCCGCTGCCCAGGTAAGCGAACGTGGCGATGTTGGGCTGGCGCGTCCGTTGTCTCTTTCTATTCGCTACGAACGTGCGCTACGCGAAGAAAACCTTGAGGCACGCGGCCGGGTTGTTGCGCGAGGGCGAGATGCCGTTCATGTGGAGTCCGAAGTGTTTGGTTCAAACGGTTCTCGTGCGGCCTCGCTTGCGGCGGTTTGGTGGATGCACAGGGGCGAGGAAGCCGGGGTGTTGCGCGAAGGGGTGCGTGCGCGCCGATCGCCGCAATGGTACGAACAAGGTGTGGATGTGCCGAGCCTGGATTTCTCACCGTACACGCACGGGTTGGGTGCTCGCGTGACTCACTACGCCAGCGACGGAGCGGCAATGAGCTTGCCGCTTTTTGGAAACCGCGCGGCTGATGGCAGACTCCATGAAGGTCCAATGCTAGGGGCAATTGATACTTGTGCTGCGCTGGCGGCAAAGGCGGTTCTTGACCCGGAACCTTTTGCTGGAGGGGCGACCCTGTCTATCTCTATGCTTTTTGCGCGGCCGGCGACCACCGATTTACGGTTGGATGCGCGTTGTCTTTCGGCGGTAGGAGAGGCGTTTACTCAGGACGTTGAAGTCACAACCGCAGACGGTGAAGCGGTGGCGGCAGCGACCGTGGTTTATCGAATTCGGAGAGCTTCGTAGTGTTTCAAGCGAACCGTTTATTTCTGACACTGGGGCTGTTGGCAGCAGTCACAGCGTTTGGTGGGATCGGCTATCGAGTGCTTTCGGGTGCGTCGTGGGGTGATGCGTTCTTCATGACGATCATCACCTTGTCCACAGTCGGCTATGGTGAGGTCTTTCCCTTGGACTCGGCCGGACGTGCATTCACGGTGCTGCTCATTGTACTTGGCATTGTCCTTGTCTTCGGTCTGGCCGGGATGTGGGTGCGGGTTATCTTCGAAGGTGAGTTTGAAGAGGCGCTCGGGCGTCGCAGGAGAGTTAGAGTGCTGCGGGATTTGAAGAACCACTACATCATTTGTGGCTACGGCCGTTTCGGAAAGCGAGTCTCAGCAGAACTTCTCTCTCGTGGGGAACGTTTCGTCGTGATTGATCTGCTGGGCGATGTCCCCGATGACGTGGTCGCGATTCGTGATGACGCCACCAAGGAATCGGTATTGAGTGAAGCGCGCATCGGTCACGCTCGTGGCTTGTTCGCGGCGTTGTCATCCGACGCTGACAACGTTTACGTGACGCTGACCGCCAAAGAGTTAAACCCCAAGCTATTCATCGTAGCTCGTTGCGAGACTGATGGTGGCGAACGTCGCTTGCGCAACGCGGGTGCGGCCCGCGTGGTTGCGCCATTTGCGCTTAGCGCATCGCGGATGGTTGAGCTGGCGTTGAACCCGGCGTTGGTCGACGTCGATGACCTCGTAACCGGCCCGGGCAAAGAGCATGTCACTGTGGCAGAGATCGAAGTCACAGCGGGCTCACGTTTGTTGGGACAGCGCCTAGACGCGCGACAGACGGCGGGCTCCAGCACGGTGGTTGCCGTGGGCTTGATTGACGCCAACGGGCGACTGGATGCCAGCGCAGTGGGGGTGCGAATCTTGGTTGAGGGGGACGTGGTCGTAGTTTTCGGCACTGCGGCGGGCGTAGGAGCGTTCGCGGTTCTGTGCGGCAAGGGTCACTGAAGGGTTAAGAAAGGTCACTGAAACGTCACTGAGGCGAAGGACGCAGAACAAATGGCAGCCGCAGACACCTATAGTTATTCGCGAGTCACGACCTTCGACCAATGCGCACGGCGTTACCGTTACCGTTACGTTGATGGCGTGAAGGAAGGCTTCCGTTCCATTGAAGCGTTCATGGGCCAGCAGGTTCATTCGGTGATCGAGTGGTTGCATGGCGAAAGAGCGGCCGGCCGCTCGCCAAATGCTGAACATGCGGTGCGCCAATATTGTGCGCTTTGGGACGCGGAACGCGCACAATCGACCGCGCCGGTTCGAGTGATTCGCGAAGGGATGGATCCTGAACACTATCGTCGTCTCGGCGCTGATATCGTGGCCGACTTTCATCGTACCCGATTCGTTGCCGATCCGCTGACGACGGTCGCGGTCGAGAAACACTTCAAGATCGTATTGGGAAAGCGTTTTGCGTTTCAGGGTTTCATCGATCGTCTAGCCCGTGACGAAAGCGGCTGCCTGCACATCATCGACTACAAGACCGGCGCCCGCACGCCGCCACGCTTCGAGGGCAAGGACGCCGAGCAGCTAGAGGCCTATGCGGTGGCGATGTTTGCCGACCCCGACTCGGGCGAAGTCGACGAACTGGAACTTGTGCTTGAGTATCTACGCAGCGGAAAGCGTCTATTTCGCCGCATCCATCGAGATGAGTGTGGCGATATTGAACGTCGCTTGGTTGCGCGGATCGCGGTAGCTGAAACAGCGACGGTTTTCCCGCCGCAGACCAGTCCGCTTTGCGGATGGTGTGGCTTCAATGATCTTTGCGAAGCTTACGTGCCCCAACGTCGCCGACGCCGCGCGTCTTGAAACGGGATCGGTTCTCTTCAACGCATGTCGACGCTTGTCAGCTGACTAAGCGTCCAGATACTCGGTGTCTTCCTCGGGCAAACCGCCCGCCAAACGAATCAAAACATCGGCGGGATCCCAGTAGCTGACGAGAGTCGTGATTTTCGAATCGTCGTCGATTTCGAAAACCGTGATGCCTTCGAATTCGGCTTCTGTGCCGTCGTTACCTACGGCCGTGGCGCTCCAGTGAACCGCAGCGCCAGAGCCGCCGTAGAAGGTGTCGTCTTCGGCGATGGTTAATGTTTCGAAAGGTCCGGCAAAGATCTGCCAGACTTCCTCAAGCTGCGCACGGCCCTCGGCAGCCAAGGTGCCCGCCGGTTCGTGGACGACACAGTCGTCGGCGAACAGGATTGACCAGGTGGCGAAATTGCGGCCACTCAGGGCTGCAAAGTAATCGCGGATGACGGTTGCCACGCGGGGATTCGGGATTGCTCGCATGAAGCTGCATAGCAGTGCCGGTCATCTGCGCGAAACCGCCGTTCTCGGAACACTACCGTGGCTTCTGAAGTTGACCAAAAGCTATATTTTCCGATGGGTTACAGGGAGCCGCAGACACAATCACCGTGTTTCTAAGGGGATCCTGCGGCAGTCTCGTTTCCCCTTGTTTTTCGAGGGTTTGCGCAGAGCCACCCTCTGGCAGGGGTTTCGGGTAGGCCCGAGATGGCACTCTTCTCATTTCAACTGACAGGAAAATCCGCGGAATGCGGTGATCGGGCTCAAAAATGATGAGTTGTGCCTTGGCTGCGGGCTGCGTCCTCGGCACTCTTAGGTCGCGTCACGCCTCCTTACGGCGCAACCGGGCGCCCGGAGGGGTGGGGCCCAACTCGGGCTTCCACCCCAACGGCGTCAGGCCACTCAATTCCTTTCCTAGAATTGAGAATACATTTAAAGTCCTTACTTTTCAAAAGCTTGGAAGCCCGGCTGATGGTGCTTGACCGCTGCTAACGCGCGTTGAGAGACCAGTCGTAGGGCAAAAACTCGATGTTCGGGGGGTCGTTTTGGGCCCGCAACAACACTTGGTCGGCTTCTGGCAAATAGCGGGCGGCGAAAGTAACGAGGCCTCCGGCGCTCTCGAAATCCTCTCTAAACCACATGAAAATCGATGACAGCTGGAGAACGTGAGTATCGGGGACGTAGCGGTTCTTGGTCTTGTCACCGAGCAGTCGGCGGCCAGCGTCTTCCAACTGAGCTTCGAGCATGGCTCCAGTCCAAGCCTCAGAGCGCAACTCAGGGCAACTAACCGACGCGCATACCAGGGCGAAATGAGCTCGAGGTTCGCCGAACAGTGGCCGGATGATGCCGTGCTCGATGTCGTCGAGAGACAGAGGCTCGCTGCGCGCACCACGAGGATCAAGCTGGCCCAACGGGATGAACGGCAGGCTGAAGGCGGAATTACCCAGCGCTCTCTTCCACAAGGGCACGATGTCGCGGATGCTTTCAAGCGGGCTGTTGCGCAGGACTAGATCAACTGTCCAGGCGTTGTAGGCGTTGACCCAGAACGCCAGGCGGTCGGGCTTGGGCAGGGCGGCGAATTGGGCCGGATCAACGGCCACGAGCGACGCGAGGTACCCACGCAACGGATCAGGACGGCGAGCCAAGGCGTTGTAGTCAACCCGGCCGTCCCGGACATGCTCCACGAGAACGGCTTGCCACCGCGCGTGGCTGAGCAAGTCGTTGGTTGGGGTTTGGGCCGCTGCGACGTCTGTTCCGAGGATGCAGACAATGGCGAGGCAGGGGGTAAGTAGAAGGCGTGGGTGCAGGTTCATAATGGTGGCACGATGGCGACCGCGCACGGTTACACAAACGGGTCGAACTTCCGTTCGATTGTACCCGGCAACAGATCCGACCTAGCAACAACCGCATGGCTGACAAAGATTATGATCTGGTCGTTCTTGGGGCTGGCAGTGGTGGTCTCGCGACGGCGAAGCGTGCCGCTTCTTACGGGATGCGCGTGGCAATTCTCGAAAACGATCGGGTTGGCGGGACCTGTGTGATCCGTGGCTGCATCCCGAAAAAGTTGATGGTTTACGCGGCCGATTTAGGGCGGTCGCTGGCTGACGCTGAAGGGTACGGTTGGCTCGTCGATAACCGAGGGCATCGGTTCGCAGAATTCGTCCGAACCCGAAATGAGGCCGTGCTCAATCTCGAACGTACGCATGAACGTCTTCTCAAGGAGGCTGGGGTCGAATTATTGCGTGGCTCTCCACGTGTGGTCGCGCCCGACGCCAT
Organism: Binatia bacterium; assembly: GCA_047611725.1. Taxonomy (GTDB): domain Bacteria; phylum Desulfobacterota; class Binatia; order UBA1149; family CAITLU01; genus JBLFWR01. The sequence continues at coordinate 17,714 of JBLFWR010000015.1, read as the reverse complement.
CGAGGTTGATGGTCGCCGTATCTCGTGCACGAGGATTTTGGTCGCGACTGGCGCGCGTCCCCAAGTGCCAAAAGTCGATGGTATCGAACACGCGATGACCAGTGACGGTTTCTTCGAACGCACCACATTGCCTGAACGGGTTGCCATCGTCGGTGGTGGTTACATCGCAGTAGAACTTGCCGGAATCTGCGAAGGGCTCGGCTCTGAAGTTCACTTGATCATTCGCAAAGATCTCCCGCTTCGCGGCTTCGACGGTGATATCCGCGTCGCTTTGCTCGAAGGGCTTCGTGGTTCGGGCATCCAGGTTCACACCGAAACCTCGGTGCGTGGAATTCAAAAGCAAGGTGATGGAATCACATTGAATTTGACCGGTGGAAACGGCGATTGGCAACTCGATGTGGACGACGCGCTTTTGTATGCAACTGGGCGAATCCCGAATACTGAAACGTTGGGCCTGGCTGAGGTCGGGGTCGAACTTGGACGCGACGGATCGGTTGTTTGTGATGAAGACGGCAATACCAAAGTCGAAACGATCCTAGCCGTTGGCGATGTCACGGGTCGAGCCATGCTGACGCCTGTGGCCATTCAAGCCGGGCGCGCGATCGCTGATCGGGTTTGGGGCGGCTTGGATACGCACATGGACTACACGACCATCCCGACCGCCGTGTTTTCGGATCCACCGATAGGCACGGTCGGGTTGACCGAAGAAGAGGCCCGGGAACAGTACGGCGACGACGACGTCAGGGTGTACAAGTCGTCGTTTAATCCACTACTCCACATGCTCAGTGGTCGCCGTCAGCCGACGACGATGAAGATGATCGTTCGAATTAAGGATGATCGAGTACTGGGATGCCACCTTGTTGGCCACGACGCGGGGGAGATCATTCAGGGGTTTGCCGTCGCCGTGAAGATGGGAGCCACCAAGGCCGATTTCGACGCAACCGTAGGAATTCATCCTTCGACCGCTGAGGAATTCGTAACGATGCGTTAGGGCGAGTCCGGTGATCGGCGCGTTTTTTAGTGAAGCGTTCGCGGCATGTTCAATTCAAAGGCCGGGATAGCGGCGTCGAACATCGAGCCGTCGGCGCGGTGCATTTCGTAGCTGCCGGTCATTTTCCCTACGGGCCCGCGAAGAACCGCGCCGCTCATGTACTCGTGGGTTTCGCCGCAATCCAGAACGGGTTGTTCTCCGACCACCCCCTCGCCATCCACCTCGCGAGTGCTGCCGTCGCCATCGGTGATGACCCAGTGCCGACGGACCAATTGCACGACGTCGTCTGACTCGTTGCTGATGCGAATCCGGTAGGCGAACACGTAACGATCGTCTGCCGGATCAGATTGTTCGGGAATGTAGAAGGATTCGACCTCAACGCGGATGCCATCGGTTACGGAGTTAGCCACACTGGGAGAAGAGCAAAGGGCGGACGGTCCTGCAAATGCCGGTGCGTCAGCGTGGCGTGGCAGGTCTTCCCTCGGAAGACGCGCCATGGAAGACTCGCCCGATGTCTACCCACCACCGGACCTGTAATCTTTGCGAAGCTCACTGCGGAATTCTGATCGACGTCGATGACGGCCAGGTGGGCTCGATTCGAGGCGATGCGGCAGATCCTCTCTCTCAAGGCTACATTTGCCCGAAAGCCACTGGGTTGAAGGATCTTTGGGAAGACCCAGATCGGATCCGGCGGCCGATGGTCCGGGCCGGCGAAACTTGGAGCGAAGTCTCTTGGGATGAAGGCATTGATGCTGCGGCTCGGGGAATTCATGGCACCGCGTCTGCGCACGGCTTGGACTCAGTGGGCAGCTATGCTGGCAATCCCAACGCTCACAATTTGATGAGCCTGCTTGCGCTTGCTCCCTTCCTGCGGCTTCTCGGTTCGCACAACCGATTTAGTGCATCAACGGTCGATCAATTCCCGAAGATGCTGGCCTGTTACCTGCTATATGGCGGACAGCTGGCGATCCCTGTGCCTGACATTGACCGCACCGACTACTTCCTCGTGCTCGGGGCGAATCCGATGGTCTCGAACGGAAGTCTGATGACCGCCCCTGGAATGCGACGTCGCATTCGTGAACTCAAGGAGCGCGGTGGGCGTATGGTGGTTGTAGACCCGAGGCGTTCTGAAACTGCCGATGTGGCGACGGAACACGTGTTCATTCGCCCGGGTGGCGATCCTCATTTTCTACTCGGAATGCTCCACACGATTTTCACCGAGGGGCTTGTCGATCTCGGTCGGTTGGGTGAACAAGTTCAAGGGCTTGAACACGTGCGGGAACTTGTCGCGCCGTTTGCACCCGAGGTTGTTGCCGGTGCCAGCGGAGTCGGTGCCGACGACATTCGGCGCTTGGCTCGCGAGTTCGCAGGCGCGCCGAGCGCCGCCTGCTACCTACGCATTGGGACCTGCGTGCAAGACTACGGAACACTTGCGAACTATCTGGGTGAAGTCCTGAATATCGTTTGCGGCCGTCTGGACTCTCCCGGAGGGGTGATGTGGCCGCATGCCGCGGTTGGCGGCGCTAGTCGTGGCCACTACAAACGTTGGAATTCCAGGGTCAGGTCGCTGCCCGAGTTCGGCGGCGAGTTGCCGACAGCGTGCTTGGCTGAGGAAATTGAAACCGATGGCGCAGGTCAGATCCACGCACTAGTGACCGTTGCAGGTAACCCTGTCTTGTCGACGCCCAACGGTAACCGTCTCGATGCTGCGCTGGCGTCACTCGACTTTATGGTCAGTGTGGATCCAGCACTCAATGAAACTACGCGGCACGCTGACGTAATTTTGCCTCCGCGGCATTCGTTCGAGAATCCTCAGTACAGCATCGTGTTTCACAAGCTGGCGGTTCACGACACCACGAAGTTTTGCCTGCCGCTGTTCGAGCCCGCTTCGGAGAGCTTGTCGGAATTCGAAATATTGGGTCGCCTCAGTGCGAAGCTGGTCGAGTTGCGGAACGCCGATTTGGTGGCAGGCGGCGGGGAGCCGCAGCCCAACCCAACGGCAGCGACTTTCGCTGCTTCACCGACGAAGATTATCGAGATGATGCTCGAAGCTGGTCCCTATGACGTGACGATGGACGATCTTCTCGCCAATCCTTCCGGCATTGATCTCGGCGATCTGAAACCCGACGGCGTTGCACGCAATGTATGTCACGAAGGCGGCAAGGTTCACTTGGCGCACACAGAGATCGATAGTGAACTCGCCCGCTTGGCCGCCGATCTTGCACTCGATCGCATCGGTAGCGCGGCGATCACGATGGGTCGCGATGGCGACAACGGTTTCTTGATGATCGGTCGGCGCCAATTGCGCTCTAACAACTCTTGGATGCACAACTGTCCCACTCTTATGAAGGGCGAAGAACGCTGCACGTTGACGATGAACCCCGATGACGCCGGTCGCCTCGGTTTGAAACACGGACTCATGGTGCGTGTGGAAAGCCGCGTCGGCGCTGTCGAAATTCAATTACGTATTAGCGATGAAATGATGCCCGGAGTTGTAAGTATGCCTCATGGCTTCGGTCACGGACGTCCGGGAACCCGCATGTCGGTTGCGGCTCGTCGCCCGGGCGTTTCAATGAACGACCTGACCGATGAAACTACGCTGGAGGGGCTTGTTGGAAACGGCGTGCTTACCGGGGTTCCCGTACGTGTCAGCGCGTTCGAGGCGGCGTCGGTTTGAGACGCGGTAGTTGAGCTTTTCGCACGTAAATTTCTCTTGACAGCCCGTGTACTGCAGGCGTAAGTTCGTCGCCGGATAGCAGACGTCTTGGTCTCTCGCATGCGGGTCAAGGCAACAGCATCCACGAACGGTCGTCCTACCGTGGCGGCCATATGAAAGCCGCTTCGTGCAAGGCGAAAAAGAGCGGCCGGGACCCGACGCTGCGGATATGACCCGCAAGCGCCGGGCCCGTTTCTTTCATCGGTACTATTTCGTTTTTGCGCCGGGCGTCTTGTTGGGCGCTTTCTGGGGATGCGCCCCCGCTCTCGTCACTTCCCTCGGATGCAGCCGAACCTTCCAGCCGTTTGGACGGATAGCCAGTGGGCGACTTGGGTCACTCCGCCATTGGGCGACCTGCGCATGCCAGTTGGGGCCTGGCGCATGCACTCTAGTCCAATGCCGAGCGCCGACCGACAACAATCCAAACAGTAGAAGGCTCCCGACGACGAACCGAATTCTCGTGAGCCATCGCGCATCGAAGCGTAGATTGTCGAGCACCAACAAGCCAAGAAGCGCGATTGGAGCATAGAAGTAACGCGGGGACATTTCCGGCCTGATGAACACCCGCTTACTCCGGATCCGTTCCCGTTGCTCCAGTAATGCTAATCGCAATCAGAGTTACGGCTGCACCGGCAAGCGACCAACGCTCGCGCGCCACCTTCGCTATCTTGCCCCCGGCCGCTAGACCGGCGACGACAAGGAACTCAATTCCTAGGCTGCCCAGCCCCACGGCAAGCCAGGTCGAATCGCCAGCGTAGTATGCGCGTTCAAGCATTTTGATCGCGCTTCGCGCTGCGTCCATTCCAAAGAAAGGAAACACCATCGTCCGGAGCCCAGCGATCGAGGCGAACGTGGTGACGTCGAGACCCGCTGTCCGAGAACCAGCTCCGGTTGAGCCGGTAGCGTCAAGCATCATTGCCAGCTGAATTCCGACGCATACGAAAAGAACTGCGGCTTGCATGAGCGTTCACGATCGCGCGTGGCCCAGGCCGAGCATGCAAACGCGGGGGCTAGCGACGCTGCGGCCGGGCCAGTCAAGCCGGCGAGTACAAGGATTGCGCGCATTGAAATCTGGCGCGCGCGGCCCACAGCCGTGGTTGGCTCAAGTAGAATGAGGGCTGCAGCCAACGATAGGTGAAACTGGCTTGTGATTGTGTTGAACCAAATCTCATCGGTGCGCGCCGCGAACAGGACGATCGCAACCGCAAGAAGCCTGCGGCCAGGTGATTCGAAGAGCTTCGCGCGACCAAATACAACAATCGCAACGACGAGGATTTGGGCGCCGGCGGCGAAAGCCACCGTGAAGCTTGGAGCAAGTTCTAAAGGGATAGTGGTTGCGATCGCGGTAGCAACATTGGGTAGAAGTGCAAAATACCCTTGGTGTGGTGCGAATAAACTCGCCCAAAACCCATGCTGCCATGCGTATTGGAAGTACACACGCCCTTCTTCCGCCCAGAATCCGACGTCGCCGCTGAACATGGATGGAGTCCGTAAAACGATCGCCGCTGTCGCAAAAGCCAAAAGGATCAATCGGAGAAACACAAGCGACGGGCTCTTCACGTGATCAACAGCTCTAGGATCGCATCGTGGTCGGCGCGCGCATCCTCGCGTCCGAGTTCGATCAAACGCTGGGTGTACGAGTTGTCGAAGTATACGTACGACAAAAAATCGGCTTCGTCGTAAGGGGTTCCCATCGACGCCGTTCGGGTGATCAGCGAAGAGACGAGGCCCTTGCCAGTGTTCCGTGACTCGCGCTGAGACTCGGCGGCGATTGTTCCGAGATCACGGCTAGGGTTGATGATTCGTGTTTCTACCGACCGGTAGCCGATCCCACGTTTCGCGCGGATGTACGGTGCAAGCTTCTCCTCGAAGTCGGTTCCGAAGGCCGCACGGCCTCCTTCCAGGAGTGCGTTGATGACGTCGAGCTGGCGCAGTTCGTTTTCGATCGGGTCAAGTAGGATCGCGTCTAGGAGTTTGCCAAGCAAGAAGGCAGGTTTGGCGATTGATTCGATGTTGCATGGCTTAGTCGCGGGCGCGCTTGGCCCAGTTTTATGTTTCACGCCGACGACTAAAACACGGTCGGCCTTCATGCGGATCGCGGGGGACAACGGGGTGTTGAGCCGAATGCCACCGTCTACGTAGAAACAATCCCCAACTCGCACGGCAGGAAACAGAAAGGGAATCGCTGCCGAAGCACGTACGTGTTCCTGCGTTAGGCTGACGTGTACCGCGTTGACCTGAGGGTCGAAATCCCAAGGAGACGTGTCCACGCCATGCCCGGCCATGAACAACCGAATCATGCCGGTGGTAATCTCGGTTGCAGCCACACACACCGTCCCCGGTCTGCCGGCATCCAGATTGGCTGCAAGCCGCTCCCAAGGGATGCGCGCTCGAACAAGGCCTTCCAATGGGGCTATGTCGAGAAGCCCGCCGAAGGTCTCTTGCATGGCTCCGTCCGGTCCCGGTGTTCCGGAGCTTCTTCGCATGGGCAGTAGGCCGGCGGCTCGCAACGGTACCCCGAGAAGGTGGCGCCATTTCATGTTGAGAACTGTTTCAAAAGACATCGAAGACCAGGTTTCGATGAGACCTTTGCTGCGCTCGGCTGGTGCCATCCCGTGGCTGGCGGCGATGTAAGCGGCATGAATCGCGCCGACCGAGGTCCCGCTGACGATGTCGAACTCGAAATCATCACCCAACAGCGGGTAAATTTCTTCGAATAGGTAGGAGAGTACGCCTGCCTCGTAGGCCCCCCGTGCACCGCCTCCCGACAGGACGATCGCCAGCCGATGGCGCGCGCCTGCGGGCCTGGATGATCTCGAAGAAGCGGATGAATCGACTACGCTAGGATCCTTCACAGGGCCGCAGACTACTACAGATGCGGTGCCACGTCGTTGCGCGAGTTGGCTCGTATACCCTCCGATGGTTGAAGCGGGAACGCCCTGTTTCTAAGTAGCGCGGATGTCATTGGTCATCGTTGAAGGATTGGGCCTCTCTTTTGGGGGCCGTGCCATATTCGAGGACCTCAACTTGCGTATTGGTGAAGAAGACCGGATTGGCCTGATTGGTCGAAACGGAAGCGGAAAATCGTCGCTGCTGCGTATTTTCGGTGGTGTTCAGGAGGCCGATTCGGGTACCGTCCGGGCGGCTCGTAGCACGCGGATCGGCTATCTACCTCAGGAAATTACCGTCGAAGGCGGTCGCAGTCTGCTCGACGCCGTCCTTGCCAGCGTGCCCGGCCGGGTCGAGCTGGAAGAGCAGTTGCTGGTGGAGGAGGCTGAACTCGACGCGACCGACGACCCCGCCGAGCAAATGGCGATCGCCGAGAAGCTATCGACGATTCACGAAGACCTGCTTCATTTCGACACGAATTGGTCGCCTCATGAGGCCCACGCGATTCTGGCGGGCTTGGGGTTCACAACTGCCGATGCAGCTCGCGATCTTGCGGAGTTCAGCGGGGGCTGGAAAATGCGCGCCGTTTTGGCCGGCCTGCTGTTCCAGAAGCCAGACCTTCTCATGTTGGATGAGCCCACCAACCACTTGGATCTTGCGACGGTGGGATGGTTGGCCGATTTCCTGCGGACCTATCCCAATGCGCTTCTGCTCATCTGCCACGATCGAGACTTTCTCAATGAGCAGGTCAATCGAATCGTATCGTACGAGCCCGAAGGCGTGCGTCTGTATCACGGCAACTACGAGGATTATCTTCGACAAAGAGCCGAGGAACGAGAGATTCTGGAACGCCGGGCCACGAACCTTTCGCGCGAGCGCGACCAGGCTGAGCGTTTCATTCGCCGCTTCCGTGCCCAGGCGACCAAGTCGAAAGCTGTCCAGAGTCGCGTTAAGGCGCTGGAGAAATTGGACGACGTCGAACTACTCGGTGAGCACCGCGGCCTTTCGTTTCGTTTCCCGCCCTGCGATCGCTCCGGTGTAGATTCTATTTCGCTACACGGGCTCGGGCACGCTTACGGGGACAAGGCGGTCTTCACCGGAACCGACCTGACCGTGCATCGTGGCGACAAGCTCGCGATTATTGGCCCCAACGGCGCCGGCAAGACGACACTTCTCAAAATTGTGGCCGGTGAGCTCGCAGCGAGCGAAGGGTCGTTCGGCCTCGGGCACAACGTGAAGGTCGGGTATTACGCTCAGCATGTGGCGGAAAAGTTGGACGTGCGTCGCACGGTGTTTGAAGAGGTTTGGGCCAACAGCATCGTTGACGATATCACTCGTGTTCGCACGATTCTGGGTACGTTCCTGTTCAGTAACGACGATGTAGACAAGAAGATCGGTGTGCTGTCCGGAGGCGAGAAGGCTCGCGTGGCGCTGGCCAGTTTGATGGTCAACCCGGGCAATCTTCTGCTCATGGACGAACCCACCAACCACCTTGATTTGGAATCCGCTGAGGCTTTGGCGCAGGCGTTGGAGACCTTCGACGGCACGCTCGTGTTCGTCAGCCACAATCGCAGCTTCGTGCGCCACCTGGCTACGCGTATCTGGCACGTCCACGATCAGGACATCGAAGAGTTTCCAGGATCCTTCGACGAATTCCTCTATCACTTGAAGACTCGCGAAGGTCAGGATGCCGACCCCGATGGGCTGGACGCGCGTCCGGGCAAGCGCCGGGGTGAGCGTCGAGATCGCGAGCCAGCCAAGGCTCCTGTTGAAGCTCCAACACACGGCGGTGGTGACAACAAGGGAACAAAAAGCGTAGCGACGGGCGCGACTTCTTCCGAAGGTCGAAAAGAGCGTTCAAAAGCCTCTACAAAGCACGCTTCGGTTGCCGCGAAACCGGCTGCGGCGGTAAGCCCGGCGAAGCCACCGATGTCGAAGGACGAACGCCAGCGAGAACGCGAAGAGACCAAGCAACGTAAGCGTCAGGCTGACAAGCTTGCGCGCGAGGTCAAAGAGCTTGAGGAAGGAATCGCGAAGCTCGAAGTGTTGCAGGCTGAGCGTGCCAGCGCGTTGGCATTGCCCGAGACCTTTCAGGACCAGGGTCGCTACAATAAGTTGCTGGCCAGCTACACGGCTGATGCCTCGAAACTCGAAGAGTTAATGGCTCGTTGGGAACAGGCCCAGAAGGAAGCCGAAGCCGCGAATCAATAGTCGCTGTGCGGCCCAGGCAAGCTTGGCTGCTGGAAATCACCATTGGCGAGTATCGAAGTTTAACTAGAGCCGAGCCAAGGCGCCGCGGATTGTCTCTTCCAGACTCTGTGCATCGACATTGCCGACGTTGGCAAGAAAATCGCAGTGCGCGCGGCCCAGTCGGTAGGTCGGTTCGTCGATTGGATGTCGCAGCACAGACTCGATGAGTTGTAGGTCGGCAGTTTCCAGCAACGTTCCGTGTAAGAGCATCGCGTTCTTCTTACGCTTCAACGCAACGCCAGCGATTTTTTTGCTTTCCCAGATTAAGTCGCCGCTTGGATCGGCAACCAATGGCAGCGTGTGTTTGCGCGTCAATATTGACGCGCGCTTCACCAGTGTTGGGCAAGCGGCCGGTAGAGCGTCGATCAGCAAGCGATTGCATAGCGCCTTGGACTCCTGAATTCCGGCCAGCTCTGGCGACAAACGGTAGGGCAGTACGAACGTGTATTGGAGCGTGCCAGCTCCAACTACAACCGTTCCACCACCGCTGGCTCGGCGTAACACCGAGATCCCGAGGTGGCTACAGGCTTCATCGTCGACCTCTAGCTGGCGGTTGCGCGACAGGCCAAGGACGACTGTGGTTTGCGGGCTGCGCCAGGTTCGGAAGATTGTTGGCCCCCCAAGTTCAGCAGCATCGAGGAGATTGAAATCGCGGTTGATCTCATCGGCAACGGAATCGGGAGTGGGGAGTTCTGATCGCGACATACGGCTCGTTGCTCGATGGTGACGAAGCCACTTTGGTGAGCACCTGTGAACCGCTATAGCACGGATCACGTGCTTGGTGAGCACGAGGACGTCGTGACTGAGCTGCAATTCAAAACAGGCGATATCACCGGCTTTGCCGCCGACGCGATTGCGAACGCGGCCAACCAGTCACTTGTCGGTGGCGGCGGGGTTGACGGTGCGATTCATGCTGCCGGTGGTCCTGCGATCATGGCTGCCCTTGATCGAATCCGTGACACGCGCGGAGGCTGTCCCACGGGCAGCGCTGTCATGACGACGGCTGGCAAGTTAGCTGCGCGTGCCGTGATTCACGCGGTAGGGCCTCGTTGGCGCAGCGGCACGGTTGGTGAGGCCGGCCTTCTCGCCTCTTGCTATCGTTCGATTCTGTGCCTGGCACGCGACGGCGGCATGCGCACCGTTGCGATTCCGTCGATCAGTACGGGCGTTTATGGTTATCCGATCAAAGACGCGGCAAGCGTCGCGGTTGCGACCATTGTTGAAGAGCTGGACCTACATCCTGAGGCCTTCGACCAAGTGACGATGGTGCTTTTCTCAGACGAAGATCGAGCGGTTTATGAAGCCGCTTATCGGGAGATCGTGTAACTCGTGAAACTCGTGTCAGCGGTTGCGAACGCCGAGTACGGCCGACCACAACGTGAAGGCACCTACAGCCAGGGCACCACCTGCCCAAGCCTGGCGTAGTTCTCTGGGCAGGCTGGCCCACCAATCTACAAGGTGGGTCAGTCCAGTAGTTCCTAGCACTGGCAAAGCCAGAGCTGCCAAGAACGCAAGTACGGCGAGCCCTCGGAAGGCACCTGGTGTGTGGGAGCTGTCTGCACCCGACCAAAGTGCGACCGCAAAGATGAGACGGAGGGTAAACCCGGTCCAGACACCGGGCCAGACAAGGAACTTTCGCGCGACTCCTACCAGCGATGTTGGTTCCGCGATTCCGTACACCCCGATTGAGATCAGGAAGGCTGAGAAAGCCACGATGATGATCACCATGGCCCAAGCATGCGCTCCCGGCGCTGCTTCTTCCAGCCCCGGTGTGTTCAATGAGCCATGACGCCCGATGACGCCGGGGTGGGGCTCAGGTCCTGCGAAGCACGCGGGAGCGGTATTCTTCGCGCTATCTCAGACGCGCTCGGTGTACCGCATTCGGACCATCAAGATGGCGACTGAAACCAGACTCCCCACGATGATGGCTTCGATCAGGCCAGCTACGCCGTGGTCGCAACGAGCCGCCAGCCACCAGGCCAGCGGCGGCATGACCACAACGTACGACAAGATGTGGCTTGCGGTGGGAAACCAGTTGTCTCCGCGCCCGCGCAGGGCATGGGCCGCCACTACTTGAGCGCCATCCGGAATCAGAACGAGCGCCACCAAGGGCAACAGGCTGGCGATCATACTCGCCAGCGCCGGGTCGGACGTGAACGCCCGTGCCATCGGGTTCGCGAATAAAACGAAGGCAGCAACCGCGACGATCATGACAAGCGAGTTGATGACGAGCCCGGTCCATCCCACGCTCCGGACTTCTTCATAGTCTGCGCGGCCGCTGGCCTGAGCGGTCAGCACGGCGGTGGCCGCGGCAACGCCGAGTGCCGCCATGAACACCAACGCGAGAGCGTTCAGCAGGACCTGGTAGGCAGCTACCGCCTGAGCGCCCAAACGCCCGGCGATCACGGTCATCGCCGAGAAGGCTCCGGCTTCAGCGAGTTGACTCAGAGCCGATGCTGCCCCGACTGACAGAATCGCCGCGACCCCGAAGCCTGGCCCGCCTTGCGATCGTACCCCATGGGTCCGGCCAGCCGCGGACGTCCAGACCCACAACCCGAGGGCGATCATCATGAACGCGCGCGCGGTAACCGTTGCCCAAGCCGATCCGAGCGCACCGAGTGAGCCGACTAGCGCGAGATTGACGGCGATGTTGACGCCATTGGCCAACCAAATCACCGTTGTCCCTGCTCCTGGACGATGAATGGCTTCGGCAAAGTAAGCGCAGGCCATGTACCCAAAGTGCAATGGAAGGCTGAGAGCAAGAACGTTCGCGACGGCTGCGGCGCCCTCGGCGAGTTGTGGTTCGATGCCGGCTAGAAGCAATAGCGGCTCGGTGGTTAGCCAAAGGCTAAGGGTGCAAAGGAGTCCGAAACCTAAAGCGAGAACCATTCCGTGACGCCACGCGGTTCCCGCCCCCTGCGGTTTTCCCGCGCCGAGCGCTCGAGCCGAAAGGACCTGTACGCCCAGTAGCAGGCCGATTCCGGTGACGAGCAAGACGCCAGTTGGAGCCCAACCGAGTGCAAGAAAGGACAACTCTTCGGGGGCCAGTTGGCCGACGACAATCGTGTCGGTCACCCCCATGCCCATGGTTCCGAGACGCGCCAACGCGACAGGCCCTGCAAGGCGAAGCATGCGACGCACCAAGCTTGGTGTGGCTGTTTGGGTGTTCACCGAAAAGGGGGACTCTTGGGGTCAAACCACATTCGTTCGCAGGGGGCGGTGGAGTGTGGCGAAAGGGAACGCGCATCTTTTTGGCATCAGGGCTGAATCACCGATCCGCCGTCAATACGGAAGATCTTGCCCGTAATCCATGCGCCAGAGTCAGCGGCCAAGTAGACGGCCATCTGGCCGATTTCTGACGGCGTGCCCATGCGCTTTAGGGGAATTCCAGAGTACATCGCGTCTTCGCCGTGGACGCGTACTAGCATTTCACCCATATCGGTTGCGATTAGACCCGGCGCGATGGCGTTCACACGAATTTTTTCGTGTGCTACCTCACGCGCCAACGTCATAGTGAGGGCGTTTAGCCCTGCTTTGGCGCAATTGTAGGCGACACCATTTGCGGCGCAGGCATCGGCGGCAATGCTACTAACCGTCAGGACTACACCGCCACCAGCTTGACGCAGATACGGAACGGCGACCTTACACGTGTGGAAGGCGCCGGTTAGATTCGTGTCGATGAGTTTGTTCCACCACCTCGGTTCAAGTTCTTCAACCGACTCGGCGCCCGAGGGGACACCGGCGTTGGCGATGACGGTGTCGATCGATCCCAGGAACTCGGAGGCTGCCGCGAACGCGGCCGTCACCGAATCAAAATCGGTAACCTCGCACGCTATGGCCTTGGCGCGTACGCCGTGGGCAGCACAAGCGGCTGCGAGTGCCTCGGCTTCGTCGGCCTTGCGTCGATAGGTTAGGACGACATCAGCTCCCGCTTTGGCCAATTCGTCAGCAATGCCAGCTCCGATTCCGCGCGATGCGCCGGTAACAATAGCCTTGCGGCCTTCCATACTTTTCATTGAGGTTTCCTTGTTACGACACGCGACGTCTTTGCTGTCGCCGGATTGATCCGCGCCTGATCGGAAGGTGTTCGGTCCGATTTCGTCGGGCCTTGCTTAGTTGTGGTACGGGTCGTTGGCGTCGGCCGCGACGTCGGCGATCTCGCGTTCGGGCGGGTTCTGTTCGCGCATCCGGATTGGCTCGGCGGTCGCTTCGATCTGATCCTCACGCTCGTCGCTGTACGTGAAACAAGTGTTGCGCATGCCCGGAATCGTGTTGTTCACGTTGCGCCAGCGCTTGATTGGCACGTCTGGCGCTTCACGAACTTCTTTGGGAAGACTCGAAAAGTAGCGTACGAAATGCAGTTGGTAGCCAGCCTGAGCGATCTCGACAACCAATTCTGAAACCCGGTGGCAACCGCCGACTCCGCCCACCGCTTTGCGAGCCTCGAGCGTGAAACCACGACCGATCTTCATTCCCACGAGGTTCTGCATGTTCGGGTGGGTTAGATCGCAGACGTTCGTGAAGGGCCCGTTTCGCACCTCACTTCGGGCGGCGACGATCTCAAGCGATGGATGTACAACTTCGACCTCCACGTGAACGTCGTGAACGTCGTCGCGAAGTATGGCCTCGATGAGAAAGCGATCGCCTCCAAGCGGGTAGATGCTGCTGGTTTTGATGCGATGAAAAATCGCGCGAACACGGGTCATGACAGATTGCCTCGTCGAGACCTGCGTCACATTGAAATGCGACGCAGGCCTCTATTCGGAATTAAAGGCTAAGGCAGTTCGACGCGGTCAGGCAGGGGTGAGCCCGCGGCCTTGTACTCATCTGCCTTTTCTTGCATCCCCAATTCAAGCGCGCTCTGGGCTTCGAGCCCCTTTTGTCGCGCGTACTCCCGGACGTTCTCAGTGATGCGCATAGAGCAAAACTTTGGACCACACATCGAGCAGAAATGTGCGCTCTTGGCAGCCTCGGCTGGCATGGTTTCGTCGTGGTAGGAGCGGGCGGTTTCAGGGTCCAGTGAGAGGTTGAACTGGTCTTCCCAGCGGAAGTCGAAGCGAGCCTTAGAAAGAGCGTCGTCGCGGTCCTGGGCGCCTTTGTGTCCTTTGCCCAAATCGGCAGCATGCGCGGCGATCTTGTATGCGATCACTCCGGCCTTGACGTCCTCTCTGTTCGGCAGGCCTAGGTGCTCTTTTGGGGTGACATAGCACAGCATGGCGGTGCCAAAGCTGCCGATCATCGCGGCGCCAATGGCCGACGTAATGTGATCATAGCCGGGAGCAATGTCGGTCGTTAGTGGTCCGAGTGTGTAGAATGGCGCCTCATGGCAGACCGCCAACTGTCGATCCATGTTCTCGCGAATCAAATGCATCGGGACGTGCCCTGGGCCCTCGATCATCACCTGAACGTCGTGCTCCCACGCTTTAAGAGTGAGCTCGCCCAAGGTGTCCAGCTCCGCGAATTGAGCCTCATCGTTGGCGTCGGCGATACAGCCTGGACGCAGACCATCACCGAGCGAGAAGCTAACGTCGAACTGCTTCATTACTTCGCACAATTCTTCGAAGCGGGTGTAGAGGAAACTCTCCTGGTGATGAGCCAGGCACCACTGCGCCATGATGGAGCCGCCGCGAGAAACGATGCCCGTTTTACGCGTCGCTGTCATTGGGACGAACGGCAATCTGACTCCCGCGTGGATGGTGAAGTAGTCGACGCCCTGTTCCGCCTGCTCGAAAAGCGTTTCGACAAACAGGTCGAAAGTCAGGTCTTCAGGGGCACCAACTTTTTCCAGCGCTTGATAAATGGGGACAGTTCCGACCGGCACCGGCGAATTTCGAATTACGGCTTCGCGGGTTGCGTGAATATCCTTGCCGGTGGAGAGATCCATGATCGTGTCGGCGCCCCAGCGCGTGGCCCACTGCAACTTCTCGACCTCTTCCTCGATCGAAGACCCGACCGCAGAGTTGCCGATATTCGCGTTGATCTTCACGAGGAAGTTCCGCCCGATGATCATCGGCTCCAGTTCGGGGTGGTTGATGTTGGCCGGGATGATGGCGCGCCCGCGGGCAACTTCATCGGCGACGAAATGAGGTTCGACTCCTTCACGGATGGCGATGAACTCCATCTCTTCGGTAATCTCGCCGCGCCGCGCCCAATGCATTTGCGACATATTTCCGCCACCGGCGTTGCGGCGGCGCTCGGTCCAAGGAGCCCGCAACGCGGGGAGTCCTTGGTGAGGGTCGATACCCTGAGGTCCCGAGGTGTCGTAGACGCGGATCGGTGGCTGGCCGCCGCCTAAGGCGATTTCACGCTCAGGGACCTGAATTTCGAGGCCCGAGAAAACCTTAGTGGAATTTGGGAAACTGGTTTCCAGGGGGGGCAAGGGGGTACGGGCTTTGTCGTTCTTCATCGGGATGGGGCCTCAGTGTGGGAGCGCAACAATCGGAGCGTGGCGCAAGATATCACCGGGCAACTTAGGCCCGGCTCTTGCGGCGAGTCAACGTGCTAGAGTACGCATAGCCTCGGCGTGCGCCCGACGAAAACCTGCCGGTTTTGCCGCCGTCGAGTCGATGTGGCCGTACGCATGCACCGTTGGGCCTTGACTGCGATCGGTTCGGCCGTAACAACCCCGGCATACAGGCCCCGCGGCCGCACAATGCCTATGCAAATTGTCTCCTGGAACGTCAATGGGATCCGCGCGATCCTCAAGAAGAATTTTCTCGAGTGGCTGGAACGAGAGCGACCGGACATCGTCGGCCTTCAGGAAACCAAGGCGCGCTTGGAACAGGTGCCGGCTGAACATGTAGAGGCGATTCAAAAACTCGGCTACCACATCGCCTGGAATGCCGCCGACCGAGGTGGATACAGCGGGGTTGCGACCCTGAGCCGCAAGCCGCCGTTGTTCGTGACCGAGGGCGTGCCATTCGAAAACTCGGAAGGGCGCGTGCTGGCCACGGAGCACGGCGATTTCACCTTCTACAACATCTACTTCCCGAACGGACGCCAACGCGAGGATGGTCCCGACCCCGAGCGGCTACGCTTTAAACTCGAGTTTTATGACAATCTTCTGGCATTGCTCGAAGAGGAGCGCGCGGAGGGTAAGAATGTTGTCGTCTCTGGTGACTACAACGTAGCCCACACCGAAATTGATATTGCGCGACCAAAAGAGAACCAGACCGTCACGGGGTTTTTGCCGGAAGAGCGAAAAGCCCTACAGCGCTATATCGACGCCGGCTTCGTGGATGTTTTCCGCCATTTCCACCCGGCCCGTCTTTACGAGGGCCGCGAGCCGTCGGAACGGATCTACACGTGGTGGACCTACCGTGGTGGTGCGCGGGCACGAAATATCGGATGGCGTATCGATTACCACTTTGTGAACCAAGATCTTCTACCTTGCGTCAAAGGGGCCGACGTCTGCGATGAAGTTCACGGATCCGATCACTGTCCGATTTCAGTCGATCTCGACATCTGATGCGTAGCCAACACCAGGTGGTTGGCGCACGGTCACAGTACGGTCACAGCGCGATCACAGTTCCTGCTAAAATCAGAAGTGCCATTACGGTCATGTTGAGCTGTACGCTAAGGCGATGGAGTCGCCCGAATGTCTCTTCGTCGCTACGACTGCGAGCCTTTTCGACTGCTGGCAGGATACGCTGACGAGCGTAAGTGACGATAATCAAGCCTGCCGCCAGGGGCAGGGTGATGCGAAGATCGGCCCGGAAGGCCAAGCAAAGCGCCACGGCTGTTCCGCCCGCGATCATCGCGAACATATAGTAAGGCGGGAATAGAGCTTGAATGACGGGTGACGCGGCATCGCGGCCAAGCGTTCGAAAGATCGTAGGGGCGACCACGAACGAAAAGAACGCCATCGAGCCGAGCCATAGAGCCCAGCAAAGGGCCACTGCGATTTCTAGGAAAGCTTGCAAAGAAAAAGGCCGCCTCCGTTGACGGAGGCGGCCTTTATCGAATCAGCTGGCCTGCTTGGCAAGCGCAGATCGTCGTTTTCGCTTTTTCGAAGCCTTGAGACGGAGCACGGGCGGCGTGACCGCAATGCTGCGTGGGATCGCCTGAGCCCGATCTCGGAAGGCTCGGACCATGACAAAAACGAACCCGCTGACTGACGTTGCCACCGCGATGGTGGCAAGGATTGGCGCACTCTCGAGGATCTCAAGCAACACCATCAGCAGGATCACGCCGGAAAGCATTGCCAGCGTTAGCACGGCTATGGCAAAGGCAGCATCTCCTTCTGGAGCGCTCGCATACGACATGGACTGTTTCGGCTTCAATCTGGCCATTTTCCTTCTCATCTCCCGTTTGGAAGCACCCGCCAAGGTCTCCTTAGTCACTTATAAGAAATAGCCGACTTGGGCTAAAGCAGCAACAGGGTTTTCTTACCTGCGCCTGTGTGCTTGCGCACAGGGCCTCCAACCGTTGGAGTCTTGCTGGGGCTCACAGGTCGCGTAGGACGGAACTCCTCGCGCTTAGAAGAACCCGAACTGGCATTGCGCGTTGCAAGTGTCGCCACTGTCTTGGTTGCCGTCATCGCATTGCTCGTCGAGACCTGTCTGGAGAATGCCATCGCCGCAATACTCGTAAACGCACTCGGGCGTACAACCGTCGTTGCTTGTGTCGTTTCCGTCGTCGCACTCCTCGCTCAGGCTTGGAGTGACGATGTTTTCGCAGGCCACCGCGTTCCCACAGGCTTGGATCGTGCAATTGTAGTCGCAGTTGGAGTCGGTTTCGCAGCTATCACGATCTCCATCGTCACACTCTTCACCGAGTTCAGCCTGTACGACGCCATCGCCGCAGTGTTCTTCGCCGTTGTAAATCCCATCGAATAGGGGCTGGGTCTCGAGCGTAAGGCTGCGAATC
>JBLFWR010000014.1:0-41881 GCA_047611725.1 Binatia bacterium | reverse complement strand
GTAGCTGACGTAAACTACGACCAACAGCATACCTTCGCGCCGGCCCACTCGATTCCCCGTACCCATCAACGGTAAGAGTACCGCAGTCAGCCCAATCATCACCGCCAGGTCAACGGTGGTAATCCCAGCAGCATTCATCGGGTGAATCGTCGCCGCCGTGCCTGCGATGCACAGAATATTGTAAAGGTTGGACCCCAACACATTCCCGATCGCGATGTCCCCTTCCCCTTTGGAAGCCGCCACCACCGACGTGGCTAGTTCGGGCATGCTGGTGCCAAGGGCAACAACGGTCAGACCGATCGCGGCTTCGCTCAAACCGAAGGCACCAGCTACCACGACCGCGCCGCTGACTAGGGCGCGAGCGCCTCCAATCAGAAGAAGGAGACCAACGGCAACCCGACCAAAATCGCTAGCGGTCGACCCGCTCATTTTTGGAACACCGTCTGCGAATTCTTCGACGACGGCTTTCGACTCCGTTCGCGCCAATCGCAAGTTGAATGCGGTGTAAGCCACCAGTCCGGCGAGCAACATCACGCCTTCGGCTCGCCCCAGATGCCAGTCATACAGCGCGGCAGAAAAGGCCAGAGTCACGACGACAAGCAGCGGAAGGTCTACGCGCAAGACACGAGCATTAACCGAGGGCGGCGAAACCAGAGCGGTCACTCCGAGAATCAACGCGATGTTGCCAATATTGGACCCGACGACGTTGCCCAGCGCGATCGAGTCAGACCCCGAGTAGATGGCGCCGAGGCTGACAACCATTTCGGGCATACTCGTTCCGAACGCGACAACTGTCAGGCCAATGACGAGCGGAGAAAGCCCCTGACGACGAGCAATGGAAGCGCTGCCGCGCACGAGCGATTCTGCGCCGACGTAAAGCAGGCCGACACCGAGCACGATCCAGAGCCACGAAATAAGCATCAGCCCTCGAGCTCTTGCTCTCGCTGACAACGGATGCACAAAAACGCCTCTGGCCGCGCTTTAAGCCGCGCCCAGGCCACATCTTCATCGCAACCCAAACAGCGTCCGTACACGCCACGCTCTAGACGACCTAGTGCCGAATCGACTTGCCCCAGGCGCGCTATCGACGCCCGCCGGTTGGCCTGAGCCATGCTCTGCTGTTGCATCGCATCCATACGCGACAAGCGTCCGATCGGCTCATCCAAAGAAACCGGCCGTGTCGCCGCCGCTGAGTCGGCGACAGTAGACGTCAATTCGGAGCGAAGCGCCTCAAGATTTTCGCGAAGCTCTCGCAACTGTTCGGGGGTCAAAAACACGAAGTGACATTCAACGCGATTCAGGCAGCCAAATCGAGCAACTCCCTACTGTGAACTAGGGACGACGAAACTCGCCCCTGCGTCAGTTTCAACTCGGGAGCAATCTGCCACCCAGGCGCGATATCGCCCCGAATCCACTCGCCAACAGTGGGTCCATTCATCCCAACGGGCCAGCGATTCATCGTCGAGTTCGAACTCGATCGCCGTAGTCTCACCGGGCTCCAGCATCAGTTTTTGAAACCCGCGAAGCAATTTAGTCGGGCGCTCAACCATCGGAGCCTCGGCCCCCACATAGAGCTGAGCCACAGTTTCCCCGGCACGAGCACCGACGTTGGTAACATTTGCACGGCATCGAATTCGTCCGCATTCGAAAGTTGCCGTGGTTGGTCCGTACACGAAGCGCGTATACGTCAGGCCGAATCCAAATGGATAAGCTGGCGCCACGCCGGACTTCTCAAGAAGCGAGTATCCGTGCCAAAGATCGTACTCGATTGAATCCGCATCTCGATCGAAAAACGGCAAATGGCTTTCATCGGTTGGTATTGAGAATGGCAACCGGCCGGCGGGCGCTGCTTCACCGAACAACAGCCGAGCCAATGCCGTGCCGCCTTCCATGCCCGGGTACCACATGACCAGGATCGCGGCGACGTGCTCTTTCCAACACTCCATCGTGATGGCACTTCCGCACACCACGACAGCCACCGTGCGCGGATTCGCGGCGGCCACGGCCAAAAGCAACTCTTCGTCCGCACTTGGCAGCGCAAGACTGACACGATCACCGCCAGCGGCGGGAGCGTTTTGTTCGCCCGAAAGACTCATGTCTCCAGGAATGAACTCACCTTCGTCTCGATGAGTAAGGCCAACCACTACGATCGCAACATCAGCCGCAGCTGCGCGAGCCGCTGCCGACGAGACCGGTTCGTTCGCCACATAGTCAACGTTGTCGCCACCAGCAGCGTGGCGACGAAGCCCCTCATGAAAGGTCGTTACATCAGGCGGACGAACCCGACTCGACCCCTGGTCACCAAGATTCTCAGCCCCTGCCAGGGCGCCAATTAGAGCGATGGTTAAGCCCGAGGCCGGGTCCAACGGCAAAATCTCGTTCGCGTTGGCTAGTAGAACCGAGCTCTTTTCTGCCACCTCACGGGCCAATTTTCGATGATCCAACGAGGCAACCACTGACATCGGATAAGCCTCAGGGTCGGGGCGACAGGAAAAGACCAATAGCGTTGTCAGGATACGGCGAACGGCATCGTCGATACGGCCGGTCGGCACGCGACCTTCCTCGACCGCGCGTACCAACGAATCACCGAAATGGATCGGTTCCGGATTCTCGACATCCAAGCCAGCAGCCGCCGCTTCGGGGCTGTGAACGCCTTTGATGAAGTCGGAGTGAACGAATCCCTCGAACCCCCACTCTTCCTTGAGAATTCGAGTAAGAAGAAACTCCTGATGGCCGCACCAATGGCCCAGTACTTTGTTGTATGCGCTCATCACCGAACCCACGCCGGCGTCTACAGCGCGTTTGAAGTGAGGCAAATAGACCTCTCGCAACACACGCTCGGACATTCGCACATCCACTTTGAAGCGCGCGTTCTCGATAGAGTTCGCAGCGAAGTGCTTGACCGTCGCAATTACGTTGTGATGCTGCACGCCGCGCATCAACGCGACACCCATTTCTCCCAAGTGAAAAGGGTCTTCGCCGTACGTTTCTTGAGCACGGCCCCACGCCGGGTGACGCAAGAGATTGATGCAAACTCCGCCAAAGAAGTTCACCTCTTGTGCGCGCGCCTCGCGACCCATCGCTTGGCCGATTTTTTCCTCAAGCGCGACATCCCATGATGCGCCCCGAGCCATGGCGACCGGGAAACACGTGGAGCGTCCTACTGCCACACCGCGGGGCCCATCGGTGAACCGCAATTCCGGCAAGCCCAGGCGCTTGTTGCCGCCGCCAGTCACATAGGGCCGCGCGTTGTATACACAATCATCGGCAACGTAGGCATCGAGAAAGCCGTGGCCCGACATCATCCAGACCTTCTCTTCGAGCGATAGTTCTTTCAGCATCGACGCAACGAACGTATCAATCGACGCTCTATCTGCGCCCTTGCCTGGTCGTGTTGGAATCGAACTAGTCATCGGTACCGGCCCCCAACTGTTACACGCCGTCATCGCAGACAGCCCTGGTTCAACAACCTACCTGAGTTACAGAAACACCGACAAACCCGAGGTTTCGGCGATGGAAGCTGGATGCCGCCTTGTAGCTGCACAGCTTCTGCGGCATCGAAAGATGCCGCAGAAGCTGTGAGTGCGGCAAGGAACCGAACAATATGTCCAAGAAAATTTTGATCACTGGTGCGTCTTCCGGGTTGGGTGAAGGAATGGCACGTCATTTTGCATCGCGTGGACACAGTCTAGCGTTGGCAGCCCGACGCGAAGATCGCTTGAACGAACTCGCCGCGGAGCTGCGGGAGTTGGGAGCACCTGTGGTCGCAACCGCACGACTCGATGTCACAGACTACGATACGGTACCCGGAACTCTCGCAAGCCTTCGTGATGAGTTGGATGGCCTCGATATTGTCGTCGCAAACTCAGGTGTCGCCGCTGGCGCAAGAGTCGGCAAAGGCGGTTTCGCCGACGCACGCCGCACAATCGAAACCAATCTCATCGGGGCAATCGCTACGATTGAGGCAGCCGTCGAAATTTTCAGAGAACAAGGACACGGCCAAATCGTGGGCATCAGTTCGGTCGCTGCCGTACGCGGCATGCCTGGCCAAGGCGCATACTCGGCCAGCAAGTCAGGACTATCACGCTACCTGGAAGCGCTTTGCGCAGAAGTCGCTAACGAGCAGATCGTCGTTACCGACCTCGCTCCGGGTTTTATCGACACCGACCTGAACCGCAGCCTGAAGAGCCGCCCATTCTTAGTCTCAGGTGAGGAAGGAACCCGACAAATGGCGGATCTCATCGAGAAAGGAGTTTCGTTTAGCTACGTGCCAGCGTGGCCGTGGACTCTAGTCGCTCAGGGCCTCAAGGTTGCGCCGAACAAGATGCTCGGGCGCTAGACGCACAGCAACTCGACCTCGATGCCGACCGATTTTTGAAGTACGCGCAAGGCGTCACTGGCTCGAACCTGGCCGTCACCGTTCGCATCACAAACCGCGGTAGGACAAATTTCGACCAAGCCCACCGCCGCGCGCAAAATCTGCAAGGCGTCCGATGATCGAATGACGCCGTTGCCATCGAAGTCTCCGCACAGCAGGGTTGGAGCGATGGTGGTCGTGGTGACCGCAAACTCCGTGCTCGTCGAACTTGAAGAGGTCGATGCGGTCCCGGTCGAAGAAGACGTTGTGACCGAGGTGCTCGTGCTTGACGGTGTAACCGTGGCGGGGCCGATCGCAAGAGTACGATGGCCCGGCAAATCGGTCGCAAAGCGAATCACCGGAAATTCGGCATTCCCACCCCCGTCGCGGTCTATCGCGGTGAGTGCACTAGGCCCGAAGACGTTTACATAAAGCGACCCGTTCGCCCCGAAGGCGCAATCCAGCGGATCATTGGTAGCGGGCGAATAAATCTCGATAGAGTCGTCATTGGAGTCGTAGCGAAAAACGACTTCCTCGATGCGGTCAACGATGTACAGCAAACCGTCGGGGCCAAAACAAATTCCGCTGGGGGAAGTGATCAGGTCGGAAGCTTTGGTGCTGGCGTCAACTAAAACCGTCTCGTTGAAGCTGCCATCCGCGTTGAAGCGATGGATCGCACTGGTATTGGTACTGGCAAACGGATCGCTGACGTAGAGTCGCCCTGTAGGGTCGAACGCCAGGCCGAAGGCCAGCGCGTTCAAGTCCTTACCCGTCGTGAACGCGCCCTTCGCGGCTCCGTTTGCTCCATCGAAACGGTACACCGCCGGAGGCGTCCCGCCTCCATCAACAACGAACAGATCTCCGTCAGGACCAAACTTCATCGTCTCGGGCGCCACGAAGCCAGCGCCGGTTATGAAGGTCCCCATCGCCGTGCCGTCCGCACTGAAAAGCAGGATATCCATTTTTTCGAAGCTCTCGCCTCGATCCAGAACGTAGAGATTTCCGTCCGGACCGATTGCCACCGCACCAGAGTTTTCGAGTTCAGAAACGCCGATCAGCCGCGTCACGCTCGGAGCGCGATCCGCGCTGTCGTAAGCACGCACTCCTTCAAAATCATTGGCGTAGATGGTTTCGGCGCCTGCGGGATCCGAGATTCCCACGAGCGCCACAAGGGCAAGAAGCGTAACAACAATGCGAGCGGTAAATTCCATGGAGCCTCCAAACGATGCGAGCACGGGCGGTACTCGAATCGCGGAGTATCCTCGCTGGGGAGGTCAAAATCCAGCCGTTTCGTTCGCCCGATCAACAGCAATGTAGTTCGCGCCTATTCTTCGGGGCTCCGAGAGTGCCATTCCTCACGCATGACCATCAGCTCCCGACGCTGTTTGTCGTTCATCAGCCCCCGGATGCGTAACATGGCGCGGTAGCGGTTCTTCTTGAGCGCAATCTCAACCGCACCGACTTTTTCAACCACGGCCATCACGGCGGCCTCATCCGGCAAATCCTCGCCGAGCAGAGCCCGAAGCTCCTGATTCGCTTCGCCAAGCCGAGCTTCGAAAGCCCCATGCTCGACCCGCGACTTCTCTACGGTGTCCCGAATCGCTGCTGTGGTCGCCTCGTCCAAGCCAAGGCGTTCGGCATGGCTCTCGATCCAACCTCCCGGAACTCCCCGACCTGAACCCCCTGACCCGCGTGAAGACTCGTTACAGTCGTGGCGCTGGCGTGGCTCGCCACAAGAACTGTCGCGGCGCGAATCATCACAGCCTGGAGCGCCTGGAAGATGAGCCGCATGGGCTATCGGCACCCACCAGAGCAAGAGGAGCAAAAGAATCAGACCGCCGCCAAGAAACGGAATAACGGTGTCGGCAATCGAAATAGCATTCGTGCGAGACATCGTTGGTCGAGAAAATGTGGACAATCGGTTCATTGTTAGTAGTCCAGGAACGCCAACACGATGGCCTCATAAACGGGAGGGAGCTCGCCGTGATCAGCGCCTTTTCCGGCCTCGGAATTCAAAATCGTGCCCGGATCGAGCAACTCGGATTCCCAGGAATCATCCGCGGCCTCGACCGACGGCCGCGCTTGCAGTGAATCGACGACCGTCGCTTCACCCGCAGCAGCGATGACTGCAACCGGGACGGAAGTCTTCGCGATCTGCACCGATGCGACCAGCGGCGAATCGACATCAGCCGTTTGCCCTGAAGGCGCGGCAAGTTGCCACACGACCGCGACGGCCGTTGCGGCAGTCACTAAACCTGGGATCAACATTCGCTGGCGGCGACGCGCACCGACACGCCTCCAAAGATCTTCTTCCAAAGCCACGCGGCGTTTGGGAGCAAGTCGATCGGGAGCATAGGAATTTTTAATACTGTCGATCAGCTCGGCGTCGCGCGCGCTGTCGATATTTGCGTTCTCGCGTTTGTCACTGCTCATTGAGTTTCCCCCAAACTGTCACGCGCATCGTTTTGAAACTGAGCGTTTTGAAACTGAGCAAGGTCGCCTCGCAGCGATTGCAAAGCCCGGTGTAGATGACTCTTAACGGTGCCCTCAGCCTTGGCCATCATCGTGGCGGCTTGGCGGACTGTGAACCCCTCAAGATGGACCAAAACAAAAGCCTCACGCTGCGGAGCCGTTAGCCTCGCCAATGCCGAGCCAATTGCAGCCTGCAACTGCGGATCCCGGTGGACGTCGACAGCTGGCTCAGGGGTCCCCGGGCCGGCATCCGTTCCGCCCCAAAAGTCGCGAACCTTGCGCCACCTACGCCAGGCTCCGGCCTGCCGAACCAGTATTCGGAAGAACCATGTATCAAGACTCGATTCGTCTCTGAATTTGGAGAGTCCTGCATAGGCCTTCAAGAAGGCCTCCTGGGTGACATCGTCAGCAACCGCTTCGTCGCCGCCCACTAAACGCCACGCCATACGGCGTGCCCGCTCGCGGTGTGTGGCCACGAAACGAATGAAGCGCGCATCAAGATCGGCTGGTTCTGCGCTCACGTACTGCTCGGCCTGCTGTCCAATAAAATCTCCCACGACTCGTCCCATTGAAGACACCTTACCGGCGTCCGAATCCAAATCGGCACCCGAGCTGGGCCGGCAGGTCCGGCGACGAGCTACATCGTCGCCGGGCCCAATTGTCGGCAGGCGCGACCGACCGACTAGTCACTACCGTCGTCCACATTGGGAAGACGGCCGGGGCGACTGGTAGTGGGACCCATGTCCACTTCCGTAGCGGTGTTGTGAAGGATAGCGCTGTGAAGGATAGCCAGAACCACGGCCAGCAGCGTAGGAGTGCCGCGACCGGTGAACCGACGGACGGTGGCCAAAGAGCCCGGCCAGCACGTGCCCCGCGCGTGAGTCGAAGCGCGCGCTGAACCCGTATTGAGAGTCGCCGTGCCCGGCCGCGGCCGGGCTGGTCATGAGAAGTATACTGGCAGCAATGAACGATGCAGAAAGGATCCCAAAGGCGAAAAATCGTTTGAACATGACTGGATGACCTCCGTTGGTTCTGTGTCCGAAGCTCTAGGGCTCGAACACTTGGAAGCCTTGCCCATCGCGATGGGTTACACAGATTCGCCGAGGCTACCCGTGGATACACTCGCGGTACCGGAAGCAGGTCAGCACATGATCGTTCACCATGCCGGTGGCCTGCATGTGGGCGTACAGAATCGTAGAGCCAACGAATCGGAAGCCTCGCTTTTTCATGTCGCGAGCCATGGCGTCGGATTCCGGAGTCATAGCGGGAACGTTTTTCAACGAACGGCGCCGGTTTACGATTGGTGTGCCTCCGACGAAATTCCACAAGTAGCCGGAGAAGGAACCGACTTCGTCCTGAATATCCAAGAATAGGCGAGCGTTAGAGATCGCTGCCTCGATCTTGAGGCGGTTGCGTACGATCGACGCGTCTTCGCGTAAGCGCGCAACTTCCGCTTCACCAAAACGAGCTATTTTGCGGGCATCAAAATTCGCGAAAGCTCGGCGATATCCTTCGCGTTTGCGCAGAATCGTGATCCACGAAAGCCCGGCCTGCGCGCCTTCGAGAATCAGGAACTCAAACAGCGTTGAATCGTCGTGTACCGGCACGCCCCACTCGGTGTCGTGGTAGGCAACGTAAAGCGGATCCGCTCCTGACCAGGGACAACGGCGCCGACCGTCTTCTCCGACAATGGTGGCTTCCGTTTTCATGATTGCCCGCCCGGCAGTTGAACATGCACCGACAACTCGCCAGCGAGACGATCGGCTTCGGCGACCAACGCTCGACGAATTCCAAGTTCGCCCATCGAATGCCCGGCATCGCCAACTACGACCAGTTTGGCTTCCGGCCAGGCTTGATGCAGGTCCCAAGCCGAACGCATCGGACACACCACGTCGTAACGCCCTTGAACGATGACGGCCGGAATCTCGCGGATTCGATCGATTCCGCGTAGCAACTCGTCGTCGTGCTCAAAAAATCCACCGTTCACAAAGTAGTGAGCTTCAATACGAGCAAAGGCACGGGCAAAATCCCCGTCGGCAAACCGAGTCAGTAGATCGGGGTCCGGAGTAAGCTTGCTCGTTGACGCTTCCCAGATCGCCCACGCGCGCGCAGCGCGGTCGGCCACCACGTCGTCTTCGCCCGTCAACCGCGCATAGTAAGCCGCGATCATATCGCCTCGCTCATCCAGCGGGATTGGCTCCAGATAGTGTTCCCACGCGTCGGGGAAAATATGGCTGGCTCCGTCCTGGTAAAACCACTGCAGCTCACTCGGTCGCAGCATGAAAATCCCACGCAGAATCAGAGCCAAGCAAGCCTTCGGATGGGACTGCGCATACGCCAGCGCAAGAGTGCTTCCCCAACTTCCCCCAGCGACCGTCCACCGTTCGATTCCAAGGTGGACGCGCAGACGTTCAATGTCTGCCACGAGATCCCACGTCGTGTTCTCCCGGAGTTCGGCATGCGGCGTACTTTGGCCACAACCGCGCTGATCGAACAGAACGATGCGCCACTTCGCGGGATCGTAGAAACGCCTGTGGATGGGATCGACACCACCACCAGGTCCGCCATGAAGAAACACCAACGGGATGCCATCGGGATTCCCCGATTCCTCGAAGTACAGGGTGTGAAGATCGGAAACCGCCAACGTGCCGCTGAGATAAGGCACGACCTCAGGAAAGAGGTCTACCGGGGCAATTGAAGTCTGAAGGCTTTCAGTCATACGACAAGCATAGCCACACCTGGGGCGCAGTTCGACGTTCGCCCCGATCACAGAGCGCAGGCTACAAACGCTGGGCTAAATTTTCCCCTCGCCGATTGTCGCGTTGCGAAGTTCTTCGAGCAGCTCGGCCGAACCGAGTTGGTCGGCTTCGCGGCCCACCGCGTATTCCGGGCCGACGATGCCTGGACCTTGGCCCGCTGGCAGCGGCGGCGTGTAATAACCCAGCGCGTAACCACCGACAGTGTAGCCGAGCAGGTCCTGCAACTCGGGCTCAAAATCACGGGCAATCTGAGGCGGACACGACAGATACTGATTTTCTTCCTGGCGAAGCCACCCCAACGTGTAGGTCAAATTGATGCCCACACGGTCGCCGTTCGAATCATTCGCGCCGCCACCATGAAACACGGCGCCGGTATAGATGAGAACCGAACCGCGTTTCATCACCGCCCGAGTGATCTCTTCGGGAAGGGGACGGCGGTCGTCGGGCCACCCGGTGCTACCGGGTGCAACACGCGTCGCACCGTTGGCCTCGGTGAAATCGGTGATCGCCCAAATCGTGTTGCACTGGGGTTCGATGTCCTTGAGGTGAGTACCCCACGCCCAACGATCCCGGTGAATAGCCTGCGAGACTTCCCCGGGACAAATCCGAATAACCTGGCTTAAGTGAAGCTGAATTCGCTCACACCAGGGGGCAAGAAACCCGCGCGCCGTCGCCAAAACCGTCGGGTCCATGGTTAGCCGCCGTGTACCGGCCGAGCGAGCGATCAACGCGCCGGTACGAGTCGTGTGAAAACCTGTAAACTCGTCGCGCCCTAGTTCGGTCGCATCAACGTAAGGCGCGATTTCCCCTTGAATGCGATCGACCTCTTCCCCAGAAAGCACGTCTTCGAGAATCAGGGCTCCATCGCGAGAGAGAACTTCGAGTACTCGCTCGACGTTGGTATCGGCTGCAAGTCTACAAAGTTCGGTCATCGTTTAGTTACTCAGCGGTGGGGTTTTCACTCAGCGATACATCGCTTCCAAGGACCATCCAGAGCGCCGTCGAGATCGCAGTGCCAGCCCTGGAGCCCTAGAGCGGGAAGGTTAAGACATCCCGAGTTCGAGACGAGCCACCTCGCTCATCATCTCCATGCTCCAGGGGGGGTCGAAGACGATGCCTACCGTCGCCTCTTCAACACCAGGAAGTTCGCGGACCTTGCGCTCGGCATCAATCTGTAAAACCTCTCCCATTCCACAGCCAGGCGCGGTCAGAGTCATTGCGATCCCTACCTTCCAGGTATCGTCATCTCGTTTGGCGATCTCTACGGAATAGATAAGGCCTAGTTCTACGATGTTGACGGGGATTTCGGGGTCATAGCAGGTCGCCAAACGCGACCACACCAAAGCCTCTAGTGCCTCTTTACTTTCTGCTGGCGAGCCCGTTGGCGCCACCGCCGACTCGGGAATTTCTTTGCCAAGCGAATCGGCATCACGACCGGAGATGCGCACCATCGCGCCGCGGTCGGTGATTCCGGTAAACGTGTCTCCCAGAGCCTGGGTGATCACAAAATTAGTACCTTCGGACAAGACGATTTCGGTTCCGTCGGGAACCAGAACAGCATCAGTGTCGCGTTTAAGGGTGACGTTTTCTCGGGGCTGCATGGTGGGCTCTCACTCGGTCGTCGCGACCGTTTCCTCTTTACTTTCCACGGCGTTCTTCATCGTGTGCCAGGCCAGCGTCGCGCACTTCACGCGAAGCGGGAATTCCTGGACGCCCTCAAAGACGGCCAGTTTCCCCAAATCTACGCCAGCCGCCTCCTCGGCGTTGCCGGTACAAGTACCGTGAAGTCCCCGAAAGAGTTCCATCGCGTATTCACGAGTTTTCCCTTTCAAGGCTTCGGTCATCAACGACGCCGATGCAGTCGAGATGGCGCAGCCTTGGCCTTCGAACGAGACGTCCGACACGACGTCGTCTTTCATTGTCAGAAACACTTCCAGCCGATCTCCGCACAGCGGGTTGTCACCCTTGGCATGATGGGTCACATCTTCCAGTCGGCCGAAATTCCGCGGCCGTCGGCCGTGGTCAAGGATCACTTCTTGATAGAGTTCGCGAAGATCCGACATTAGCCGAACATCCTTTGGACAGCGCCAATGCCTTCGACCAAGCGGTCGATATCGGCGGTCGTATTGTAACAAGCCAATGACATCCGCGCGGTTGCAGGGATGCCGAAATGTTTCATGACCGGCTGCGTACAGTGATGCCCGGTTCGCACCGCAACACCTTGGTGGTCGAGAATGGTTCCGATGTCATGCGGATGAATGCCGTCAATTACGAAGGAATGAACCCCCGCTTTTTCCGGCGCATTCCCGATGATCTTGACCCCGGGCAGAGAAGAAAGCCCATCGAAAGCATAGGCCAAGACACGGGCTTCATGAGCATTGATCTTGTCGATGCCGATCTTGTTCACCCACTCGATCGCAGCGCCGAGTCCGACGGCACCGGCAATATTTGGCGAGCCGGCTTCAAATTTGTAGGGGATCTCTGCGTACGTAGTTTCTTCAAACGTAACCGACAGGATCATATCGCCGCCGCCGTGCCACGGCGGCATTGCCTCAAGCAACTCGGCCTTGGCATACAAGGCCCCGATACCAGTCGGGCCGTAGATCTTGTGGCCTGCGAACACGAAAAAGTCGCAATCCAAAGCAGTAACGTCAATCGGAAGATGCGGCACTGCCTGCGCACCGTCGATTAGGACTTTCGCGCCAACGCCATGCGCAAGCCGAACGACTTCGCCCACTGGATTAACCGTACCGAGTGAGTTCGACACGTAAACACAGCCGACAAGCTTAGTGCGCTCGGACAGCAACGACTCGAACTGATCCATCTGAAGCACGCCGTCATCGTCCATCGGTGCGACTACCAAGCGCGCGCCGACTCGATTGCAAAGCATCTGCCAGGGGACGATGTCGGAGTGATGCTCCATCTCGGTGATCAGCACTTCGTCTCCAGCACCGATGTTCGCCGCGCCCCAGGAATTGGCAATAAGATTAATCGATTCTGTTGCGCCCCGAGTCCACACGATCTCCCGAACGTCACCGGCACCCAGAAACGACCGCACGGTTTCCCGTGCCGCTTCGAACGCCTTCGTCGCGCGCTGGCTTAGCGTATGCACGCCGCGATGCACGTTCGCGTTGTCGTGCTCGTAGTAAGCGGCTATCGCATCAATAACAGCGCGTGGCTTCTGCGAGGTGGCTGCGTTGTCGAGGTACACCAACGGCTTGCCATTGATCTCTTGCCATAGAACGGGGAATTGCTCGCGGACTCGCTCCACATCCAGGCAACTATCGTCAACGACAAACTGTGCGCCGGTGGTCATCGTCGATCTCCTGTTTCGGAGTGTGCCGACCCCGTTCGCGCGCGGTCGGTATGCAAACACTCCACCTTCCGGCGAATGGCTGCACTTAAGGCGTCACGCAGAGGCTCGTCTTCAATGTCTTCAACCGGCTCGCCGGCGAAGGCATAGGTAAGCAGGCGCTTCGCTTCGCGCTCGTCTAAGCCGCGCGCCCGCATATAGAACAACTTTTCACTGTCGAGACGGCCAATGGTTGCACCATGCGACGCCTTCACATCGTCGGCATAGATTTCGAGTTGGGGTCTCGTTTCAACAACTGCTTCGTCAGAGATCAGAAGGTTGTTATTCGTTTGCTCGCTGGAAACTTTCTGCGCGTTGGGTCGGATCACGATACGCCCGGTGAACACACCGCGAGAGCGACCATCAAGAACGCCTTTGTACATCTCAGAGCTTCGGGTATGCGCGACCACATGGTCGACCGACGTGTGGTGATCGGCGTGGTCTTTGCCATCTAGGCAGTACAGCCCGCGCAGCACCGCTTCTGAGTTCTCCCCAACCAACCGTGCGTGGATTTCAGTTCGATTGAGCTTTCCGGTCAGGGCGATGGCATGGGACCGAAAGCGCGCGTCCCGGGCGACCTCGGCGTCGATCCGGCCGACGTGAAATCCCTCGCTTGAGTCCTCGACCACAGTAACGTGGTTCACCACGGCGTTATCTTGAACGGCGACTTCAGTCACCGTGTTGCAAAGGTACGTTCCGGTGCCAGCGTAGTGCTCCACAACCGTAACCGACGATCCTGGCTCGGCAACGATGAGGTTGCGGGGGTGCGCAGCAACCGGGGTCTGGCGCGAAGTCGTCCAGAAGACAACACTCAAGGGACGCGGAACTACAACGCCGCGCGCTACTCGGACAACAAGGCCGTCATCGAGAAACGCGGTATTTAACGCGGCCAAACCGTGAACACGGGCTTCGAGATAGTGACCGAGGAACGGTTCCAGCGAACCCGGGTCCTGGCCAAGAATCGACCGCAAGCTACTGACCTGAACACCGGGGGTTGCGTCCGCATCCGGGAGTCTTGAAAGCCCCGCGACGAAGTTTCCATCTACGAAAACGAAGACCGGGCCTCCCAGTTCGCCAGCTACTCGATCGATAACTTCGGCGATCGCTGGCTCTTCATATCGAACTTCATCAGCAAGAACGGGCTCGAATTCCTGACGCGCCAGCGCTGCTGTACTCGTGTACTTCCAGGCTTCATCACGGGTGCCAGGAAGGCCGAGCTGGCCGAAATCGCGCGCACCCGTTTCTCGCAACGAAGATAGCCAAGAAGGTTGATCGCTTCGTTCCGCGAAGCGCTCTAACCCGCGCTTCATACTGTCGATCATCGGCGTTTCAGCCATCGTTCAGCTAGCTCCGTTCGCTGCCATCTCCGCGCGAATCCATTCGTAACCACGGGTTTCAACTTCGAGAGCGAGCCCCTTATCGCCGGAACGAACGATTTGTCCGTCCACGATAACATGGGTCGCATCGGGCACGATGTAATCGAGTAGGCGCTGGTAGTGAGTGATCACGACCATGGCTCTATCGGGCGACCGCAACGCATTCACGCCTTCGGCTACCGTACGCAGTGCATCTACATCGAGTCCTGAATCGGTCTCGTCGAGGATAGCTAGCTTCGGCTCCAGCATTGCCATCTGAAAAATTTCGTTACGCTTCTTTTCGCCGCCGGAAAATCCTTCGTTCAAAGAGCGACTGAGGAGCTCGGGTTTCAAGCCCACAAAAGCAGCCTTCTCCTTGGAAAGAGCGAGAAAATCCATGGCGTCCAATTCAGGCTCGTCGCGATGTCGTCGAATCGCATTCACGGCCGTACGCAAAAAGTAAGAGGTGGAAATGCCGGGAATCTCGACGGGATACTGGAACGAGAGAAAGACACCCGCACGCGCACGCTCTTCGGCAGGCATCGCTAGGAGATCGGCACCTTCGTAAGTGACTGACCCCTGAGTGACCTCGTACCCTTCGTGACCAGCCAAGACATTGGCCAGCGTGCTCTTACCCGATCCGTTCGGACCCATGATGGCGTGCACTTCGCCCGCTGCGACTTCCAGTGACAGCCCCTGGAGGATCTCTTTTCCCTCGACCCGGGCATGAAGATTTTTAATTGAAAGCATTTGGTCCATCCGGCGAGCTTCAGCCCACCGCTCCTTCCAGTGAAACACTGAGCAATGCCTGGGCCTCTACGGCGAACTCCATCGGCAATTCTTTGAATACTCTTTTGCAGAAACCGTTGACGATCATCGACACCGCGTCTTCTTCAGAAATGCCACGCTGGCGGCAATAAAAGAGTTGGTCTTCGCCGATCTTTGATGTCGTTGCCTCATGCTCAACCTGAGCACTCGCATTCTTCGCGTCGATATAGGGGAAAGTGTGGGCGCCACATTCGTCGCCGATCAATAGAGAATCACACTGCGAGTAGTTGCGGGCACCGTCCGCATTCGGCCCGATCTGAACCAAGCCGCGATAGGTGTTGTGCGCACGCCCCGCAGAGATGCCCTTACTGATGATTGTCGAACTCGTGTTTTTGCCCAGATGCACCATCTTGGTACCAGTATCGGCCTGCTGCATGTTGTTCGTGAGCGCGACGGAATAGAACTCGCCCACCGCATCATCACCGGCGAGAATCACACTGGGGTACTTCCACGTAATCGCCGAGCCGGTCTCAACCTGAGTCCACGAGATTTTGGATCCCTTGTCGGCGCGACCACGCTTGGTAACGAAGTTATAGATGCCGCCCTTTCCTTCCTTGTCGCCCGGATACCAGTTCTGAACTGTCGAGTATTTGATCTCAGCGCCGTCCAGCGCCACGAGTTCCACAACAGCGGCGTGGAGTTGGTTCTCGTCACGCATCGGCGCTGTGCAGCCTTCGAGATAGCTGACATGGGCGCCTTCCTCGGCGACGATCAAAGTGCGTTCGAACTGACCGGTATTCGCCGAATTGATTCGGAAATAAGTAGACAGCTCCATCGGGCAACGAACACCTTTGGGGATGAAGCAAAAAGAGCCATCGCTGAAAACCGCAGAATTCAGGGCGGCGTAGAAGTTGTCGGTCTGGGGAACAACACTGCCAAGGTACTTCTGAACAAGCTCTGGGTGATTATGAACGGCGTCTGAAAAGCTTCCGAAGATTACCCCGACCTCGGAGAGCTTTTCCTTGAATGTCGTCGCTACCGACACCGAATCGAAAACAGCGTCGACCGCAACACCCGCCAGTCTTGCTCGTTCGTGAAGTGGCACACCGAGTTTTTCGAACGTGGCCAACAATTCAGGATCGACTTCGTCCAAACTCTTCGGCCCGTCTTTCTGCTTCGGAGCCGCGTAGTAACTGATGGCCTGAAAATCGATGGGCGGAAACTTGACCTTGGCCCAAGCAGGTTCGCCAGCCCTGTCCACCATTTTCTTCCAAGCGGCGAACGCCTTGAGGCGCCAATCCAAAAGCCACTGCGGCTCGTTCTTCTTCAACGAGATGAACCGTACGACTTCTTCGTTTAGGCCAGGAGGTGCAACATCGCATTCGATGTCGGTAATGAAGCCCCATTTATACTCGCTATCACGAGCGAGCTCGCGGGCATCGGTGCTAGTACTCATCGTTGTTCCTCGGTTGCCGGGTTGGGTTGTGAGCTGCAAGGCGGATCGACGAAGTCAGGAGCTTGCGCGGCAAAGCGTGCCTGCGTGATCCACTCCGTGGGGCGCTCGCCGTGACGAAGATCTTCCAGGGTGATGGCCGACAAAGCGGTTCTCACTAGACTGTCCAAGCCTCGCCAGACTGCGCGAAGAGAGCAGTTGGTGGAGTGCGCGCAGTCGCGGAGCGCACCCGAGTGTTCCTCGCAGAATGCGTCCTGGAAAAAACCACCGCCCAAAACCTCGAGCACATTCCAGACGCTGATCGTCTCAGGCTCGCGCCCGAGTCGGTAACCGCCGCTTGCACCGCGGGTGCTATGAACGAGATCGCCCTGACGCAGAAGTCTCATCAGCTTGGCGGTGTATTCGGGCGTCAGACCTTCCCGCTCGGCGATTTGGGCCGTCGGCATGGGGTCAGGCCCCTCATGGCGGGCCACTTGGAGAAGGCAGCGAAAGCCGTATTCCTCTTGCGAAGACAGATGCATAGAGATGTTCTAGGGAATCCATACGGAAAAGTCAATATTAATAAAAAACGCAAAAGAAGTGAATTATTTTCTATATTTTACAGGTAGTTAGAAACTGCGATGCCACAAAAACAGCAGCTAATTTTAGCTTCAGGGGAAGTCTGGGGGACAGTTTTCGGAGACCACAAATCAGTCAGGAACAATGAAACCGAGTGTGGCTTCCGTCAGAGGCAGCCAAGACCTCCAGACGCGCGCCGATTCGCTCTCGAAGATCCGGAACATGCGAGATCACGCCAACGAGGCGCCCCCCAATCTGCAGATCCGTCAGGGCACGCATGGCCAAGTCGAGGGACTCGGGGTCCAATGTCCCAAAGCCCTCATCGACGAAAATCGTGTCGAGACGAATCCCGCCGGAATAGCTCTGCACGACATCAGAAAGTCCCAACGCCAATGCCAGCGACGCCAGAAACCCCTCGCCGCCGGACAGTGTTGCCACCGGACGGTCCTGGCCGGTGTAGGCGTCGAACACGACAAGCTCCAGCCCTGTGGTCCGTACCCGACTCCCCCTCTCTTCGGAGCGCCGCAGCACGTAACGGTGATTGCTCATGATGCGAAGACGAGCAGAGGCCGCGACAAGTACGTCATCAAGAAGCGCAGCGAGCACAAAACGCTGGAATGGAATACCGCGTGTGTTCGCACCCTTGCCCGCCGCAACTTCCGCCACACGCCCAACCACGGCGTAGCGCGATCTCAGTTGATCGGTCTCGCGATCCAACTTTTCGATCGTCTCCGAAACCTTCTTCAATTCGTGTAAGCGCTGCTCAAGGCGACCGGCCGCCGCGGTCCCTTGGTCTCGGGCCTCAGAAGCAGCACGAGAGTCCGTTTCAACTCGTGCCAAATCGATGACTTCGGGAACGTCGACCGTACCTTGCCGAGCACGCTCCAAACGATCGACAGCTCCGGCTAGGTCGGCAGCGTAGCGTTCAAGTTCGGCTTCGAGCGCGTCCAATTCACCGCCTGCAGCACGCGCAGCAATAAACTGTTCCTCTGACTCGAATTGCGCACCTGCGAGCGCGGCAACGAACGTGGCGCGCTGTTCCTGGTACAACTCCGACGCTCGCTTTGCTGTTCGAGCCAATTCGCGTGCCACGGCCTGAGCTTGCACAGCAAGTTCACCCGCCTTCACCGCATTCGAACGTGCCAACGACAAGCCACTTTCAAGACTCGCCACCGCATCCGCTGCCGCGTGTACGGCGGCGCCCAGAACAGCGGTGTCCCGAAACTCGGACGGGAAGTTTTGCTCCAGCAGTGCCAATTGCGCGCGACTATGAGCGACTTTGGTCGTCGCCTGTTCGTGCTTGGCCCGGTTCGCCTCTCGCTCGGCTCGCTCTTCCGCAAGCTCGGTTTCGATCCGCTCCAACGACGCCGAAAACTCCCGCAAATCCGAGTCAGCACGACCGGCCTGCGCAAGCCGCATGCGCGCTGTGGCCAGCGCACCCTCGAGCACCGCGAGGTTTTCTTGTTCGACGCCCCCGCCTGTTCGCTCCTGCAGCGCGTCGATTCGGATCTTCTGCGCGTCGGTAAGCGCAAACGCTTCTTGTTGAGCCGCAGCCTGCTTCTCAAAAACGGCCTCGGCTTCTTCGACGGCACGAGCCGCTTCTTTGAGTACGGCATCTGTAGGAACTGCATCTTCGGACTGGGCCGGAGTGGGGTGGTCACAGGATCCACAGACTGGACAGGCGCTCCCCTGGGCCAGCGTCGCTGCCAAGGCTGCAGCGCGACCGTCATTCCACGCCTCCTGCAACCGCGACAACTGTGTTCGACAGTCACCGAGACTAGTCCGCGCCGTTTCTTCGGCTTTCTGCGCCGCCCCGGTCTCAACCAACGCCATCATACGCGCTGCACGAAGCCCTTCGAGTTCACGGCGAACCGAAAACGCTTCTTCGCAGTCGCGAACTTCCCGCTTGCGAAGGTCAAGCGTGTCCAGCAGCGCGTTACAACGCTGTACGTTCTCGATGAGCGCTTCGCGTTTGGCTTCCAAACTCGAAATTGTTCGTTCGCCCCAGCTCAAACCGCCCTTGGCGTCGGCGAAGAGTACCTCGGCATCGGCCAAGGCTTTTCGAAAGGGCTCGATATCCGCAGCTTTGCTGACCAGGTCCTGCAACGCCGTTCGCTTGTTGCGCAGCGCCTCCAGCTCGCCAGCTGCCACCTCCACTTCTTCTAAACGTTTACGAACTGCTTCGTTTTCTTCGACAAGGTGTTTGGCGGTTTGGGTGCCCTGCCCAAGCTCGCGTTGGGCGTTACTAGCTTCCTTGTCTCGCTGATCGCGTGTTTCCAGTGCCCCTTCGAGATTGGTTGCACGCCGCATCGCCGCGAGTCGTTCACGATCCCTGCCCCGCCGTTGAGCTTGGGCGACTAACGAGTCGTGGTGACGTTGCGCCGCGGCCAAAACTTCGCGCAAAGAGACGTGGAGTCGGGCCAGGCTGGCGGACTTCTCGGCAGTCTCCGCAGCTTTCGTGCATAACGTCGCCGTCGCCACTGCCTGCTTGAACTCGACCGCGAGCGTCTCGATCGCTACGCGAAGTCCGTCAGCGTCTTCTACACCAGCTTGAGCCAGTAGAGTTGTTCGCCCGGTCTGTGCCTTGTTCGCGTCACCCGACAATTCACGGGCCTTTTCCGACAATGCTCTCTCTAGGCGTCGATAGTGTTCGGTCCGAAACAGGGTCTCAAGAATACGCTCGCGCTCACCAGAGTCGGCGACCAGTAGACGCCGGAAGCGTCCCTGCGGAAGAACGACGACCTGACGGAACTCCTCACAACTGTATCCAAGAAGGTCTTCGACGGCGTCGGTGACCTTCTGCCAGCGCTCAGCCAGCACCGTGTGTTCAGGAGCGGTCGGGCTCTGCCGCCACAAAACCGCACTCTGTAGCTCACGGGTAAACCCTTCGCCGCGCTTCTTTGGCCGCTCTTGCTCGGGGCTACGCTGGACGCGGTAGACCTCGGACCCCAAAGCAAAATCCAATGTGATAGTGGTCGGCTGCTGCGGGGCAGCGTGGTGACTTCGCATTGCTTGGCCATCTCGATCGCCACCCGTGCTGTCGCCAAACAGGGCAAAGCACAACGCATCAAGAATCGCCGTCTTACCGGCCCCCGTCTTGCCATGAATCAGGAACAACGTGTTGGAACCGAGTTCGCGAAAGTCGACCGTCTCGCGTCCCGCGAAAGGACCGAACGCCTCGATAGTCAGACACAGCGGCTTCACGAGCCACGCTCCTTGCGAGCAATGTCGCTGGTAACCTGACTGATTATCTCACGCTCTGAGTCTTCCAACGGATCGCCGGTTACTTCGGCAAAGAACTCTTCGTAGAGATCGAGATCGCTGCGACGACGATGATCTTGCGAAGATCGCGTCGCCCCGACTCCCTCACCCAGGAACGCCGAGCGATCAAGATGGAGGCAGTTCGGCCACACCTGCCGAATCCGCGACATCGCATCGAGAATCGCACCTTTGTCCGTGAGTTCGACCGAAACGTAGTCGTCGCGGTTACAACCTTCGGTGGGGCCAGCAAGGATTTGAGCGAGCGTACCCGTAAGCACGCGGACATCTCTACGTGCGCCGAGTTCTATCTGCTCAATGTGCGGGTCTCGGCCGCTAGTGGTTTCTACGAGCGTTACTGATTTGCGATGATCGGCCTCGGAGAACGAATACTTGAGTGGAGAGCCGGCGTAACGAATCGATTCCGCGCCAACCCGTTGTGAGCGATGCAGATGACCGAGCGCCACATAGTCAAAACCTGACAAATGGGCAGAAGCTACGGCCGCACTACCACCTACGGCCAGCGGCCGCTCCGACTCACATTCGCTGCCGCCTGCGACAAAGGCGTGGGCCATAAACACGGCAGGGACATGTGTGCTGCGGGCGGCGCGCGCCATCGCAGCCGCACGACCCACCACAGCATCGTGGTCGTGGAGGTCAGGATCTCCGGTTAGCTGTCGGGCCGTCGCCGGCTCGGCATAGGGACAAACGAAAACATCCACTTCGTCGTCCTCGCCGCGCAAACGGACTTTCGCGGGTTCGCTCGCCAGGTTGCCGAACACGTGAACGCCCTGGGCCTGCATAAGTCGAGCACCAAAGGCCAACCGGTCTGGGCTGTCATGATTGCCAGCCATGGCCACGACCGGAACTCGTAGATCAATCGCCAGGCGCGCAAACACGTCGTCCAACAGGGCGACGGCATCGGGGGGCGGAACCGCACGATCGTAGATGTCGCCCGCAATCAAAACGGCGTCGATGCGGGACTCCGCAACAAACTTCAAAAACTGATTCGACCACCACGCCTGATCTTCGGTGAGGTGAACACCGTGAAACAGGCGGCCGAAATGCCAATCCGAGGTATGCAGAATTCTCACAATGAATCAGGGCTCGCGCTGCGCGGGCACCGCTATCCTATGACCGACTGCGGCCCGGACGAAGGGCCCGCCGTGCATCCCGGTGTTTGCTGCGACGTGCGTGAAGCAAAAAAAGACGCCCCGTCGCAAATGCGGCGGGGCGTCTGGAAACTATCCTGGGTGCCAGGAGCACCCCGTGGCTATCTGTTCCGGGCTGGAGTCTCGAAGGCTTTCGGCGTCGAGTACAGCGAGTTCGGAATGCACTTATCCAGCCGGCCAAGAGCGCGGATGCGGTACTGGTAGGTGCGCTCAGGCCGCAAGCCCTTATCCACGTAGATGGAGTCGGCGCGATCGATTTCGGCGATTGTGACGTAGTTATCGCCCGACTCGAATTCGCGGCGCTGGAGCTGGAAGCCCACGTCGTCGTCGCTCTTGTCGTTCCACGTCAACCTGATCTTGGTCGCCCGAATGATCTTGGCTCGCAAGCGGGTAGGACGGTTCGGACGATCAGCGCCAACGATGCACTCGTTCGAGTACAACGAGAACCCTGACGAGTTGAAGGCACGTACGCGGTACGTGTACTCAAGATCCGGGTTTACACCATCTGTAAAATCGTTGTCGTTGCGACGGGTCAAAACGTGGCTTGAGAACGTTTCTTCGTCCTCAACTTTTCGCTCTAGCTCGAAACCAGCCTCATCGTCGCTGGAGTCCTCCCAGAACAAACGCGCCAACGTTTTGTCACGAGTGCGATAGGTGAATCGGAGCATCTCGGGGAAGTTCGGAACGTCTTCGGTGGGCACCGGTTCACGAATTTCCAGGGCCGTGACCTGGAAACGGCTCTTGCCCCGGGCCTGATCCTGATTGACGTGCTTGACCAGAACCCACCAGGTTCCAGCCTCAGGTTCGTCGAAATGGCACACACCGAACTGCCCTTCGCCACGCACCTGACAGTCGTTTTCGAACTTTGTCGGGGGCTGTCCGAAACGCACGAAGAAATCGTAGTCGCCGCCGCTCTCGGTGTTGCCGTTAATGGAAAATAGCAGCGAGCGGCCGCGGTCCGGGACCTGGAAGGAGAAAAGCTTCTCGTTTTCGTTCTTGCCGAGGTTGGTCGTAATGGTTTTTGTGTAGATGAACTCGCCACCGGGGCCGCCCTGACCATCAACTCCATTGTCGTCGATGAACGGACCTTTGCCAGCCCAGAACGTGCTGCCGAGATCGTCTCCAACGATCGCCTTCAACCAAGGACGGTTCTTCGGGATGTTGGTGTCGATTGCCAAAGAATCCGCCGCACAGCCGGGGATCTGAGTAGAGTGAATACCGGCAACCGTCAGTAGCTCACCCATGAATCCGTAGGTGGGGCCACCGTCGTCCCGCTCACAGGTGTTGGAGTCGGTTCCCGGCCGACCAACGGGCTGCTCAAAATTCCAGCAGAAGTTGGCGCCGTTCAGTATGCCGTTCGGGCATTGGCGCGCCACGGCACCGCCCTTACGCTTAATCGCAAAGTCGTCTCTGCCTTCGCCTGTGTTGCCGAAGCCAACTGGGAACAGGGTCTGTCCTTCCAAGGGCCGATCCCAAATGATCTTGGCAGGCCGTTGGGTCGTAACCGGAGCTGACAGGCGAACAACCGCGAGATTGGCGCGGCGACCGCGCTTCCACGATGGCGCAATGTGAATTGATCGGACGTGGAAGAAGCCAGCGTGCTGCAAAAACACCCGGTACTCAGCAACGTCGGTTTTCCGAATTTCTTGAGCCTGGCAGGAGGTGCCAGTGCTGGTGGTCTTACAGAAACAATGCGCCGCCGTGAGCATGTGCATCGCACCGATCATGACACCTGAGCACACCAGGTCCTGAGCGTCGTTTTTGGGGCCAACCGATAGGAGGGCTCCAGCGGAGACAGGGCTGGCAGCGCTTCTGCCGTTAACGATCGCACTCCCACCGGACACGTCTTGGGCCTGAAACAGGCCAGCCGCCGCGGGGGTAACAATCAAAAGCGAGGCCAAGGCCATCAGGAACACAGCTCGATACATGAACATCCTCTCGGTGGTGTCGGTCAGTTTGCCGCGTCTGCGGCCCCCGACGCGGGACGGTAAAGACGGTTCTGGAACCCCCTTACCCCCCAAAGTACTCAACCAGCGTTCCTT
Organism: Binatia bacterium; assembly: GCA_047611725.1. Taxonomy (GTDB): domain Bacteria; phylum Desulfobacterota; class Binatia; order UBA1149; family CAITLU01; genus JBLFWR01. Next base: position 18,335 of record JBLFWR010000014.1, on the reverse strand, counting down.
TTTACTGGATGAATGCCTCCTGTAACAACCCGCGGGCCCTAGACTTTGGCCACAATCGCGACTTTCGGCGCGAATCCCGTCCCCAAGTGCTGGTCACAGGTCGATCGGCTCGGCGGCGATGCGGCCCCGACGGGGGGGGGGGAGGCCGGGCCGCGTCCCCTAAAACGGATTCGCCTCGGTGCGAGTCTGCACCGAGGCGAATCAGGGCCCGCGTAGGGCAAATTATTCTCCGAACAGTGACTACGGACAGCTTCCGTCGCTCACTAGGTTGTCCAGCGAATCACAGTCCTGCGTGCCGCCCAGAACGGTTGTGCCCCAGCGACAAGCCGAGCATATAACCGCCGCTTCCATGCAGTCGCCAAGGACAGCCGCCGAAAGCCCAGTACACACGCCGGCATCGAAGGGGACGGACAATGAGCCGCATTTGCCAAGCCTCTTGTCGATGCGCTCACGGGCCTTGCCCCCAAGGCCTTTGGGGTCATCGAGCAAGCACGCCGCCGCGAAAGGCGGGACGCTACCGTTCTTGATGACACTCTTCGTGCATTTCGACATGAGCTTTCCGTAGGTCGAGTGCGCCTTGTCGGCAGCCTTGGCCAATGCGGCCTGACACTTGGCCAGATCCTTGTCCACACTGAGCGAGGCCAGCGTAACCCCTTCAAACAGCATCGTGTGGACCCCGTAAACGGCGGGCGCGGACTCGGCCGCCGCCACACTGACACAGGACAGACACCCAGAGACCTCGGCTATATCGTCGGCCGCCTCACTTACACCGTCGCCATCGGTGGCATCGCAGGGAGCCTGGCAATCGATCGCGTAGGGATAACCGTTGCACGACTTTCCAATTTCGCCGATCAGCTTGCTATCGGCCTTTGCAATTTTCTGCTTCGTGTCGGCCGTGACGCAGGACGAAAACGGCACCAAGACCTTGCCTTTACCAATGTCCTTGACGCACTTCGCGGCTGTCTTACCGGCAGCCGACGTCAACTTGGAGGCCCTTTTGATGACGTTCGATACACATTTCTGGTCGTCTGAGAGTAAAGGCGTTCCCGCCGCGCAAGCGCAGTTGAACTGACACAAGCCCACACAAGCCGCGTCGTCAGAGCCGTCACATTCTTCGGCGCCCTCTATCATGTCGTTGCCGCACTCGTTGGTGCACGTGCAGTTACCTTGGCAAAGGCCGGGACAAACCCCATCGTCAGTGCCGTCGCACTGTTCGAGTAGCTCGATGACGTTATTGCCGCATACCGCGCAAGGCGTCGTTCCCGCGATGCTACCGGTCTGGCTCGCATTGTTGCGTGGCATCGCGGTATCGACACACTCGTAGTCAGTCGAGTTGTTGTTGGTTTCGCTGACCCGGCTGAGCGCGTGGCCGAACGGGTTCTCTGGGTTCGGGGTTCCGGTGTGTGAGTTGGCTGGCCCCACGTAGGCACCGTAAGCCAGACAGTCGACATACCCCTCAGCGACGGTTTCGTCGTTCGGCTTGCCCCAACACACCATCCCGTCTTCTGGAACCAGGCCCTGCCCGCCGCTCGACGCGAACGTGAAATCTGGCGTAATTCCTGCGGCCGCCGCAAAAGCGGTGCTCCCCATAATCCAAGATCGATTCGCACCGCTGCTAACATCGCTTGGGACCGTCAAGACCACACGGAGGAACGCGCCATTGGCGTCGAACGCGGAAAGCTTTGATCCGGTAATGTTGTGCTGGCTCGGCGATGCCATCAAAATCTCGACGAACTGGACGTCGTCGGTACCACCAACGCCGGTTAACACCTCTTCGATGTGGGCAAGGTGAAAGAAGGCACTCGCTGGCACTGCCGGAAGCAGAATTGCCAATATGGCGCCACAAAGGGCTAGGCGTCGAGACAAAAAACTAATTACGGGCATGCAAGATTCCTCCAGGAAAATTCGCGAATCTGCGATATTGTAGGGAGTCGGCCTGCTTCGTCAAGGACCTACGTTGCAGCCCCGTCGATTTGACAAAACAGTGGGGCGGCTCGCAGGCTGAGGCGGCTATGAAAACTTTACGCCTAGCTACCGCGTTGTTCCTTCTCGTCTTCGGCGGCCTTCTGTTCGCAACCGCCCCTTCGATCGCTGGTGGGAGCAACGACCTCACCGGGTTCTTGGACCGCGCCGAGCAAATGGGTACCCCAAACCGCCCGGTGCGAGCTGACATCACCGTAGGCGGAACGTCGCCAGACAAATCAAAGCTGGTCCTGATTCTCGACCCGGCGTCCAAGCGTCAGCTGCTCTATGTTGTCGCGGATGGCTCTCGAACGACTGGGCCACTGACATGGCCCGGTGGCGCGGAGAACGAAAAACTAGACGCGAAGATCGCCGGCACCGACCTACGAATGATGGAGTGGTTTCCGTTTTGGAAGACCGACTATTCGAAGGCCTTCATCTCTGATGAAAATAGGACCGAAAAGACCGTTTCACTCTACATGGCCGATGACATTCCGTACGAGCTTGTCGTGGTATCTTTCGACAAGACGAAGCTGGTGCCAACGCTGGTGAAGTACTTCCAGGGTAGCTTTTCCAACATGGTTCGCATTCGCACCGACAGCGATCACGTCATGGTCGCCGCACGCCCCCGACCGACCAAGATTCGTGTGCAAGACTACACCGAGAACACGACGGTAGAGTACACGCTGGCTTGGACCGAACTCGAAGAAGCTCCTGCGAACCTGGAAACCTGGAAGCCTGAATAGCCGCTCGACTCGATCTGAGAACGCGCCAGTTGGGTCGCTGAATCGGGTCGCTGAATTAGGTCGCTGAGTTGGGAGCAATTCGACCGGCCGTGGCCAGGATCTGCCGCGCCATCACCGCTGCACCGAAACCGTTGTCGATGTTCACAACGGCTACACCGGGAGCGCACGAGTTCATCATCGCCAACAGGGCTGCCAACCCGCCGAACGAAGCGCCGTAGCCAACGCTTGTTGGAACTGCGATCACCGGAGCCCGGACAAGTCCCGCAACGGCTGTGGCCAACGCGCCTTCCATACCTGCGACAGCAATGACGACCGAAGCCGCATCAAGAGTCTGCTTTTCCGCTAGAAGACGATGCAGTCCGGCGACTCCAACATCGCGGATCGCTAACGCTTCAACGCCCAGGAACTCCAAAGTGCGCAAGGCCTCTGCTGCCACGGCATGATCGGAGGTCCCGCCGGTGGCGACCACAACGTGCCCCGGTTGCTGCGCAAGAGGCTCGCCAAGGCGCCCGGTACGCGAAGCCTCATCATAGTCCAAACCCGGGAGTTCAGGGGCAACCGCCGCGGCCGCTTCAGGGGAAAGGCGAGTTATCAGGCAGCGACCCGAGCCATCCATGATCTCGCGCGAGGTCGCCCGCACCTGTTCGTTTGTTTTTCCTTCGGCGAACACGACCTCGGGAACCCCAACCCGCAACTCGCGATGATGGTCGATACGAGCGGAGCCGATATCAGCGAATGGAAACGAACGTAGACGTTCGACGGCGTCGTCGGGGGCTACAGTGCCGGCCGCGACGTCGGCGAGCAGCGCTCGAAGAGTGGAGGGCGTCATTTACTGCGCCTCGTGCGGGCGTGGTCGTGGCCGCGAATCGCAACCCCTAAATCGCTACCGTCTTCAGAAACAATTGCCGGGGATCCCGCAACGACACGACCAATACGATTGACTGGAACCCCGAGTCGCAAACAAAGTCGCTGCACGGCCACTTCCCGTCCCGGCCGAGTGGTAAACACCAGCTCGTAGTCTTCGCCGCCTGCCAACACGATCTCGATTGCACGCCGGTGACTGCCGGCTTGGCGAAGGATAGAAGCGGGAAGTGGCAAAGAATCACGCTCGACAATGACGCCAACTTTTGACGAACGGGCCATGTGCCCAAGGTCTTGTACCAGACCATCAGAGACATCGATCATGGCGCCAAGGCCGGCAAACGCCGCAAGTCGCTTCCCGAGGTGAGTACGCAGGGGCGGAGTGCGCCACGCCTCTACCGCGCGCCCGCGTCGTCGCCCCTCTAACAAGGCTTGGAGCCCCGCCCGCGCAAGACCTGGAGCGCCGGTGACAAACACCGAGTCCCCAGCCCGCGCACGGTCTCTCGTCACGGCGGCGGTCGAGACAACTCCTGACACTGTCACCGTAATTGTGAGATCGCGCCCAGCTGTAATGTTTCCGCCCGCCAGCGTGGCGCCAACGGTGGCTGCATCGCGAACCAAACCTCTCGCCAACGCCACCGCATGAGGCCCGAACCAGTCCGGCGGCAAACTCAGTGAGAGCAGTACCCAGCGTGGAGTTGCCCCCATGGCGGAAAGATCGGAAACCGCAGCGCGAAACGCGCGACGCCCCAGAGCGCCGGCGGAAAGCCAAGAGCGTTTAAAGTGCACCCCCTCGACAAACGTATCAGTGGTCTGAGCGACCGGACCTTTGGGGTTAAAAACGGCAGCGTCGTCACCAATTCCAACTTTGAGTGATTGCGACCCTCGCACTCGGGTCACAGCCAAACGGCGAATTGCGTCGATCAGCTCGAACTCACCAAGTTGGTCGAATGACGCCTTAGCCATGCGCGCTCTAATCGTCCTTGGAGCTCATTAGCTCCCGCACCTTGTTGGCGAAACTAGCAACCAGGGACTCTGATTGCTTCGCGCTTTCCTCGGCAAAGCTCTCAAGCAATTTACGCTGCTTCTTGGTGACTTTGGTCGGAATTTCGACATCGATCGCAACGTATTGATCACCGCGATAGCCACGCCGCACATCGCGAACGCCCTTGCCCGCGATCTTGAAAACCTTAGCAGACTGGGTTCCGGCTGGGATCGTCATTTTGACCATCCCGTCAAGGGTCGGCACATCGATCTTTGCGCCCAGCGCGGCGTCGACCATTGAGATGGGGATACGACAAACGATGTTCGTCCCATCACGCTGAAACAGTGTGTGTGGAGCGACGCCTAAGACAACATAGAGGTCGCCCGGGGGTCCCCCGCGCATACCAGCCTCGCCTTCCCCGCGAAGCTTAAGCCTTGACCCATTGTCGACACCGGCAGGAACCTTAACCTTGATCTCACGCATCGCTCGCTTGCGACCGCCGCCGCGGCAGGTGGGACAGGGAGTACGATTAATGCGCCCGTCACCATTACATTGGCCGCAGGTCTTGGAGATTTGGAAAAGCCCTTGCTGGAATCGTACCTGTCCGGCGCCTTCGCAGGCCGGACACGTCTCGGGTGTTGTACCCGACTTGGAGCCAGACCCTTCACAGGTCTCGCAAGACACAGTGCGCGGTACTGAAATCCGACGCTCGGTGCCGTCGACCGCCTCTTCAAAGGCGATCTCCATATCGTAACGAAGATCGTCACCGCGAACCCCGCCAGAGCGAGAACGGCCACCACGACGGCCGCCAAAGAAATCCCCGAACAGATCGCCGAGAACGTCTTCGAACATCCCGGCACCACCAAACCCGGCACCGAAATCGAAACCACCGCCACCGGCGTTTTCGAAAGCTGCGTGGCCGAAGCGATCGTACTGAGCGCGCTTCTCGGCATCGCTGAGCACTTCGTATGCCTTGCTGGCTTCTTTGAACTTTGCCTCGGCTTCTTCTTTCCCGTCGGGATTCCGATCGGGGTGATACTTGAGTGCTACCTTGCGGTAGGCCTTTTTGACGTCCTCGAGCGCGGCATCGCGTCCAACACCGAGGATTTCATAGTAGTCGCGCGCCACGATCGTTTCTCCGTTCCTATTTCACTAGAACGCCGAAAAGCCCCCGCGTCCGTTTCCGGCGCGCGGGGGCTTTCTCAGCATCTACCGCTGTTTTGCGCTGTTTCGCAATCCGTTCCCGGATCCCAAATCAGGACGGTTTAACCTCTTCAAAATCCGCATCGACAACATCGTCGCCATCGTTTGAACCACCAGAAGCGCCGCCCTGCGGATCGCCGGGGCCCCCGTCGGGTTCGCCACCAGCACCGTCAGGCTGCTCACTCTGGGCTTTCTTGTACATCGCCTCGGCTAGCTCATGCGCGCGTTTCTCAAGATCGTCTTTGGCTGCCTTCAGCCGCTCAAGGTCGTCAGATTCCAGAGCCGCCCTGCCAGCTTCAATCGCCGACTTCACTTCTTCTTTCGCTGCATCATCGAGATCGTCACCGAGTTCTTCGAGGTTCTTCTCGAGACGGTAGGCCAACGCATCAAGTTCGTTGCGCGCATCCACCGCTTCACGACGCTCGTGATCTTCGCCCGCGTGAACCTCGGCGTCTTTGATCATTTGGTCGATCTCTTCCTTGCTCAGGCCAGAGTCCGATTTGATCTCTATCTTTTGCTCTTTGTTGGTGCCCTTGTCTTTGGCCGTCACGTGCATGATGCCGTTCGCATCGATGTCGAACGTGACTTCGATTTGCGGAATACCACGCGAGGCTGCCGGGATACCGGTGAGGTCAAACTGACCGAGCAGCTTGTTGTGAACTGCGATTTCCCGCTCGCCCTGGAAAACCTTAATCGAGACCGCAGGCTGATTGTCCTCGGCAGTAGAGAACGTTTGGCTCTTCTGTGTCGGGATCGTGGTGTTCTTCTCAATGAGCTTCGTGAACACACCGCCGAGAGTCTCGATTCCGAGCGACAGCGGCGTGACATCAAGCAGGAGAACATCTTTGACTTCGCCCGACAGGACGCCGCCCTGGATCGAGGCACCGATTGCGACAACTTCGTCAGGATTCACACCCTTGTGCGGGTCCTTCCCGAAAATCTTGCGAACATGCTCCTGAACGGCCGGCATCCGAGTCATGCCACCCACAAGAATGACCTCGCCGATCTCGGAAGCTGACAACCCCGCGTCCTTGAGCGCGGTGCGACAAGGACCATCGAGACGGTCTAGAAGATCCGAGCAAAGCGCTTCGAGCTTCGAACGAGTTAGCTTGATGTTGAGATGCTTGGGGCCGGTCTGGTCGGCCGTGACGAAAGGCAGATTGATGTCTGTCTCAGGCGAACTCGAAAGCTCGCACTTCGCCTTTTCGGCAGCTTCCTTGAGACGCTGCAGGGCCATTTTGTCTTTTGAAAGATCGATCCCCTGGTCCTTTTTGAACTCGGCAACCAGATAGTCGATCACGACTTGATCGAAATCCTCGCCGCCAAGGAAGGTGTCACCGTTGGTCGACTTGACCTCAAACACCCCGTCGCCCAATTCAAGGACGGAAACGTCGAAGGTACCACCGCCAAGATCGAAGACCGCGATGACGCGCTCTCCTTCCTTGTCCATGCCGTAGGCAAGTGCGGCCGCAGTCGGCTCGTTGATGATTCGAAGAACGTTCAAGCCCGCAACCACACCGGCGTCTTTGGTGGCCTGACGTTGGCTGTCATTGAAGTAGGCGGGAACCGTAATAACGGCATCGGAGACGCTCTCACCGAGGTAATCCTCGGCGGTCTGCTTCATCTTCTGAAGGATCATCGCCGAAACTTCGGCCGGGCTCATGGTCTTGTCGCCGAGCCGGACGTAGGCGGCATCGTTGTCTGCCTTGACGATCTTGTAAGGAAGCTGATTGAGGGCCTTCTGTACTTCCGCATCGCCAAAACGCCGACCGATCAGCCGTTTCACTGCGTATATCGTGTTCTCTGGGTTCGTGATGGCCTGACGACGTGCCACCTGCCCGACTAGTCGCTCTCCGCTGCCGGTAACCGCGACAACCGAAGGAGTGGTACGACCCCCCTCGCTGTTGGCGATAACCGTAGCCTTGTCGCCTTCCAAGACGGCAACACACGAGTTCGTAGTGCCCAAATCAATTCCAATAACTTTTCCCATGATGCTGATTCTCCGATTTCTTTTGCGCGCGACCCGTCAGCTTTGGCGATGGGTGCGAGGACCGGGCTCCTCTTGCGACGCTTGTCGGGGAAGCTAAGCACGTTGGCCCGACGCGCAAGGCGAAGAGTTCGGTTTTATCGAGGGTTTTCGGGGAAAGGCGGGCCGCGACCCGCTTCGTTGCAGCTACTTGGTTGCAGCTACTTGGCTGCAGCTACTTGGTTGCAGCTATCTCGCTTCAGCTATCTCGCTGCGGCTATGACGTCACCCGCCAACGCGGTGACCCAAGAACGCGGGGGGACCCCCGGATCAGCTTTGAGTAACGGCCACCAAGGCGGCACGCAGAAGACGATCCTGGAGCATGTAGCCACCGCGGTGCTCAGCGGCGACCGTTCCGGGCTCCAATCCATTGGCGGGAACCATGGTGACGGCCTCATGGATAGTCGGGTCGAAGGGCTTGCCGACGCAGTCTAACCGCTTGATTCCATTGGTTTCTAGGGCGGCCAGGATGTTCTTTGAGACCAACTCGACTCCCTGTACGAAAGGGCCGGAATCGTTGGCATGCTCCAAGGCACGCTCCAGATCGTCAAGTGCGCCGAGCAAGTCACGAGCCAGAGGCTCTACCCCGTAGCGCGAACGATCTGCCAGCTCGCGCTGTTGGCGCTTCTGAACATTGTCGAGTTCGGCACGCGCCCGCACGAAGCGCTCAAAATTTGCGGCAGCCTCCACACGTGCGGAGTCCCGCTCAGCCTCGAGCGCGGCGATTGGGTCCAACTCGGCTCCAGGGATTTCGGGCGAGGCTTCCTCGTCCGCAACGCCCTCGTCCGGGTTTTCGCCTACTTTACGCTCTTCGTCTTCGATCTCTTGGTTGGTTGTCATGGCGTCTTGTGGGCTGCGGTTCTCGGGCCGAAATTGCACCCTTGCTCGCGGGGAAGCTAGGAACGGCCCTCGACGATGTCAACGTAGATCGACCCGGGAAACGCGGGGCGAGCCGCTTCATTGGCCCAGCCGTGCTAAACACTTGCCGGGATGGAGGAGTTTCGAGCCACTGGCTACGTCATGCGAAAACGACCTTTCGGCGAATCCGATCTGATTGTGACGCTCCTCACCGTTGAGCAGGGAAAACGCCGCTCGATCGCAAAAGGTGCGCGCCGGTCCAAGAAACGTTTTGCAGGCGGCGCCCTCGAACCCTTTCAGGAACTGTCCTTGCGCTTGGCCAAGCGCGAAAATCGCGGCTTGGATTTCCTCCACGAAAGCCGGGTCGTTCGTTCCAATGCCCGCGTGGCGTCGAACCTGCTCGCCTTTGCCTGGGCCAGCTACCTGACCGAAATCACGGATGCGATGACAGTTGATGACGATCCCTGTCCGGAAATTGTCCTCGCCTATGGCGCCACACTAAATCGAATCGTTGAAGATGACCCGGCGCCTGCGGCCCACCACTACCTCCTACAACTCCTCGACCACGCCGGTTGGGCACCCGATTTCGGCCATTGCGGAATCTGCGCGGAACCGGTTACCGCCTATGCCCGACCGGTTCTCGACCACCGAGGCAGTGGTATCGTTTGCGGGGCACACGAAGCCGAGCGCAACGGCATCGATGCGACCGACCCCACTTGGCGCCCCAGTCGGCGAGTCATCGACGAGGACCTACTCACGTACATTCGCACATCCAGAGAAGCCGTCGTCGAAGACGCCAGCCCTGAATGCTCCATTTTGGGTAGCGCACTCCTGGACCGGCTGCTCGATTTGCATTTGGCGCGGCCACCAAAGAGCCGTGCGTTTCTAGCGGGGTTGCGAGAACCGTTGCCCAAGGTGAAAGGACCGACATGAAAGCCATTGTCATTCCCGAGTACGGCGCTGCCGACGTTTTGGACCTACGAGAGGTTCCCGCGCCAGTTCCCGGCCCCGAAGATCTGTTGGTCGAGGTGAAAGCCGCAGCCTTGAACCGCGGCGACCTGTTGCAACGCATGGGCCTGTACCCGCAGCCCGGACCCAAGCCGGAGTACGAAATTCCAGGCCTCGAGTACGCCGGCGTGGTTCGAGAGGTGGGAAACCGAGTAGAACGATTCCAAGTTGGAGATCGGGTCATGGGCCTTCTGTCGGGAGGCGGCTACGCCGAACTCGTAAGTGTCCATGAACGACTGGCATCGCCGATCCCGGGCAACCTGGACTTCCGCCAGGCTGCCGCCCTGCCAGAAGCCTGCATCACGGCGCACGACGCGCTTGATCAGGCCCGGATGCGCTGTGGGGAAACCGTCTTGGTTCATGCAGCTGGCTCAGGGGTGGGAATCGCCGGCGTCCAAATCGCCAAGGCCCTGGGCGCCAGCGTCGTATTCGGCACGGCGGGCTCGGCAGAAAAGCTAACGCGCGCTGCTCAATTGGGGGTCGATGTCGGCATCAACTACCACGAAGCCGATTTTGCGGAGGTCATCCTTGAGCAAACACAGGGTCGAGGGGTCGACATCGTTCTCGACTTCATCGGCGCGTCGTACCTCAAGCAAAATATCGCCTGTTTGGCCTCGCAGGGGCGCATGGTCGTCATCGGTCTGATGGGAGGTATGCGCGCCGAGCTAAACTTGGTGGCGGTTCTCCAGAAGCGCCTGGAAATCAGGGGAACCGTGCTGCGCACTCGAAGTCTCGAAGAAAAGGCTCTGGCCACCCGCGCGTTTGAGCGCAGCGTTCTGCCCCACATTGAGTCTGGGCGCATCAGGCCCGTCGTTGACCGCGTCTTCGCTTTGGCCGAAGCCACCGCCGCCCATCAGCTCATGGAGAGCAACGCCAACTTCGGCAAGATCGTTCTTGAGGTTTAGCCTGCAAGGGCTGCGTCGGCGCCGAACCGACCTCTAAGGGGCACCTTCGCCGCAGTGCGGCGTTTGCCCACACATCGCTGTCTCGGTAAACCCCGGTGTTTACACTGTTTCTTCGGCCGTCCTGTATTTGGAGGTCCGGAGCAGCGGGAGAGAGAGAGCTGTGTCGGACCGCGCTGTTACCATGGAGAAGATTGTGAACCTCTGTAAAAGGAGGGGATTCGTCTTTCAGTCCTCGGAAATCTACGGCGGACTGATCTCTTGCTATGACTACGGGCCCTTGGGTGTCGAGCTTCGTCGAAACGTCAAGGAAGCTTGGTGGCGCGATACGATCACAACCCGCCCCGACATCGTTGGACTAGACTGTTCGATCCTCATGCACCCCAAAGTGTGGGAAGCGTCGGGACACGTCAGTAACTTCAGCGACCCGATGGTAGACTGCAAGCTCTGCAAAGCACGCTTTCGCGCCGACCACATCGACACCGCCCAGTGCCCACGCAAGCCCAGCAAAAAGCCGGGTGAATGCGAGGGAGAACTTACGGACACCCGCGAGTTCAACCTCATGTTCAAAACACACATGGGTCCGGTCGCCGATAGCGGCACCGAAATCTACATGCGCCCCGAAACCGCGCAGGGCATTTTCGTCAACTTCGTCAACGTCGTGAACTCCACTCGCATGCGCCCTCCCTTTGGCATCGCGCAGCAAGGAAAGAGTTTTCGCAACGAGATCACACCTGGCAACTTCCTGTTCCGAACCCGTGAGTTCGAGCAAATGGAGTTGGAGTTCTTCGTCACCCCCGGCACCGACGACGCGTGGTATGACTACTGGCAAAATCGTCGCATGCAGTGGTACCGCGACTACGGGATCAACCCCGATCATTTGCGATTGCGCCCTCACGCCGAAGACGAACTTGCGCATTACGCCAAGGGCTGTGCTGACGTCGAGTATGAGTTCCCGATTGGTTGGCAAGAACTCGAAGGCATCGCCAATCGCACAGATTTCGATCTACGCCAGCACGCCGAGCACTCGGGTAAAGACCTGAGCTACTTCGACGACCAAACCAAGGAACGCTACGTTCCCTACGTGATCGAGCCGTCTGCCGGTGCAGACCGAGCCACGCTGGCCTTCCTTGTCGATGCGTATGACGAAGACGGCCCAGAGGACGATCGCCGCACGGTGCTGCGCCTCCATCCGGCGTTGGCGCCGATCAAGGTCGCCATCTTGCCGTTGATGCGAAAAGGCGGTCTTCCCGAGAAGGCCGACGAGATCGTTACTGCTCTTCGACCGCACGTTGCGGCCACGTACGATCAGGCGGGATCAATTGGGCGTCGGTACCGACGCCAAGACGAAATCGGCACGCCCCTGTGCATCACCATCGACTACCAAACCCTTGAAGACAACACGGTAACGCTACGTGATCGCGACTCCATGGATCAACGCCGCGTCGCCATCGACGACCTGTTGGGCATCGTACGCGAGTGCGTAGCCGCCCCTGTATACACCGGCCCACTGACTCCGAAACAGTAGACCACCGACACCGCGCGCGCTGCCGCTCGTGCGGCGCCGCAATGACGATCCTAAAAGGATCCCGGAATCGAACATGGCTTCCAGCAAGACGACCAAAAAACCCACGAAGAAGACCGCAACCAAGAAGGCCAAGGCCGTGAAGAAGATCGACAAGAACAAGTTGGTCTACTTTTTCGGCGCCGGCTCTTCCGAGGGCGACGCCTCGATGAAGAACCTGCTCGGCGGCAAAGGCGCGAACCTCGCCGAGATGGCCGGTTTGGGTCTTCCGGTTCCTCCGGGATTCACGATTACAACCGAAGTCTGTGCTGGGTACGACGCGAAAAAGGGCACCTACCCCAAGGCCTTGGCCAAGCAGGTTGCCGCAAATCTGGCCAAGCTTGAAAAGGCCATGGGCAAACGCTTCGGCGATCCCAAAAATCCACTGCTCGTCTCGGTTCGTTCGGGTGCCCGCGCCTCCATGCCGGGTATGATGGACACCGTGTTGAACCTCGGCCTGAACGACACCACGGTTAAAGGACTCGCTACGGCGTCCGGCAACGAGCGCTTCGCATGGGACAGCTACCGCCGTTTCGTGCAGATGTACGGCGACGTCGTCATGGACCTGAAGCCCGAGTCGGCCAAAGAGGTCGACCCCTTCGAGGCCCTCATCGAAGCCAAAAAGCACAAGCTTGGAATCGAAGCCGACACCGACATGACCGCTGATGACCTGAAGGATTTGGTCAAACAGTTTAAGGCGCTGATCAAGAAGCGCTTGAAGCGAGAGTTTCCGTCCGACCCTCATGAGCAACTTTGGGGCGCTGTGGGTGCTGTGTTCCGGTCATGGACCAACGAACGCGCGGTCATCTACCGCAAGCTCAACAACATCCCGGTTGAATGGGGCACCGCCGTCAACATTCAGTCGATGGTGTTCGGAAACATGGGCGATGCATCGGCAACGGGTGTGGCTTTTACGCGCGACCCCTCGACCGGTGAGAATCGGTTCTTTGGAGAGTTCCTGGTCAACGCGCAAGGCGAAGATGTTGTGGCCGGAATTCGTACGCCGCAGCAGATCACCAACCACGCGTCGAAGCTGTGGGCAAAAGAGAACGGCATCAGCGAAGCCGTGCGCCGCAAAAATTTCCCTTCACTGGAAGAGGTCAACAAGGCCTGTTGCAAAGAACTCATCACTACTGCAGCGAAACTGGAGTCGCACTACCGCGACATGCAGGACCTCGAGTTCACGATCGAGAACAATCGCCTGTGGATGTTGCAGACGCGTAACGGCAAGCGTACCGCCGCGGCTGCCGTAAAGATCGCCGTTGATATGGTCGCCGAGCGGCGCATTTCACGCGAGCAGGGCATCCTGCGTGTCGATCCGGATCAGGTCGAACAGCTTCTTCACCCAACCGTGGATCTGAAGGCCAAGAAGGATCGCCTCGCCAAGGGGCTCGGCGCTTCCCCCGGCGCAGCGGCGGGCAGAATTGTCTTCTCGGCCGAAGACGCGGTCACCGAAAAAGAGAAAGGCGAAGACGTCATTCTCGTTCGAATCGAGACCTCTCCCGAAGACATTGCCGGCATGGTTGCGGCGCGAGGCATTCTTACCGCCAAGGGTGGTCGAACCTCCCACGCCGCCGTGGTTGCACGTGGCATGGGCAAATGTTGCGTCGTGGGCTGCGAAGCGCTGAGCATCGACTACAAGGCTGACCGCGTGAAAGTCGGGAACCGCACTCTGAAAAAGGGCGATTGGATCACCCTGGACGGCGCGAGCGGCGACATCTTCGTCGGCAAGGTTCCAACCGTAGAGGCCAAGCTCGGAAAGGACTTCGCCACGCTCATGACCTGGGCCGACAAGGCGCGCACGCTCAACGTTCGCACCAACGCCGACACCCCGGCGGATTCAAAGGTGGCCCGCAAGTTGGGCGCCGAAGGAATCGGCTTGTGCCGCACCGAACACATGTTCTTCGAAGGCGACCGCATCAAGGCCGTACGCGAAATGATTCTTGCTGAAGATCTGGCTGGCCGCGAGAAGGCTCTCGCCAAGCTACTCCCCTTCCAGCGCAAAGATTTCGAAGGAATCTTCAAGGCGATGAGCGGCCTTCCGGTGACCGTTCGCTTGCTTGACCCGCCGCTCCACGAGTTCCTCCCGCACAGCGACGAGGAATACAAGGCCGTCGCGAAAAGCTCTGGCGTTTCGGTCAAGAAGCTCAAGGAGTTCGGTGAGAAATTGCACGAGTTCAACCCGATGCTCGGACATCGCGGTTGCCGCTTGGCAATTACCTACCCGGAGATCTACGCAATGCAGGCGCGTGCCATCATCGAAGCCGCCCTTAAGGTCAGCGCCAAGAAGATCAAGGTTGACCCGGAGATCATGATTCCGTTGGTTGGCACGACCACCGAGCTGTCGCGCTTGCGCACCCTGGTCGAGGAAACTGCCGAGGCTGCATTCAAGAAGGCAGGCAGGCGCATCAAGTACAAGATCGGAACAATGATCGAGGTTCCGCGCGCAGCGCTGTTGGCAGATGAAATAGCCGAGTACGCAGATTTCTTCAGCTTCGGCACGAACGACTTAACGCAGATGGGCTTCGGCCTTTCCCGCGACGACGCAGGGCGTTTCCTGCCAGAGTATGTTGATTCCGGAGTACTCGAAGATGACCCCTTCGTGACCCTCGACCAAAGTGGTATCGGCCAGCTAGTCGAGATCGCTGTGGCCAAAGGGCGCAGTGTGAAGAGCAATCTGAAGCTAGGCATCTGCGGCGAGCACGGCGGCGACCCCCGCTCGGTGATCTACTGTCACAACATCGGCTTGGACTACGTATCCTGCTCACCGTTCCGAATTCCGGTCGCACGTTTGGCCGCCGCTCATGCGGCGCTGCTCGCGCAGAGCTGATTCGAGAAAAATGGCGACCAACGGCGAAAAGGTGCGCTCCAATCGCACGACGAAAGCGGCCCCGGCTCCAAAGAGCGGGGCCGCAGCGCCGGCTCGCAAGAAACCGCGCCAACTCGCACAAATCGATGGCACCACCCGTGTCGTCGGAATTCTCGGCGACCCAATCGACCACACACTGTCTCCGCGGATGCACAATGCCGCTTTCCGCGAACTCGAACTCGACTACGTCTACGTCCCGTTTCGCGCCGATCCGCGTCGTCTACGTGATGCCGTTCGAGCAATTGGCTGGCTCGGCCTGGTAGGCTTCAACGTTACCGTTCCCTACAAGGAAAAGGTTCTTCGTTGGATGGACCGCACAACCGAAACCGCAGCAGCAGTTGGTGCGGTCAACACGATTCACATGGATTCTAAAGGACGCTTGCTCGGTGACAACACCGACGTAGAGGGTTTCCTTCAAGCGCTTCGCTCTCATGATTTCCGCCCGCGCCGTAAGCGGGTGCTTGTCATCGGTGCCGGAGGCTCCTCGCGCGCGGTGATTTACGGCCTACTCAACGCGGGTGCGACCGATGTCGTGATTGCCAACCGCACTGTGTCGAAGGCCAAAAAACTCGCCCGTCAATTCGGTGGCCGTGGCGGCAAGGCGCGCGGCACGGATCTCGAGATTCTCGACGACATCGACTTCCTTTCCAGCCGACAATTGGTGGTGAACTGCACGCCGGTTGGGCTGAAAGGTTCGGAATTCCTCGACTACGCAGTCGAGGCCACCCCGCCTGAGTGCGTACACTTCGATCTCGCCTACGGCGAGAAGCTGACTCCATTCTTGGAAGCGGCGAAGAAAGCGAAACGGCCGCTGATTGATGGCCGCCACATGCTCGCGCATCAAGGCGCCGCGGCGTTCAAGCTTTTTACCGGGCGCAAAGCACCGATCGATGTGATGTTGCGAGCGATCGGCGTGGCTTCGTAGACATCCCGCAAAGCGAGACTAGGAAAACACTTCCTGGCGTAACAGACGTTTCAACTTGACGATGAAACGGTTCTCTCTCTTCCTGACAAACTTCTTGAACTTGAATGCCGGCCGATGAGACTGGTATTTGAAGAACCCAGAATCATTTCTGGCGTTTTCAGACATGAAGTTGAACGCCAAGCCCTCAGTCCACAGGACATAGCCCAAGCTTAGCTGGTCGCGTTGCGCTTGGCTGTTGAGTTCATTCCACCATCGATTCATCAAATCGATCATATTTTCGCGATTGTGATTGCGCAGAATGACGTTGTTCTCGGCCAGTCCGAATTCGACCGGGAAGCCTTCACGCTTGTACTGTTTCATTTGAGCGGCGGTCTCTGTGAAGCCCGACTTCCCCGTCCTTAGGCAAGCTAACGCTTCTTCGTAGATGCAGTTGCGGAGTGGATGCTTGGGAACAGCCATGTCGTGGTCGGCAAGATACTTTTCGAACAACGGTCGGGGATCTCCGATGACCAAAACGTTTGCGTCCACGTATAGACTTTTCTCGTAGTCGCCTAGGTACAGGTGCGGGAGCAGCTTGTAGCGCCGATTCATCATGTGGTTCGTCAGATCGGGGGAACCGACATGGCGAACATCCCAATGGGTCGACTCGACGTTCTTCTGATTCGTAAAGCAGATGAAGTCGACACCCTCCAAACCTGCGGGAGGCTCATGCAGGGCATCGTATTCGCCGAAAATGGCGGTATAGACGACCAAGCGGTTTGAAGTCGGTCGATCTGGTTCCGAACAAGGGAGCACGTTTGTCTATAGTGTCGCGCTGGATGCCGACGCAACTCAATGGTCGCAGACGATGCTCGTCACGCAGACTCCAGCGTCCAACTTGGCGACTTATCTTTGGATCGATTCGGGCTACTCCGGGACGACGACAAGTCGCCGCCCCGGAGTGTATACAGCCGCTAAGGGTTGGGTGGGCTCGGATACCCGACGCTATTGAGATTTGGCGTAACCATCTGGTTCTCGGCGTCAGCTCCAAACCAGGTCACGACGTCGGCGGTTTCGTTGCCGGCCACACCGCTTTCGCCTTCGAAGTTCGTTGCGCAGCCAACAGCCGTGTTGTGAATCTGGAGAAAGCCATCGTCAGGATCGCCCAGATCGCCACCGCGAGTTGACAGCGTGCTGTCATCCAAGCGGATGCATGAGCGGCTCGACCCAGTAACGATTCCGTTCCAGAGCTCGCCACCCGTCGTCGAACGAAGGATCATGCCGCTCGGTGAATCGCCAGCCGCGCCCGCGGATCCCATGATCGTGAAGTTGACATAGGCCGGAGTCGAAACCGGGCTATCAGCCGGGTTGGGGCTACTGTCAGCTTCCATGCCGCGATCGGCAGAACCGGTCTGCGAAACCACCGCGAACTGTACGCCGCCGCGGAAACCTAGATCCGAATCGATCGAGTCGTCGCCGATGCCGGTCAACACCGCGTGATCCACAACCACTTGGCCGCCGAAGAACTCGATGCCGTCATCATCGTTCTCGTGAACCTGCACGTGGCTGATCTCGGTGTTGTAGCCCAGCGTGTACAGTGTGATGCCGTTGAGTTCACTGCCGTTGCCGTCAAGGTCGAAACCCCCCTGACGAACAACCAAGTAGCTCAGCGACCCGCTATCATCCGAGTCATCGAGCCCGCCGTAGTTGAACGGGTTCAGGTAGCCTTCGACCAGCGCATCGCAGGTCGTGCCGTTGTTGCACTGGTTGGCAGTACCGAAACCAGTGATCACCAAACCGCCCCACTCGCCGCGGGTTGCAGTCCCGTCGCTGCCAAACAGCCAATCGTTGAACCAGCTAAGCGAGCTCATCACGATCGGATCGGCGGCCGTTCCGTTAGCGAAGATCTGCGAGCCGCGCGTGATCGCCAAAGCTTCGGCAGACGTTCCCAGGATCAGCGTGCCCGGTTCGATGTTGATCGTGACGTGAGCCGAATTTCCTGGCCCTTTGCCCGCCGCATCGCCGTTGCCGATCAACGTTCCTTGGCTTCCGCTGCCACCCAAACGGTAGATGTTATCGTTGGTCAAAGTCACGACCGTGGAGTCTACGGCGTAGCGAGCAGCTAGCTGGCAGACATCCATCGTGCCGACAAAACCAATCGGAAGAAGCGTATCGTCAATGTCGGTCGTTCCCGCTGGACAGCTTCCGTCGGCACTCGGCTCGGCACCGGCAAGAGTTCCGCCGGACGCTGGCTCCCAGACCGTGTTGTTGCCGTGCAAACCAACCGTCCAGTCGGCCGTCCAGTCACCCGTTGAGGGGTCCAACGCCTGATTGAAAGCACCGACGTAGTCAGTGGCTACGTAACGCGATTGGATGTCAGCGTTGGAGAGATCTGAAGGTTCGAACGCATATTCGGCGCCAAACAGATCCGGCGAAGTCGGATACCC